>NZ_JBEFTW010000052.1:0-36811 GCF_040196095.1 Actinopolymorpha sp. B17G11
TCGGCCTCGCCGCCGCCGTACCACAGATCTCCTACGCCGCAGCAATCGGACTCTTCCGTTCCGTCGTAGGCCTCATCCTGCTCGTCCTCGCCAACCAGATCGCACGCCGATTCGCCAGATCCAGCCTGTGGTAAGAGACGGGCGTGGCATTACCGCACGCAAACCGTCATGGGCAACGCGAAAACATCGACGTCAACCCGCTCTTCACCCGTGCGGGTGAGGAGAGCGTCCCACGCGACCGCCTGCCCGAACGGGAGATGCTGCCGGACACGGCGTACCAGGTGATCCACGACGAGCTTCTGCTCGACGGCCATGCCCGACAGAATCTCGCGACGTTCGTGACCACGTGGATGGAGCCGCAGGCGCGGCAACTCTACGCGGAGTCGGCGGACAAGAACATGATCGACAAGGACGAGTACCCCATGACGGCGGCGATCGAGGAGCGCTGCGCCCACATCATCGCCGGCCTGTGGCACTGCCCGGAACCACGCCGGACGATGGGTGTCTCGACGGTCGGCTCGTCTGAGGCGTGCATGCTCGCCGGACTGGCGCTGAAGCGTCGCTGGCAACGGTCCCGCCGGGCCGCGCAGAAGTCGACCGCGACACCCAACATCGTCTTCAGCTCCGCGGTCCAGGTGGTGTGGGAGAAGTTCGCCAACTACTGGGACGTGGAGCCGAGATACGTGCCGGTCACCGAGGAGCGGCCCAGCCTCACCGCGCAAGGCGTCCTTGACGCGGTGGACGAGAACACCATCGGTGTCGTACCTGTGCTCGGCGTCACGTACACCGGCGCCTACGAACCTGTCGCGGACATCGCGTCCGGGCTGGACGAGCTGCACCACCGCACGGGGCTCGACATTCCGATCCACGTCGACGCCGCTTCCGGCGGTTTCGTCGCGCCGTTTCTCCAACCCGACCTGGATTGGGACTTCCGGCTGACCCGCGTCCATTCGATCAGTACGTCGGGACACAAGTTCGGCCTCGTCTATCCCGGCCTCGGCTGGGTCGTGTGGCGGGAGCGGGACCTCGTACCGGACGATCTGGTGTTCCGGGTGTCCTACCTCGGTGGGGACATGGCGACCTTCGCCCTCAACTTCTCCCGGCCAGGGGCACAGGTCCTCCTGCAGTACTACAACCTGCTCCGGCTGGGGCGGACCGGTTACACCCGTGTGCAGGAGTCCTGCCGGGAGGTCGCGGCGTACCTCGCGAAGGAGCTCGCCGGTCTCGGACGGTTCGACGTTGTGGGGGACGGCACCGATCTGCCTGTGGTGGTCTGGCGGCAGGCCGGGCCGGCGCGCCGCTGGGATCTCTACGACGTGTCGAACAAGCTGCGCGAACGTGGCTGGCTGGTCCCCGCGTATCCGTTGCCGGCCGACCTGCAGGACACCATCGTCATGCGGGTCGTCGTCCGCAACGGGGTGTCGATGGACCTCGCGCACCTGCTGGTGGCCGACATCAAGGACGCCGTGGGTTTCCTCGACCAGTTGGAGGCACCGATGCCGCGGGTGGGACGCGACACCTCGACTTTCCACCACTGAGGAAGGGGTCGAGGGTGTCTGCTTCCCAGCCGTCCGTACGCCATGCCCGAAAGTCCCGGCGGATCTGGGTCGGCAATGGTCGCGCGCATGTCGAGATGCGAGGGATCGACCGGCCTGGCAGCGAGCAGGCGGCTCGCGACGTCGAGGCGGCGCTGGTCCGTCGCCCCGGAGTGAGCTGGGTTGCGGTGAACGCCGTGCTCGGCCGGGTGATCGCCGCCTGCACGGGGGATGCGGTCGACCTTGGCGATCTGGTCGCGACGATCGAGGAGGTGGAGGATCGGTACGGGCTGGGTGACGAAGGCTTTCCCGACCGGCCGGTGCATCCCGCCGACCGCGAAGCGGAGCAACGCCACCTTGTGGCCTTCGCCACCGATCTGGCCGGTCTTGGTGTCGGTGTACTCGGGCGGTTGGTACGGGCCCCGCGCCTCCGGGCGGAGATCGCCGTCCTGCCCACACTCGTCGCGTCGACACCCCGGGTCCGGCGGGCCATCGAGTCGGTGCTCGGCCCGTCGGCAGCCGGTCTGACCTTGGCCCTTGCCGGCGCCGTGGCGCAGGGGCTCGCGCAGAGTCCGGCGGGTCTGGTCGTCGACGCGGCGGCCAGGCTGTCGCTGGCGCGGGAGGCCGCGGCGCGCCGCCGAGTCTGGACGGAGCGGGAGCCCGACCTTTCCGCGCGACCGGGTGACCACCGGACCGCTGCGGTGGACTTTCGGGCCCGGGTCGCGATGCCCCCAGGATCGGTGGAACGCCATGAGGACCGCGCCGGACTGGCCGGTCTCGTGGGCGCGTCCATGGCGTGCCTGGCCAGCGGTGGCGTTCGGCGTCCCCTGTCGATCCTTGTGTCGGCGATGCCCAAGGCGACCACCGTCACCAGGGAGGCGTTCGCCGCCCACCTCGGTCGGGTCCTCGCCGACCGGGGCGTGGTGCCGTTCGACGGCAGCGTCCTGCGCCGGCTCGACCGGGTGGACACCGTGGTGGTCGACTCCCGCGTACTGCTCACCGGGAGGTACGCCTGCGGTCCCGTCGTACGGCTGGACGACCAGGCAGACCCGAAAGGCCAGGACCCAAACGGCGAGAACCCGAACGTCTCGGCCAAGGCGGCGAGGTTGCGGGCCCGGGTCGACGCCATGCTCGATCCGAGCGACCCGACCGCCGTACGCCGGCAGGGCGAGTGGATCCTCCGTCCCCTCGCGACCGTGGCTCCCCAGGAGACCGAGGCGGCGGCGGCCGCGGTCCGGCAGGTACGCAGGCGTGGGGCGGTCGTCCTCGGCCTGTTCAGGAAGAGCCGGCTGGTCGCGGTCACTGCCGCCGAACCCGAGGTGTCCCCGTTGGCCGACGCGTTGGTCACGGCCGCCCGGTCGGCGGGCGAGCTGGTGATCGCCGGGCGGGGAAGCGGCCTGGCTCGCCGCTTCGTGGTCGACCGGGTGGTGTCGTCGGGAAGCCGGCTACCTGCCGCCGTCCGCGCACTGCAGGCCGAGGGGCGGGTCGTCGCGCTGGTCGCACCTGGCCCGGGGGCGGCGCTCGTGGCGGCGGACTGCGGGATCGGTGTCCTCGAACCGGACCAGCGGCCGCCTTGGGGAGCGGACCTGCTGTGCGGGCCGGGGTTGAGCGAGGCGTGTTTCGTTCTCGACGCGATCGGTGTCGCGCGGGGCGTCTCCCAACGTGCTGCTCTGCTCGCGACCTACGGTTCGGTGACGGCCGGTCTGCTGGCCCTGATGGGACCCCGGGCGGGAGCGACCGAGCGGGCCACCCTGGCCGTCAATGTCGCGTCCGGGGCCGGATTCGTCATGGGTACGTGGGCGGCCCACACTTTCGCCCGGCGGCCCGCGCCCGTGCCCGCCGATGTCACGGACTGGCATGCCCTGACGGTGGACGCCGTACTCGGGCGGGTGGACAGCTCGCCCGAAGGGCTCTCGCCCGCCGCGGCCGCCGACCTTCTGAGCTCCCGACATGACGTCGGCGATCAGGAGGAGCCGGGTCTGGCGCAGGCGTGCCTGGATGAGCTGGCGAATCCGCTGACGCCGACGCTCGCCGCCGGGGCGGGGATCGCGGCCGCGAGCGGTTCGGTGTCCGACGCCGGACTGATCGGTGCCGTGATGGCGTTGAACGCCCTGGTCGGGGGCGTCCAACGGGTCGGAACGCATCGGGCGATCCGCCGGCTCGAGGAGGCCAGTGCCGCAACGGTCCGCGTCCGCCGGAACGGGAAGGAGCTCGACGTGCCTCCCGACACCGTCGTCGTGGGGGACATCGTTCTGCTCCAGGCCGGTGACGCGGTTCCCGCCGACTGCCGGATCGTCGAGTCGAGCGCCCTGGAGACCGACGAGTCGAGCCTCACCGGGGAGTCCCAGCTCGTCGCCAAGTCGCCGGCGCCGTGCATGGCGGGGCACATCGCCGATCGCACGTGCATGCTGTACGCGGGGACCGTGGTCGCGGCGGGGCAGGCGGCGGCCGTCGTCGTCGCGACCGGCCCGGCGACAGAGGCGGGCAAGAGTGCGGCGGCCGCCAGCGGACAGCGGCCGGAGGGCGGCGTCCAGGCGCGGTTGACCAAGCTGGTACGCGCGACGGTCCCGGTGGCGCTCGGCAGTGCAGCCGGCCTGGTCGGCCTCGGGCTCCTGCGTGGGCGGCCGCTGGAGCAGAGTCTCGGCACCGCGGTCAGCCTGGCCGTCGCCGCCGTACCGGAAGGGCTGCCGGTAGTCGCCACGGTCGCCCAGCTCGCCGCGGCGAGGCGCCTGTCGTCGCGTAACGCGCTGGTCAGGAACCCGCCAACGATCGAGACGCTCGGCCGGGTCGACATGCTGCTGCTCGACAAGACGGGGACCCTCACCGAGGGCCGGATCCGACTGCGTCGGGTCTCTGACGGCGTACGGGACGCTCCGGTCGATGCACTGGACCCGTCCGGACGGGCGATCCTCGCGGCCGGTCTCCGGGCGAGTCCGGAGCGGGTCAACGGCAGGGCGCAGCCGCATCCCACCGACCGCGCGGTCGTCGACGCAGCGGCGCAGGTAGGCGTGCTTGCGCGCCACGGCGGACTCGCTCCCGGAGACGACGCCGGGTGGGAACTCGTCGACGACGTACCGTTCGAGTCCGGCCGGGGCTACCACGCCGCCCTGGGGCGAACCGCCACCGGGATGGCGCTGGTCGTCAAGGGCGCACCGGAACAGGTCCTGCCGTGCTGCGTGTCATGGCGCCGGAGCGGCGCGGTGGATCCGCTCGACGCCGCCGCGCTCGACGCCATCGAGACAGAGGTGGACCGGCTCGCCCGCGAAGGCTACCGCGTGCTCGCGGTAGCCCAACGCGCCGCGTCCAGTCGGCAGGACCTCACCGAAGACCGGGTCGAACGCCTGGAGTTCCTCGGTCTGCTCGCCCTCGCCGACCAGGTACGCCCGACGGCAGCGGACGCCGTGTCCACCCTGCGGAGTGCCGGGGTGAGCGTCGGAATGCTCACCGGCGACCACCCCACGACCGCGGAGTCGATCGCGGCAGAGCTCGGGATCCTCGACGGTCGGCGCGTACTCACCGGCGGCGAGCTCGACCTGATGAGTGACGCCGAACTGCGGACGAACCTGCCGAAGGTGTCGGTCTTCGCCCGGGTGACTCCCGCGCACAAGGTCCGCATCGTGGGGGCGTACCAGGCGTGCGGCAACACCGTCGCCATGGTCGGAGACGGTACGAACGACGCGCCGGCGATCCGGCTCGCCGACGCGGGCATCGCGCTCGGCAAGTACGGCACGAACGCCGCCCGCGAAGCCGCCGACGTCGTGGTGACCGACGACCGGATCGAGACCATCACCGACGCGATCGTCGAGGGGAGGGCGATGTGGGCGTCGGTGCGGGAGTCGGTGGCGCTCCTCGTCGGAGGGAACCTCGGTGAGATCGCCTTCACCCTGGGCGCCGGCCTCCTGGCCCCGGGCGGATCGCCACTGAATGCACGGCAGCTGCTGCTCGTCAACCTGTTCACCGACATCCTGCCGGCCCTGGCTCTCGCGGTCCGCCCGCCCACCCACACCACACCGGAGGCCCTGCTGCGCGAAGGCCCGGATGCCTCGCTTGGTGCCGCGCTCACCCGCGACATCCTGGTCCGCGCCGGGCTCACCGCGGCGTCCGCGACGGGGGCGTGGCTGGTCGCTCGGGCGACCGGAACGCAGGCCCGGGCGAGCACCGTGTCGCTCGTCGCGCTGGTCGGTACGCAGCTCGGGCAGACGGTCGCCACGGGCTGGCGGAGCCCGCTGGTCGTCGGCGCGAGTGCGGCCTCGGGCGCGGCGCTGGCGGCGGTCGTCCAGACCCCGGGAGTCAGCCACTTCTTCGGCTGCCGACCGCTCGGTCCGGTGGGATGGGCGACAGCACTCACATCGGCCGGTCTGGGTACGGCCGCCGCGGTTGCGGTGCCCGCTGTGGGCGCCCTCGCTCGACTGGTCGGGCGGAAGGTCCGCACGGATCCCGTGCCATGACGACCGAGCTCCTGATCGGGTTCAGCGGTCACCCTGCCGGGATGACGTGGTCGCTGCCGCTTCCTGCCTACGCTGGCCACGACAGGGGGTGAGGCGCGTGGCCGCGCGAACGACGGCAGGGAACACCGGGACCGGGCGTACACAACGCCCTCCGGGTCCGACGAAAGACAACCGGGCGCGGGCGCGGCCCGCAACGTCAGGAGGGTGCCGGTCCGCCGCCGAACAGGCCGTGGCCTCGAACGCCGTCCACGTGACTCTGCCCTTCGTCGGCCCGACCTCGCTGCCCGCACCGGAACACCTGGCGTGGTACGCAGGGGTCGCCGCGCTCACCGTCCTCGGCCTGCTGGAGTGGCCGGTCGCCCTGGTCGTCGCCGCCGGGCACCTGCTGGGCGAGGATCACCACAACCGGCTGATCGAAGACTTCGGGACGGCCCTCGAGCAGGCCTGATCCGACCCGGTGGCGGTGACGGGCCGCGCTGGAGCGGCCGGTCGGGCAGCCACTCGAGCGAGCAGTCTCAGTGGCGACGGCTGATGGCCACGCCGAGCAGGCACAGTACCCCGCCCACCATCCCGAGCACGGTCGGCAGCTCGCCGAGCAGCAGCCAGGAGAGCACGATCGCGATCGCGGGCACTGTCAGTGTCGTGGCGGTCATCCGTCCGGCGTCGGTGCGCGCGAGGGCGTAGGCCCAGGTACTGAAGGCGATGGCGGTGGGAAACACGCCCAGGTAGACGACCGCCGCGATCGCGCTGGTGGGCGCCGCCATGCTCTGGGCCACGAACTGTGGTGCGAAAGGCAGCAGCACGACCGCCCCGGTGGCGCAGCCGAGGAAGGTGGCGGTCACCGTGTCGACCCGGCGCAGAGCGACCTTCTGCATGAGGACCCCGGCGGCGTAGAGCAGCGCGGTGACGAGACCGAGCACGATGCCGATGCCATCGTTCACCGACTCGCCCCCGGAACCGCCGAGTGCGATCACCACGACGCCGAGGAAGGCGATCGCGATTCCGATCACCAGGGGTCGGGCGAATCCCTCTCCGAGGAAGAGTCCCGCGAAGACCGCGACCAGGATCGGTGCCACATTGACCAGCAGGGCGGCGGTGCCGGCGTCGAGATGGCGTTCGGCCAGGTTGAGCACTGCGGTGTAACCGGCGAACCAGATGACTCCGTACCCGATGACGAGCGCGAAGGCGCCGCCACGAGGCAGCGGGGATCGACAACGCCACGCGAACGCGCCGAGCACCAGTGCGCCCACCGCGATCCGCCCGAAGGCGAGCGCGCCGGGGGAGTAGGCCGTTCCGATCATCCGGATCCCGACGAAGGCCGAGGCCCACAGCAGAACCGTGACCAGCGCGGCGACCACCGCGCGGTGCCGAGTCGCGGAGGAAGGGGCCGGAGCGCGCGTCGACGTCGTGACCATGCCGCCGTCGGTGTTGCCGGGCACCGTGCCTCCTGCGATGTCGTACGCCTTGTGCGGAGAGTAGGTCGTGCGGACTTCGGACCCGGCCGAAGCGACGGCGGGGGAGCAGCACGTGCGAGAACCACGCTGTCAGGACCGTCGCCAGGAGCTCCTACGCGGTTCATCCTCACCCGCCACACTCGACAGCACAAGCGAACGTTGCTACATGTCTGTTCAGTAACGCTGTACAGTCAGTTCATGCTCGACGCTCATCGACTCCGCATCTTCCGGGCGGTCGTGGCCTCCGGCTCGGTCAATCGGGCCGCGGCGAACCTCGGTTACACACCTTCGGCGATCAGCCAACATCTCGGTGTCCTCCAGCGCGAGACGGGTCTCCGCCTGCTCGAACGCGACGGTCGAGGCATCACTCCCACGGTGACAGGACGGCTGCTGGCCGATGAGGCGGCCGCCGTACTCGAACGGTTGGCCGCCCTCGAGTCGATGGTCGCCGACCTGCGCGAGGGTCGCGTGGGGAGTCTCGCGGTGAACTACTTCGCCTCCGCGGGCGCCGCCTGGATACCTCCGGTGGTCGCGACGCTCACCCGCGAGTTCCCCGAGCTGCGCGTCGACCTGCGGCTCATCGAGCTGGTCGACGACCAGCACGCCACACCTGACCTGGAGATCTTCGTCCGGGACTCTGCCTCAGGCCCACCGCGGGGCTACGACGTGCGCCCCGTGCTCGACGACCCGTACCTGGTGGTGCTGCCCGCGAGTCATCGGCTGGCCGCCCGGGATGCTGTCCCCCTGAGAGAGCTTGCCGACGAAGCCTGGGTGGACAACGACTACGGCAGGGGGCCGTGCCGGCAGGTGGTGCTCGACGCATGTACCTCCGTCGGCTTCAGCCCAGGATTCCAGGTCGAGACGCCTGACTACCCGACGGCCATCTCGTTCGTCGCCGCTGGCATCGGGATCACCGTGGTGCCGCGCCTGGGTATCGGGACGCTGCCGACCGGACTTGTCGCGGTTCCGATCGTCGACCCGAGCCCGATACGTCATATCGCGGTGCGGGTCCGTGAGTCGTTGCGCGACAATCCCGCCGCGCGTCGGTTCGTCGACCTGCTGCTCGACCAGGTCCGCGTCGGATCCGTTCAGTACCCCTGACCACGCAGCACGCCCTGGTGGGCGACTACGGCGGCCTCGCCCAGGTCGCGTTCGAGCTCGAGCAGCCGGTTCCACTTCGCGGTCCGCTCCGAGCGGGTCGTCGAACCGACCTTGATCTGTCCTGATCGCCACCCCACCGCAAGGTCGGCGAGCCAGGTGTCCTCGGTGTCGCCCGAGCGGGCGCTGACCACCGTCGCGAGGCCGGCCTGCTGAGCCCGACGAAGGACGCGTTGCGCCCGGGTCAACGTCCCGGCCTGGTTGGGCTTGACGAGCACGGCATTGGCCGCCTGGCAGGCGATACCCTTCTCGACCCGCTCGAGATGCGTCGCGAACAGGTCGTCGCCCAGGAGTTGGCAGTCCCCGGGCAAGGTACGAGCCGCGAGTGTCCAGCCCTCCCAGTCGTCTTCGTTCAGGACGTCCTCGAGCGACACGATCGGATACCTCTCGCACCAGCCCCCGACCTCGGCGAGCCAGCCGTCCCGGTCGAGGACCCGGTCCTCACACCGCAGGTGGTACGTCCCGTCGGCGGTGCCGAACTGGCTCGCCGCGAGGTCCACGGCGAGTGCGACGTCGTGTCCGGGCGTCAGGCCCGCGGCCTCGATACCGTCCGTGACGAGCGCAAGTGCGGCCTCGTTGGTGGGAAGCGGCGCGGCGAGGCCGCCTTCGTCGGCCACGAGGCCCGTGCCGTCGCCGCGCGAGTCGAGGAGCGCTGCGGTCGCGGCGCGCACCCGCTCCACGAGTTCGAGTCCGTACGCGAAGGTGCCGGCACCCACCGGCACGGCCAGTACGTCCTGGATGTCGATCGCCCGGGCGGCGTGGGCGCCGCCGGAAAGGATGTTGACCATCGGCATCGGCAGCAGGACCGGTTCCGTCGGATCCCCGGCCGTTGGGTCCCCGGCCAGCGGACTCGGTCCGGCGAGGGACTTCCACAGCGGCTGGCCGAGCGCCCGTGCACCGGCGATCGCGGTCGCCAGCGACACCGCCAGGACAGCGTTGGCGCCGGCACGGCGAAGGTCAGGCGTTCCGTCGACCTCTTCCAGTCGACGGTCGACGTCGACCTGGCAGGTCGCGTCGAGTCCGATGACCGCCGGCCGGAGTTCGGCGCGGACGGCCTCGACCGCGCCGCGCACACCCCACCCGCCGTACCGCATTCCACCGTCCCGGCGCTCGACGGCTTCGTGGCTGCCGGTCGACGCGCCGGACGGGACGATGGCCCGGCCGACGGCACCACCGGCGAGGTGGACCCGGCAGGCGACCGTCGGCCTTCCCCTGGAGTCCAGGGCCTCCCAGGCCACGACGTCGGCAATCTCGGTGGAACGGCTTCCGGTCACAGCGTGTCCTCTCGTCGCGGCTCAGGGTGCCGTGATCGGGGTCGGGACGGAAGTCTCTGTCCACGTCCCGGCTGGCCCTCTTCCGCTTCGGTCGTACCATCGGTCAGACTGCAGGTATGACCGTGAAGTTGGGCATCTCCCTGCCAGACGACACCCACGCCCGTGCGGCCGCACACGCCAAGCGTGCCGGAACCTCCCTGTCGAGGTGGATCGACGAGGCGCTGCGAGTCGAGCTCGCCCGCCGCGATGCCGCCGAGCACGTGGCGATGCTCGAGAGCAGCGATGATCCGCAAACCTTGCGGCGCCGCGCCACCGCCCGGCGCGACGCCCTGACCACCTGGAAGCAGTCCAGTCGTTGACCGGCCCGGAATCCGAGCATCCCCGCCAGGGCAGCGTCTACATCTCCGACAAGTCGCCGCTCACCGGAGAGCGGGAGCTCTACGCCGTGGTGTCCGCGGACACCTACAACGCCGCGGCGGGGCCGACCGTGCTCGTCGCCGAGATCGAGACCGGAACGCGCTACCGCGCCACGGCCTATGCGATCGAGACCGACTACGGCGTCGTCCTCGCCGATCGGGTCGTGTGGCTTCCGCTGGAGATGCTCGGGGAGTACTTCGGGTCCCTCACCCCGGCGCAGTGTGGCCACATGGTGGGCGGCCTCGTCTCCATCGTCCGAGGCAGGTGACGAGGCCCCGCCGTGAGTCTCAACGAATTCCCGCGCTGCCCGCGCCGAGGTTGACCTGGTAGATGTACTTCTGGCTGAAGAAGTAGACCGCCACCATCGGCACGGTGAGGAAGAGCGCACCCACCATGACGAGGTTGTACGGCGGAGTCTGGGCATTCGTGGAGGTCCCGGAGAGGAACTGCACGCCGAGCGCGAGCGGATACTTCGTCTCGGTGTTGAGATAGATGAGCGGCCCGAAGAACCAGCCCCAGGAGAACGAGAAGCTGAACACGCCGACGGCGACCACCACCGGTTTCATCAGCGGTAGCACGATCCTGGCAAAGATGCCGAAGTAGCCGAGCCCGTCGACCTGGGCCGCCTCGTCGAGCTCACGCGGGATCCGGGTGACGAACTGCCGCATCAGGAAGATGTTGTACGCACCGCCGAAGAGGTTCGGCACGATCAACGGCCACAGCGTGTCGATCCAGTCGAGCTCCCGGAAGAGTACGAACTGCGGGATGATCGTCACCTCGACCGGCACCATCATCGTCGACAGGAGAACGACGAAAAGCGCCGAGCGCCCGGGCGCCCGCAACCGGGCGAAGGCGTACGCCACCATCGCGCTCACGAACATCTGTCCGAGGCAGGCGAAGGTCACGATGATGAGACTGTTGAGGATCCAGCGCGCCATGTGCGCATCCGAGCTCAGCACCCGGACGAAGTTGTCGAACTGGAACTCGCGCGGAATCAGCGTGAACGACACCTTCTGGACGGTCGCGTCGCTGGACAGCGCGATCGAGACCATGAAGACGAACGGCGCGGCGAGGACCGCCGACACCACGGTGAGGACACCGTAGGACACGGTGGCGTCGCGTCCGCGGCGCGTCCCCACCGCCTGGCTCCGGCGCAGCCCACCGTCGGGCGCGTCCTGGCGCGTCACCGCATCGTCGACCGGCGTGCTCATCGGGCAACCTCCGACTCGTAGAACACCCAGCGCGACGACGACCGGAAGACGACCGCGGTGCAGATCATGATGACGGCGAACAGCAGCCAGGACAGCGCGGAGGCGTAGCCCATCCGGTAGTTCTGGAAGCCCTCCTCGAAGACGTACGGCACGAGCATCTGGCTCGCGTTGTTCGGCCCGCCACCGGTGAGGATGTAGACCTGGCTGAACACCTGGAACGCGCCGATCAGACCCATCACGACGTTGAAGAGGATGACTGGCGACAGCATCGGCAGGACGATCCGGAAGAACCGCTGGCGCGGGCTGGCGCCGTCGATGGTGGCGGCCTCGATCAGCTCGGGCGGGATGCCCTGCATGCCGGCGAGCAGGAGCACGACGCCGGTGCCGACGCTCCAGATCGACATGAGGATGAGAGCCGGGATGACCCACGTCTCGCTGAGCAGCCAGGCCGGGCCCTCGATGCCGAGCAGTCCGAGCCCGCGGTTGATGAGCCCGGCGTCGGGCGCGAGGACCCAGGTGAACAGCATCGCGCTCGCCACCAGAGGCACCAGCGCCGGCAGGTAGACGACTGTGCGGTAGAACCGCATGCCCGGAAGCGGCTTGTGCAGCAGGGCCGCGAGCGCGACCGACAGCACGGTCGACACGGGCACGGACAGGAACGTGTAGAAGGCGGTGTTGCGCAGCACCTTCCAGAACAGCGGATCCTCGCCGAACATGCGGACGTAGTTGTCAAGGCCCACCCACTCAGGAGGCGTGAGCAGGTCGTAGTCGGTCATGCTGAGGTAGAGCGACGCGACCATCGGGCCGGCGAGGAACACGACGAATCCGACGATCCACGGCGAGGCCATGAGGTAGAACCACAGGGCCTCGCGCCGCCCCTGCGTCCACCAGGGCCGGTCGCCCGGTCGCCGGGGGCGCCGGCCGCGGACCGCCGCACGGCGTGCCGGGAGGGCACGCGGTGCGGCGGTCGGCTGCTCGCACTGGGCGTTCACCGTCCTATTCGCCCTGGCTCATTACCTGGTCGAGCCGCTCCTGGATGGTGTCGAGCGCCTCCTGTGGCGTGACCTTGTTGTTCATCATCAGGTCGATGTTGTCGGTGCACACCTTGAGCATCTCGTTCCACTGCGGGGTGAGGGGCGGTACGAAGACCGCGTCGGAGGACTCGGCGAACGCGCCCATGTTGACCTCGCGGGTCGCCCACTTCGGGGAGAGGAACGCGTCGCTCTGCTGCACCTGGACGTTGGCCGGTGCGTCCTCGGCGTTGTCGATGATCGGTCGCTGGCCCTCTTCGCTGGCCATGAACTCGATCACCTTCCATGCCTCGTCGGGGTGCTCGGACGTGCGGGAGATGGCGAGCCCGTTGAAGAAGGCACTCGTCGCCGGTTGCTTGCCCTGCCAGAGCGGGGAGATGTCCCAGTCGAGACCCTCGACGCTGTTGGCGGCGGCGATGTTCCAGAACCCGGTGATCTCCATGGCAAGCTTGCCCTGGGCGAAGAGCTGGTCAGGTCCGACACCCTCGCCGTAGTTGGCGAAGTCGCGCGGGGTGGGGGAGACCTTGTGCTTCCAGGCGAGGTCGTTGTACCACTGCATCGCCTCGACGTTCTCCGGACTGTTGATGACCGGCTTGCCGGCCGCGTCGAGGACCTGGCCGCCGTTCTGGTACATGAAGCTCATCCAGTACGGCCACCACGAGATCGTGGCGAAGCCCCACTGCTTGACCTCGCCGCCTTCGCGGATCGTGAGCTTCTGCGACGCGGCGAGCAGGTCGTCCCAGGTCCAGTCGGCGGTGGGGTAGTCGACGCCGGCGTCGTCGAACATCTTCTTGTTGTAGTAGAGCACCATCGCGCCGGACCGGTCGGGCACGGCGTACTGCTGCCCGTCGTAGGAGAAGATCTTCGCGGTCGTCTCCCCGAACGTCGTCGTGAGATCGAGCTTGCTCGACTCGAGGTGCTCGTCGAGGGGGAGGATCTGGTTCTTGCTCGCGAAGGCAGGCACGTGTTCGGCGAGTTCGAGGATGTCAGGGCCCTTGCCGCCCGCGATGGCGGTGGAGACCTTCTGGGAGTACTCCTCACCACCAGGCGACATCTGCAGGTTCACCTTGATGTTGGGGTACTTCTTGTGCGCCATGGCGAGGCGCTCTTCGTAGACCTTCTTGTCGACGTCACCGCCCCAGGCGGTCATGGTGAGGGTCACCGGACCGTCGGAGGACTCGGCCGGGTCGGACGACCCGCACGCGGTGGCGATCGAGAGGGTGGCGAGTAGGCCGGCGCACATCAGCGCGAGCGCGCGGCGGTGGGGGGTGGTGGCGGATGCCATCCGGTCCTCCTGATCAGCGGGATGGACGACCAGCTGGAGCGTCTGCCGGCGGAGATTAAATCATATTTCACGATTATGCAAGCCCCTGGTGATCTTCGATAAATCGTACTAATCGACTAGACTCCACGAACCTGCCTGCCGTCGGTGTGCCCGGAGGTGCCCTGTGTCGCGTCGGGTGCGTGCTGTCCTCGTGTCCCTGCTGGCCGGCCTTGCCGGGATCGCCACCCTGGCCTGCCCGGCCACCGGTGCACCCACGCCGGAAGCGGTTCCGTCGGCGTCCGCGCTCCCGGCCGGTTCCGAGGACGCGCTGGCGAGGTCCTACTACCGACTGTTGCTCGAGAACACCCGCTTCCAGGAGAGCACCTGGGATCCCGCACTGGGTTCGTACGGCATCGAGAACTGGGACGTCATCGGCACCCTCGGCAACGCGATCCTGCTGAAGTTCGGCACCTACGACGAGAACGTCGCGGGTGTCGACGAGGCCACCTTGCACGAACACACCGTGGCCAGCATCGCCAAAGCCGTTGCCCGCAACAGGTTCGTCGACCCGGCGGAGGGCACCTGGGGCGCGAAGATCTACTGGGACGCCACGATGGAGTCCTACCTCGTCGACGCCGCGCATCTGATGTGGGACGACCTCGACGACACGACTCGGGCGAACGTCGACACGATGACGCGCGGCGAAGCGAACTACCTCGCCGACGTCGGCGCGAATCCCACTGACCCCAGCCGTGAAGGCGGGACGACGAACGGTCTCACCGGCGGCTACGTCAAGGACACCAAGATGGAGGAGATGGGTGCCCGCACGATGATGCTGTCGGCGGCGGACGCCTACCTGCCGGACGATCCCGCCGCGTCGAGATGGCGGGAGTGGCTCGACCGCTGGACGCTGAACATGCCGGGCCTGCCGGTCGCCGACCAGGCGAACCCGGCGCTCGTCGGTGGCCGGCCGATCTCGGAGTGGAACACCGCGCAGAACGTGTTCGACACCTACGTCTCGGAGAACCACGACACGTGGAACGGGATCTACCAGGCGGCCAGCGGTATTCCCGGCCGGAACGTCCCGCGCTATCTGCTGACCGGGCGCCCGATCCCGCAGAGTCAGCTGACGCTGCCGAACAACGACGAAGTGACCGGCGTACTCAACCGGCTCGGGACAGACGCCGGGGTCCCGGTCGAGCACATGATCGGCGACCGCCAGCACATCTACGGGAGAAACCTGCTGCCCTTGACGTACCGCGCGATGGTGACGGGTGACCCGATGGCCGCCCGGACCGAGCGGATGCTCGCCGAGAAGCTGAAGCCCTATGTGGCGTGGGAGCCCGCGGGTCGGCTCGTCAAGTCCAGGGAGGGTACGAAGTACGAGACGGAGGCACGCGCGGAGGTCGCCTACGCCTATCTGCTGCACTACTGGCGGGACCAGTTGGCCGGTGACGTGGAGCCGGTGAGCGAGCGGGAGTACTTCGCGCGGGCGTCGGGTGTCACCGACTTCGGCCCCGTCCCGGGCCATGTCGCGCACCAGACCGGGCGATCGCTCGCGATCGGGGTGACCAAGCCCGCCTACACGAAGTTCGCGTTCCTGCCGAACCACGACGACTGGTTCGTCAACCCGGCCAGCAAGTCGCCGGCGTTCCTGCCGTCGGTGGCCGCGGCGGACTCCTTCACCTCCCAGAGCTACACGGCCGTCCGCGACGGTGTGGACGCGAGCGCCACGGTGGTCCGGCGCGGGGCGTCCTACGCCGGCTACACGACCCTTCCGGACGGCTCGGTTGTCTACGCCACCACCGGAACCGGCGATGACGAGGGATACCTCCGGCTGTTCAACCTCGACATGCCGGGCATGGCAGGGCTCGACGGCGACCGGACGTTCACGACGGCGACGCAGAAGGTGACGCTCGAACCGGACGGGTACGGCCGGGGCGGCACAGAGACGTTGGACTTCCCCGCGACGAAGGCGCGACACCTGCGCATGGTCGGCGTACAGGCACAGTCGCAGTGGGGCTACTCGATGTACGAGTTCGAGGCGTACGGGCCCGGTAGCGATGTCAACCTCGCCTTGACAAAGCCGGCGACGGCCTCGTCGTTCTTCGGTGAGTCCAGCGCCCCGGTGATGGCCGTGGATGGCGACCGGGCGACCCGATGGGCGAACTCCGCGGCGGAACGTCCGACGATGAAGGCGTGGTGGGCGGTCGACCTGGGCTCCGAGGTCGACGTCGACCGGGTGAAGATCCACTGGCAGCAGGACGCCTGGCCGTTCAACTACCGGATCGAGGCGTCGTCTGATGGCGAGACCTGGACGACGGTCGCGAGCGTCCCGCGGTGGAAGAAGCTCAGCGGTGACTGGCTCAACGTCGACGGTCGTGCCGGGTTCGTGATCAAGGGTTCGGAGAACCCCATCGGCGTCGCGGCCGAGTCGATCGCGCTGTCGCAGGGCCCGGCGAGCGGTGCGGCCGCCATGGTGGTGCGTGGTTATCCGGCGCAGAAGCCCGTGGAGACCGCACAACTGGCGCGCCTTCCGCAGCCGGCTGGCGGTCCGGCGGGGCTGCGTGCCGCCCTGAGCGGGAAGTACCTGTCGCTGTTCAACCTGGGCGACACCGCGCTTGACAAGGCGGAGTTGACTGTGCCGCAGGCTGGGTCAGGACGCCTCGTCTACCGGGGAAGCCAACAGATCACGGATGGCGGCGTTACCTACGCCGTCTCGCTCGGCGCCGGAACCGCAGCCGTCGAGGCGCCTCGTTTCCAGGCGACCAGCGAGCGGTCCCTCACGGGCCTGACGATCGAGGTGGCCGACTCACAGACCGTCCGGGTCCGTGGTGGTGCCACTGAAACGGCCGTACGCCTGGAGTCGGTCGCCACAGGCGAGGCCCACACGGTCGCGGTCGCTCCGGGACAGACGGTCCCGGTGTCCTTCGCGAAGGGCGTGCCGACACCGACGACGGACCTGGCCCGTGACCGGATCACCTACCCGGCCTCGCCGTTGCCGGTGGGGATGAGCGACCCCGACCGGGCGGTGGACGCCGATCCGAAGACGGCATGGGTCCCGGGCGGATCCGATCGCCGGATGGTGGTGAACCTCGCGGCGGAGCGGCGCGTCGCCGCGGTCACTCCGCGCTGGACGTCGGGCCGGGTTCCGGCCTACGCCGTGGAGGTTTCGGTTGACGGAGTGAACTGGCAGCCCTTCACCGAGGGAGCGCAGGCCAGGTACGCGTCGGTGAGGGTCGGCGCGTGGCGATCCGGCGACGCCGGCCTCGCGGAGCTGGTGGTCGCGCCCGGGTAGGCTCGCTCGGGTACCAACGTCTCCGATCCGTCAGGGCCCGTACGAATTGCCCGAAGAACTCCGTTCCGCGACACCCGACGAACGCCGTCGCCGGCTGCGCGCGGACTGCGCACGCTGTGTGGGGCTCTGCTGCGTCGTGCCGGCCTTCGCAGCTTCGTCGGACTTCGCGATCGACAAGGACGCTGGGAAACCGTGTCCGAACCTTCGCACCGACTTCCGGTGCGGCATCCACGAGCAGCTGCGGGACAAGGGCTTCCCAGGGTGCACGGTCTATGATTGCTTCGGCGCCGGGCAGCACGTCACCCAGGTCAGCTTCGGCGGCGGGGACTGGCGCCGGACACCGGCGATCGCCGGCCGGATGTTCGAGGTGTTCCCGATCATGCGGCAGCTCCACGAGCTGCTGTGGTACCTGTCCGAAGCGCTCACGCTGGACGCCGCTCGGGGATTGCATGGCGAGCTGGGTGCCGCCCTCGACGAGACCGAACGCCTGACCCGCGGCGAACCCGACGACCTTGTCGCGTTGAACGTCGCCGAACACAGGCGGGGCATCGCCAACCTGCTCCGGCGGACGAGCGCACTGGTGCGCGCCGAGGTGGGCCGATCGACACCCGACCATGCGGGTGCTGACCTCATCGGCAAGGGGTTTCGTGGTGCCGACCTGCGCGGTGCCGACCTGCGCGGGGCGTTCCTGATCGCCGCCGACCTGCGTGGTGCCGACCTGCGCGGCGCCGACCTCCTCGGGACAGACCTGCGGGGCGCGAACCTTGCCGGTGCCGACCTCGTCGGCGCCATCTTCCTCACCCAGCCCCAGCTCGAGGCTGCCAGGGGCGATGTGGCCACCAGACCGCCGGCGCAGCTGACCCGGCCACGGCACTGGGCCGGGTCGGGCGATGCGTGCTCACGGGGTGGCCGATCCGGACCGACCAACTCCATGACATAGTGCACGACCCACGAAGCTGGCCGCGCCTCCCGGCGGTCGCTGAGAGGTGACGGATCACGGACGTCCCGGAGCATCGGCGCGCCTCGGCGCGACAGCGGCGAAGCCGTGGGTGCGTGCGGCGACCACGACGACGAGCACCGGCGCGAGGAGGACGAGCACAGTCCAGGGAAAGCTGCCGGGGCCGAGGTGGTCGAGCAGGATCCCGCCGGCAACGCCGCCGGCTGCCATGGCCGCGTTCCACAAGGTGACGAGCATGGCCTGGGCGTCGTCGGCCGCGTCGCCGCCGGCATCAGCCGCGGCGGTCTGCAGGAGAGTGGGTACGCCTCCCCACCCGAGTCCCCACAGTGTCACCGCGACGTAGACGAGGGCGGGAGCGTCGGCGAGCACGGCCAGAATGGCGGCCGCCACGGCGACCAGGATGGTGCTGGCGATGCTGAGGGTTCGCAGCCGCCGATCGATGTGCGCGCCGACGATCCAGATGCTCAGCATGGAGGTGACGCCGAATGCCAACAGCACCACGTCGATCGCGTCCCCCATGCCGATCTGGCCGAGGAACGTCGCGATGTAGGTGTAGAGGATGGTGTGGGCCAGGACGAACACCCCGGTGACGAACAGAACCGGTGCCACGCCTCTGGTACTGAGCACGCGGAGGACCGGCCTTCGGCCACCCGACCGCTGGCCGGGGTAGTCCGGGACCGCGGCCACGATCCATCCGACGAGCGCGATGGCGAGCACGCTCATCAGCGAGAACGTCACCCGCCAGCCGAACGCGCCGCCGAGGAAGGTCCCTGCCGGCACTCCCAGCGACAGTGCGGTGGGGATTCCGGCCATGACGACCGCGATCGCCTTGCCCTGCAGTGGGACAGGTGCCAGGCGCCGGGCGTACCCGACCAGAAGCGCCCACACCAGTCCCGCGGCCACCCCGGCGACGAACCGGGACGCCATGGTCAGCGGGAAGTGGGCCGAGGCCGCTGTGACGGTGTTGGCAACGGCGAACCCCGCGACGCCGGTCAGCAACAGGCGTTTTCGCCGCCACCCTGCTGTCGCCGCGGACAGCGGGATCGCCGTGGTGGCAGTTCCGATGGCGTAGATCGTCACCAACTGCCCGGTCGTGGCCTCGCTGACGGCGAGGTCGGTGCTCATTCCGGGCAGGACGCCGGCAGGGAGGGCCTCGGTGAGGACCGTGAGGAAAGCGGCCGTGGACAGCGCCATCAGCGCTCGCAGCGGCAGTCGCTGGTTGTCGGTTAGGGCGTCGGAGCCGGCTGATCGGGTCGTGTGGTTTCGCACGCTTGGTATCGTCAAACGGTCACATCGATGTGAAGGTCAAGCGACATGGTGTGAGGTCGATCACGTGCGAATCGGAGAGCTGTCGGACCGCACCGGCACATCCCGCCGACTGCTGCGCTACTACGAGGAGCAGCGCCTGATCGTCGCGCGTCGATCCCCTAACGGTTACCGGGACTACGACGAGTACAACGTGGACCGGGTCCTGCAGATCAGGGGCCTGCTCGATGCCGGGCTGCCGACCCGCATCATCAAGCAGATCCTCCCCTGCCTCGACAAGCCGCGGGTCATCTACTTCTCTGACGCGACACCGGAGATGATCGCCACTCTGGAACACGAACGCGACCGCATGACCCAGCGCATCACGTGTCTGACCCGCAACCGGGACGCCATCGCGGACTACATCGACGCGGTACGCAACGAGGTCCGCCCGGACGTGACGGGATGAGTGACGGCCCGCCGGGTGTCGAGGCCGTGCAGCGTAATGACAGCTCGCGGTACCTGCCCCTATGCTCTCGACCTCCGGGTCCCATCCGGACATCAGCGGGGTCGACAACGAGGGGGACCAGCGGGTGCGTCGTTCGGTCGTGGCGGCCACCGTCGCGATGTTGCCTCGTGTCAGCCTTCCGCTGACCATTGCCGTCGCGGTCGCCACGGTCGTCGAACCCCTTCTGGGGTTCGGCTTCATGCTGGCAGTCGGCCACCTCGTCGCCCAGATCCCCACCCTGGTAGGGGGTCAGGACAGCGACTGGGCATCCGCCCTGGCGTTGGTCGCCGGGATCTACGTCGTCCAACAGGCGCTCGCGTCGGTGGCTGCCCTCGCCGACTGGCGTCTTGGCCAACTGCTCAACCATCACCTGGACGACCGCGTCATCGTCCTGCTCCAGGCACCGTCAGGGATCGCGCACCTGGAGGACTCCCGCATCCGTGACCTGGCAGCGGAGGTCGCCGACGGTCTGGGGGCGGGCTGGTGGCGGCCGGCGAAGACACCCGCCGCACTCCGCAACCTCGCCTCCGGCGGGCTGGGCCTTGTCCTTGCGTTCGGTGTGGTGATCTGGCTGCAGTGGTGGCTCGGCCTGCTGCTGGCGGCCGCCGCCTGCTGGGCGCAGTACTCCGTCACCCGGGACAGCCTGGACATGATTCTCGGGTTCTCGCAGTCGAGCGGCGAGACGGAGTTCCGTCGTCTGGAGTACGAACGGGACGTCGCGGTGTCGCCGCCCAGCGCGAAGGAGGTGCGGCTGTTCGGCTTCGCATCCTGGGCTCTCGACCGCTGGGAGACGCGGCTACGACGCGTACTCGCCCTCGACCTGAGGAACATCGCCCGGGTCACGCCGTCCGTCGTCCTCTCCGTCATGGCGCTGTGCGTGGTGACGGCGGGAGGCTTCGCCTGGGCGGCGGTGGAGCTGGGTCGTGGCGAGCTCGGTCTGGCGGCCGCGACGGTCGTGGCGCAGGCGGTCCTGGCGCCCCTGGCACAGTTCGGTCCGGGCGGCCAGGCCGTCATCAACCTCACGCTGTGCGCTAAACCGGTCCGGTCGTTGCTCGTCCTGGAGGGAAAGCTCCGCGAGCAGACCGCTCCGGTGCCCGGAACGGGCGAGTCCCCACCGTCCGGCTCGGAACCCACAGGCTCGGAAGCACTGCCGCGCGGAGACATCCGGTTGGAGAACGTGAGCTTCCGCTATCCGGGCAGCGACGTCGATGTGCTGCACGACCTCAGTCTCACCATTCCGGCCGGGACCTCGCTCGCCGTCGTCGGCCTCAACGGCGCCGGGAAGACCACCCTGGTCAAGCTGCTGTGCAGGTTCTACGAACCGACGAAGGGCAGGATCACGGTCGACGGCAAGGACCTGAGCGGCCTGCAACCGGACCGCTGGCAGCGCAGGGTCGCCGCGATCTTCTCCGACTTCGCCCGTTACCCGGCCAGCGCCCGGGACAATGTCGGGTTCGGTGACCTGAGCGCCTCCACCGATCGGATCGAAGACGCCGCCGAGCGCGCGGGTGCCGCCGATCTGCTCAGCACGTTGCCGGCGGGATGGGACACCGTGCTGAGCCGCGAGTTCACCGACGGGACCGACCTGTCCGGCGGTCAGTGGCAGCGGGTGGCTCTCAGTCGTGCCCTGCTCGCCGCGGACGCTGGCGCGACGTTGCTCGTCCTGGACGAGCCGGCGGCCAACCTCGACGTCCGTGCCGAAGCCGACCTCAACGAGCGCATCCTGCGGGGGTTCCAGCGCGTGGGTCCCCTGGATGACCAGGGTCGGCTCGAGCTCCAGGAGATCGCCCCGAAAGAACAGCGACCTGATGACGACCCGCACGAGGTGACCACGGTGGTGATCTCGCACCGCTTCTCGACCGTCCGCCAGGCCGACCGGATCTGTGTCCTGGATGCCGGCCGGCTGATCGAGGACGGTACGCATGACGAGCTGGTTGCCGCCGGCGGAAGGTACGCCGAGCTGTTCCACCTCCAAGCGGAGAGGTTCGCCGGATGACCGGCTCGCGGGACAGGCGTCCGTTCACGCTGCGCGCGCTGTGGCTGATGGTGTCGTTGTCGTTCCGAGCGGATCCGGTGGGTGCGTTCCTGCTGTGTCTGGCGATGCCCACCTACTACCTCTCGCCGGCCGCGGGCGCGGTCGCGACGAAGCTGCTCGTGGACGCCGCGCTGCGCGGGCAGACGGCCATGGTGGTGTGGGCTGCCGTGTTCGCCGGCTTCGCCGTGCTGGCCGCCGCGGGTTCCCTGAAGCTCGAGGTGTACCTCAGCTACACCATCGACAAGAAGGTCAACGCCCTGGTCCAGCGCCGGCTCGCGGAGATGCTGGTCCGGTTGCCAGGCGTCGAACACTACGAACGCCCGGACCACCTCGATGAGGTGCAGCAGCTTCGCGACAACGCGGGCGAGCTCGGCTCCGGCTTGCTCGCCGCGCTGAACATGTTCGCCCAGGTCTGCCAGGTCGTCGTCGTGTGCGCGCTGCTTGCCGCCCAGACGCCCCTGCTGTTGCTGCTGCCGCTGTTCGCGGTGCCGTCGTTCGTCGCTGCCGGGATGTCCAACAAGCTCACGATGAACGCCTCGGAGGAGTCAGCCGAGCCCGAACGCATGGCCCACCGGATCGTCGGCATGGCCGCGCAGTTGCCGGTCGCCCGCGAGACCCGGCTGTTCGGACTCGCCGAGGAGTGGCGTGACCGGCACCGCCGGCTCGTCGCGTCGGCCGACCGGATCCAGGGATCGGCGTACCTCCGCTCGGCCCTGCTGGGGGCTGCCGGCAACCTCCTCTTCGCGGTCGGGTACTTCGGGGCGGTCCTGCTGGTGATCGGCCGGGCGACCAGCGGCGAGCTGAGTGCAGGAGACGTGGCGCTCACGGTGGTCCTGGCCGGGCAGGCGCACGGCTTCATCTCCGGGCTGGTGGACGGGACGAAGTTCCTCGCCGGCATCTTCATCGTCGCCTCGCGGATGGACTGGCTCACGGCGTACGAACGAAACGAACTCCGCGCCCGCGCGAGCGACGACCCCCACCCCGCTCCGGCCCGGATCGCCAAGGCCATTCGGCTCGAAGACCTGTCGTTCCGCTATCCGGGCACCGAGAGGCCGGTCCTCCACGACGTGTCGCTGGAGCTGCCTTCCGGCGCCGTCGTGGCATTGGTCGGCGAGAACGGCGCCGGCAAGAGCTCACTGGTGAAGCTGCTGTTGGGCTACTACGCGCCCACGTCGGGCCGGATTCTCGTCGACGAGACCGACCTGGCCACCATCGACGTGGGGGAGTGGCGGAGTCAGGCGTCGGGCGCGTTCCAGGACTACTGCCGCTTCGAGTTCCTGGCCCGCGAGTCGATCGGCATGGGCAAGGTCGAGGACATCGACAACGAGGCGCAGGTCCTCTCCGCCGCCCAGCGCGCGGGGGCGGACCAGATCGTCACCGGCCTGCCGAAGGGCCTGGAGACCCAGCTCGGCGCGGACTGGGAGGGCGGCACCGACCTGTCCGGGGGGCAGTGGCAGCGGATCGCGCTGGCCCGGTCGATGATGCGTGCGCATCCGCTGCTGCTGGTGCTCGACGAGCCGACGGCCGCTCTGGACGCCCAGGCAGAGCACGAACTTTTCCAGTCGTTCGCCGAGGCGGCGGCCGACACCGGCGACGCGGGCGGGATCACGGTACTGGTCACCCACCGGTTCTCGACCGTGACCATGGCCGACGTCATCATCGTGCTCGCCGACGGGCGCGTCGAAGAAATCGGCGACCACGGCGAGCTGATCAGCCGCAAGGGGTTGTACGCAGAGCTCTTCGACCTGCAAGCTTCCGCCTATCGATGATGATCTTCGCCCAAGCGGGGGGACCGACACCATGGGTGGGAAGTACTGGACGCCTGACCATCCCGTGCTGCGGGTCCTCGACGCACGCCGGTCGCGCAAGGACCGCCCGGGCCGCCGGGAGGACCCGCACAAGGTCGGCCTGGCGATCCAGGGCGGCGGCATGCGCGGTGTCATCTCCGGCGCGATGCTGACCGCGCTCGACGACCTCGGCCTGCACGACACCTTCGACGCGATCTACGGTTCGTCCTCGGGTGCACTGAACGGTGCGTACTCCTACGCCGGCGACAGCTGGCGGCAGCTCCCGATCTACTGGGACGACCTGACCACCGGGCACTTCATCGACCTCCGGCGCGGGTTCTCCGGCAACATCGTCGACCTCGACTACGCCTTCGACGAGGTGGTCGGGAAGCTCCGCCCGCTCGACGCCGATGCGGTCCTGCGCTCCGAGATCCCTTTGCACGTGGCGATCTCGCTCGTGGACGAGATCCGGACCCACACCGTCTCGTCGTTCAGCTCGGCAGAAGACCTGCTGCTCGCGCTGCGGGCCAGTGCGTGGCTGCCGGTCGCCGTGCGCGGGACGGCCGAGTTCCACGGCCAGCGGGCGATCGACGGTGCCATCCTCACCACCCATCCGGTCCGGCTGGCCGAGGACGACGGCTGTACGCACATCCTGTCCCTCAGCACCCGCCCGCTCGGCCCTGGACGGGTGACCCCCTCGCTCGTCCAGCTCGTGAGTGGCTGGCACCTGGACAGGATCCGGCCCGGACTGAGCAAGGCGTACCACCTCGCCATCCGGGGCTACCAGCGCGACCGTGCCCGGCTGTCGGTGGCGAGCCGCACGGCGAATGGTCCGCCGCACATCCTGGACATCGCGCCCCTCCCCGACGCGCTGCCGATCCGGCCGCTGGAGCAGGATCCGGGTCGACTCATTGTCGCCGCGCGATCAGCGTACGAACTGGCACACTGCGTTCTCGACCACGGCGACGTGGACGCCCTGCGTGCGGGGGCTTTCCGGACGGTGCCGAGGTTCACGCGGGTCAACCGCGGGGAGCGCTCATGACCCCCGACGTCCGGACTGTGCTGGCGGCGGTGGAGGCCGTCGCGTCGCCCGGCGGGAAACTCCAGCAAGGCCATCCGTTGACGGAGTGGACCGTCGACCACTGGCGCACACTCCTGCGCGACCTGCCCATGGACAGCGGAACGTTCGCGGCACAGTACGAGTCGTCCTGGGACACCGCGATCGCGGATCTCGAAGCGTGGTGCCTGGCGCGCCGTGCGGAGGAAGAGCCGGCGCCGGACGAGTCCGCGGCGGGAAGCCTCTCCGGCTATCTGGGTGTCCTCCTCCTCACGCTGGTGTCGCTGCGGCATTCCGAGCAACGCCGGTCCCTCGACCATGACATGAGCGAACGTCTGCATGGGACCCCGGCCCACGACTGCGACCGCATCTGTCGGGCCCTCGTATGCGAGCCGGCGGTGCGGGAGGCGCTGCGGACGCTCTACGCGCCCGCTGAGGGGTCGGACCAGGCAGCAGACCGCGAATGGGAGGACCTCGACTTCTCCACGCTCGCGTTCCACCGGCATGGCACAACGTCGTTCATCCTCACCGGGACACCAGTTCGCCGTGCCCATGGACAGCTGAGGCCCTTCGCCCTCAAGTGCATCATCCATCCCTTCCTGAGGATTCCCACGCTTGGCCGCGCGACGGAGGCCTACGCCGAGACCTACGCGTTGCCGAACACCGAGGTGGACCACCTGGTGTGGGTCTGGGCGAGTACGACGAGCTGGATCCTGATGGACTTCGTACCAGGCCAGACGCTCGCCGAGCGCCTCGAAGCCGAGGCCGAGCAGCGCCGGCCGGGCGTGCTCGATGCGTTCTTTCCCACCGATGCGACCGGCGATGGGGCGGCACCGGTGCATCCACGTCTGCGACTGGACCTCGTCGAGAGGTTCGGGCAGGAGTTGTTTCTCGCCCTGGCAGAGCTCGAACGCTGCGGCCTGCACCACTGCGACCTCTCGCCCTCGAACATCATCGTTGTGCCCGACCCGAACGAGGACCGGGAAACTCTCAAGCTGATCGACCTCGGGGTCAACTACCTCTACCTGCACAACATGCCGGGGCACGTCGGCGTGGACGCGGCGTACGTGGCGCCCGAGATCCGGTCCGGTGCGGCCGACGGCAAGGCCGATGCCGCCGGCTACCTCCCATCCGACCTTTTCTCGTTCGGCCAGCTGCTGATCCTGTTGGGGGCTGGCCGGCTCGAGCTCGACGGAACTGTTCCCGGGATCTTCTACGCCGAGGCACCCTTGATCGCCCGGTTCATCGAGGACCTCACCGACCGCGATCCCGGGCGGCGGCTGCTCATCTTCGGCACACGTGGCGAGGAGTCGACGTCGATCTATGACGACCTGCGCGACTACTTCGGTGAGGAACTCGAGGCGGTCTGGGCCGAACGTGCCGAACAGGGCGGGGCCCGGAACTCCCTGTGGTGGCACGAGATCGCGGGCGTGTTCCAGCCGCTGTCGGGTGCGCTCAGCCGGCAGCGCCGGCTCTGGCTGGTTCGGCGGCGGCAGAGCCTCTACCGCGACCCGACCCGCAACATGCGGGTGCGCTGGCTGCTCGGCTGGTCGACGATGTCGGCGGCATGTTGCGCGATCACGTCGGCGGTCGTCCTCATGTGGACGCTGCGTGGCACCGGACTGGACTGGGACAACCAGATCATCGTCGTGCTGCAGAAGCTGCTCGGCACCTCCTCGGACGAGCTTCCACTGCTCGACCAGCTGCGCGCCGACGACTACGCGCTACCGCGGGGCGTGGGAAGCGTCTGGCTCGGGGTGCTCGGGCTCAGCTTCACGCTGGTGGGCGTGAAGTACTACCAGAGCCTGTTCGCGGGAGTCACCCCGCTGGTGACCGGGTGGCGGTCGGGTTCGCTGACGGTCCAGGCGATCCTTGCGGAGTTGGCGATGCGCAGCTGGACGGTCCTTCCGCTCGTGACGATCCTGCCGCCGTTCCTCGTCCAGCCACGGTGGTGGCCGCTCTTCGTCGCGGCCGCGATGTCCCTCGTGACGCTCGCGAACTGGGCCAGCTCACAGTTCGCGCGGACCGCCCTGTCCCGGGGCCGAGAGCACGGGCTCTCCACCGTGCCGCGACGGGTGTCGGGCATCGCTACGTACGCCTCGTGGATTCCGGGCAACACGTTCTACGCGCTGACACTCTGGATCATCGCCGGGCTGCTCGTCGTGGGCGCCGCCCGGGACACGATGGTCTATATCGTCGGCATCGCATTCGTGAACGTCGTTCAGCTCTATGTCGTGAAATGCGGCTTCCAGGGCCCCGACATCCGGGCCGGCCTGGCCCGCGCCTGCATCACGGCCGAACGTCTCCGCTCCGCCAGATCTCCATGATCATCGTGGCCGCGACCGGGGGGTTGACTCGACGGTAATGCTCGCGGGCTGAAAGCCTGTGCCCGTGGTGGCGGCGATCCGGCGCCGCGGCGTGCTCGGTGGAGTCAGGAGGCCGGTCGGGTGTTCAGGCGTATCGCAGTGGTGAATCGGGGCGAGGCCGCAATGCGGCTGATCAACGCCGTCCGAGAGCTCAACGCCGAGGGCGGCGGGCCGATCGAGACGGTCGCCCTCCACACCGACGGCGAGCGGAGGGCGACATTCGTGCGGGAGGCCGACCTCGCCTACTCGCTGGGGCCCGCCTCGGCGCGACCGTACCTCGACCACGCGGTGCTCGAACGCGCGCTGCGCGAGACGAAGGCGGACGCCGCATGGGTCGGTTGGGGCTTCGTCGCCGAGGATCCGGCGTTCGCTGAACTGTGCGACCGGCTCGACGTGACGTTCATCGGGCCGTCGCCGGAGGCGATGAGGAAGCTGGGCGACAAGATCGGCTCCAAGCTCCTCGCGGAGGAGGCCGGGGTATCGGTCGCACAGTGGAGCGGAGGCCCGGTCGAGTCGCTGGACGCCGCGCTCGCGGCGGCCGAGAAGATCGGCTACCCCGTGATGCTCAAGGCGGCCGCGGGCGGCGGTGGCCGTGGCATCCGCCTGATCACATCGGCCGACGAGCTCAAGGAGTTCTACGACCGCACCCGTGACGAGGCGACGCGCGCCTTCGGCAGCGGCGTGGTGTATCTCGAGCGGCTGGTGACCGGTGCCCGCCACGTGGAGGTGCAGGTGCTCGGCGACGGTCAGGGCAGCGCCTGGGCGGTCGGTGTGCGGGACTGCTCGGTGCAGCGCAGGAACCAGAAGGTGATCGAGGAGTCCGCCTGCCCCTTGCTGTCCGCGGCGCAGATCGAGGAGCTCAAGACCTCGGCCGAGCGGCTCGCGCTGGCGGTCGGCTACTGCGGCGCCGGAACAGTCGAGTTCTTGTACCACCCGGGCGACAGGGCCTTCGCCTTCCTCGAGGTGAACACCCGGCTGCAGGTGGAGCACCCGATCACCGAGATGACCATCGACCTCGACCTGGTGAAGGCGCAGCTGCGCATAGCCGCCGGCGGCCGGCTGGAAGGCGACAGGCCGACCGAGACCGGGCACGCCGTCGAGGCCCGGCTGTACGCGGAAGACCCGGATCGCGACTTCGCCCCGTCGCCTGGCCGGATCGTGCTGCTCGACCTGCCGGCCGGGCCCGGTGTGCGGGTCGACACCGGCGTCAGTGAGGGCGACACCATCCCGGCCGACTTCGACCCGATGATCGCGAAGATCATCACGTACGGCCGGACCCGGGAGGAGTCGTTCGCCCGGATGCGACGGGCGGTCGCGGCGACCACGGTGATCATCGAGGGCGGCGTCACCAACAAGAGCTTCCTCCTCGAACTGCTGGACCAACCTGAGGTGATCGACGCCAGCGCGGACACCGGCTGGATCGACCGGGTCCGTCGTGAGGGTCGACTCGTCTCGCACCGGCACTCCGGCGTCGCGCTGGTCGCGGCAGCGATCGAGGGGTACGAGGACGCCGAGCGGGTCGAGCGGCTTCGGCTGCTGGAGACCGCGCACGGTGGCAGGCCGCAGGTGCAGCACCAGGTGGGCCGGGCGATCGACCTCAAACTGCGCGGGGTCCGGTACCGGGTGACGGTCGCGCGGATCGGCCCTGGCCGGTACAGGGTCGGCGTCGGAAGCGGTGACGACCTGCGTGTGGTCTACGGCGAGCTGGAGCGGCTGGGCAGCTACACCGGTCAGCTGGTCATCGGCGGCCAGCGCTTCCGGCTGGTCACCGCCACGCACGGTCCGGTCCACCTGGTCGAGGTGGACGGCGTCACCCACCGGGTGAGTCGTGACGAGGGTGGGGTCATGCGCTCGCCCGCGCCGGCCCTGGTGGTCGCGACGCCCGTGCAACCGGGCAGCGTGGTGGACGCCGGTGCGCCGGTGCTCGTGCTGGAGAGCATGAAGATGGAGACGGTGCTGTATGCGCCGTTCAAGGCCACGGTGCGCGAGCTGTTGGTCTCCACCGGCAGTCAGGTGGAGACCAGCGCCCCGCTGGTGCGCCTGGAGCCGGTCGCCGAGGGGAGCGAGGAGGCCGACGCCACGGCGGACAGCGGGGTCGGGGTCGACCTGCCGGACGGCGCTCGGGACCAGTCCGCGTCGGAGCGGGCCGAGCGCGGTCTGGACGATCTGCGCAGCATGTTGCTCGGTTTCGACATCGACCCTCGGGACGAGGGCGAGATGCTGTCCGGCTACCTGGAGGCCCGGGCCGAGTTGGCGGCCGCGGGTGGGGCTCCGGTGCCGGCGGAGATCGAGCTGCTGCAGGTGTTCTCCGACTTCGCCGAGCTGAGCCGCAACCGACCCGCAGGTGAGGAGATCAACACCGAGAACCGGGTGCACAGTCCCCGCGAGCATTTCCACACCTACCTGCAGAGCCTTGATCCCGAGCGCGGCGGCCTGCCGGAGGAGTTCCGTATCCGACTCGCCCGGGTGCTCGGCCACTACGGCGTCTCCGATCTGGAACGCAGCGCCGAGTTGGAGGAGGCGGTGTTCCGCATCTTCCTCGCGCAGCAGCGGTCGATCCCGGACGTGCTGTTGGTCACCGCGTTGCTGCAGTGCTGGATCGCCCAACCTCGGCCAGCCGCGCCGCTGGACGAGGCGGTACACGACGTGCTGGACCGTCTGGTGCTCGCCACCCAGCTGCGCTTCCCCGTCGTCGGCGACCTGGCCCGCAGCGTTCGCTTCCGCTGGTTCGACCAGCCGTTGGTGGACGAGGCGAGGGCCGAGGTGCTGGCCGGCGTCGGCACCGAGGTCGCGTCGCTCGCGGCGAATCCGGATGCGCCGGACCGCCGGCAGCGGATCGAGGCGCTCGCTGCCATCCCGGAGCAGATCGCCCGGTTCCTGGCGCAACGGCTGGAGCGGGGCTGGAGTCCGAGCGGCTCGGCGAGCGAGCGAGGGACGAGCGAGGAGCCGACTGGGGTGGGGAATGCGTCCATGAGCACCGAGCGCGAGCCGATGCTCGAGGTGCTGATCCGCCGTCACTACCGCGAGTACGAGTTGCACGACCTGGGCGAGTCCGCCGTCGATGGACGACCCTTCGCGACGGCCGACTACTCGGTCGATGACAGGCCGACCCACCTGGTCAGCACGGTCGGCACGATCGACGAGCTCGCCGATCCGGACAGCGGCCTGGTCCGCGCCCTCACCGCGCAGATCGCTGCCCGACCGCCCGGGCACGAGGCGGTGGCCGACCTGTACCTCTTCGGGCCGGACACTCCGGAGGGGCCGCAGGACGCCTCGGAGGTGTTCCGCGGCCTCGTCGCCGCTTTGCCGGTCGCCCGGCGGGTGCGCCGGGTCACCCTCGCCATCGCACGGAGCGGCCACCAGCCGGTGGAGTACTTCACCTACCGGCCGGCCGGCACCTCGGTCGCCGAAGACGACAACATCCGTGGCGTCCACCCCATGGTGGGGCGGCGGCTGAACCTGTGGCGACTCCGCGACTTCCGGATCACCCGGCTGGACGCACCCGAGGACGTGCTGCTCTACCACTGCGTGGCGCGGGAGAACGACGCCGACCAGCGGCTGGTCGCGCTCGCCCAGGTTCGCCAGTTCGCCGTCGTCCGGGACGACGACGGCCAGGTGACCTCCCTACCGCACGTGGAGCGGGCGATCGCGAACTGTCTGGAGGGGATTCGCCGGGCGCGCAGCGCGCGCGGTACGGCCGGCGCACGCCTGGACATGAACCACGTCTGGGTGCACATCTGGCCGATCGTCGACGCCCAGGTCGACGAACTGACCGCTCTGCAGGCCAACATCACGCCGCTCACCGCCGGTGCTGGCATCGAGGAAGTGCGGGCAGAGGGACGGGTCAGGGCGCCGGACGGTGCCGCGGCGCCGGTCGTCGCACGGTTCTCCTACCAGCCGGGTGCCGGCGTTGTCACCTCTGTCGAGGCACCCGCGACCGAGCCGCTCAAGCCGCTCGACGACTACGCCCAGAAGGTGCTGCGCTCGCGTCGCCGCAACATGGTCTATCCGTACGAGCTGACCGACATGATCGCCGGTCCTGGCGGCTCGGTCATCGAGTACGACCTGGACGACGCTGGAACGCTCGTACCAGTCGACCGGCCGCGCGGTCTCAACAAGGCGGGGCTGATCGCCGGAGTGGTCAGTACGCCGACCCTGCGCTACCCGGAGGGCATCACCCGCGTGGTGCTGAGCGGCGACCCGACGAAGGCGCTCGGCGCGGTGGCGGAGGCGGAGTGCTCGCGGATCATCGCGGCACTCGACCTGGCCGAACGGATGCGTGTGCCGGTCGACTGGTTCGCGCTGTCCGCCGGCGCCCGGATCTCGATGGACTCCGGCACCGAGAACATGGACTGGATCGCCAGGGCGCTGAAACGGATCGTCGAGTTCACCCAGGCAGGAGGCGAGATCAACGTCGTCGTCGCCGGCATCAACGTCGGCGCGCAGCCGTACTGGAACGCCGAGGCGACGATGTTGATGCACACCAAGGGCATCCTGGTGATGACGCCGGACAGCGCGATGGTGCTCACCGGCAAGCAGTCGTTGGACTTCTCCGGCGGCGTCTCCGCCGAGGACAACTTCGGCATCGGGGGCTACGACAGGGTGATGGGCCCGAACGGGCAGGCGCAGTACTGGGCCCCGGACCTGAAGAGTGCCCGGGACGTGCTGATGGCGCACTACGACCACACGTACGTCGTCCCGGGTGAGTCCGAGCCGCGGCGGGCAGAGACGACCGATCCGCTCGACCGGGACGTCACGACCTACCCGCACAACGCACCGGGCAGTGATTTCCACACCGTCGGCGACATCTTCTCCGCCGCGACGAACCCGGATCGCAAGAAGCCCTTCGACATCCGCACGATGATGCGGTCCGTGACCGACCAGGACCACCCGGTGCTGGAGCGCTGGGCCGGGATGGCCGACGCGGACACCGCCGTCGTCCAGGACGCGAGACTCGGCGGATACCCGGTCTGTCTGCTCGGAATCGAGTCCAAATCCGTACCGCGCCGGGGTTTCCCACCCACCGACGGCCCGGACACCTACACCTCGGGCACGCTGTTCCCGCGCTCGTCGAAGAAGGTGGCCAGAGCGATCAACGCGGCGAGCGGAAACCGGCCGCTGGTCGTGCTGGCGAACCTGTCCGGCTTCGACGGCTCACCGGACTCCATGCGGAACCTTCAGCTCGAGTACGGCGCGGAGATCGGCCGCGCGATCGTCAACTTCGACGGCCCGATCGTGTTCTGCGTGGTGTCGCGCTACCACGGTGGGGCGTTCGTGGTCTTCTCCAAGGCGCTGAACGCACGCATCACGGTTCTGGCGGTGGAGGGTTCGTTCGCGTCCGTGATCGGCGGTGCGCCGGCGGCCGCGGTGGTGTTCGCCGGTGAGGTGGACGCACGTACGTCGGCCGACCCCCGCGTTTCGACGCTGGCCAAGCGGGTGGCCGAGGCGAGCGGGGCGGAGCGGGCCGCGCTGGCCACCGAGCTGGTCGAGGTGCGTACGGCGGTCCGGGCAGAGAAACTCGGCGAGGTCGCGGCGGGATTCGACCGGGTGCACAGCATCCAGCGGGCCGTGGACGTCGGCTCGGTCGACGCGGTGATCGGGGCGAACGAGCTGCGCCCCCGGCTGATCGAGGCGATCGAGCGTGGCCTCGCCGCCCTCGGCTGAGAGCGCGAGAAGGTTGCCGGACCCCTCCGCCCGCGGATGCGATGGGCTTCATTCATGTTATTCGGATCTCGTTACGGTCGCGAATTCTATAAACCCCGGTGTCCATCGAGTCTGATTTCGTACCGCCACCCGCCGATTCGCGTTGGGTGAAGATCGCCTGCAGAGTTTGCGAGGACTGGGCACTTTCCGGATAGCTCAACGACTATCGTCCTATCTGGTGCCAGTAGTGGAAGGGCCGTTGGATGTGGCGTGCGATAGTGAAGCGTGAGGACGTCGTCGATACCTGCATGGCGCCCTTGTCACCTGTGGCGGGTCAGTCGTCGAAGCCAAGGTGAGATGCGCGGGGGGTCTGATGCGCCGAACACGCAACGGTAAGAACAGGAAGCGGTGGCGAGGCGCGACAATCGCGGCGCTGGTGGTTTCCGCCATCCTGGCGTTCTCGACCATTTTGACCCTGGGGGCTTGTGGCGCCAATGACGGACGCGGCTCGGACGACGAGGTCATCATCGGCCTGATCACCAAGACCGACACCAATCCGTTCTTCGTCCAGATGAAGCAGGGCGCTCAGAGGGCTGCACGGGAGCAGGGAGTCACCCTGCAGACATTCGCCGGCCGCCAGGATGGCGACAACGAGAGCCAGGTTCAGGCGATCGAGAACCTCATCTCGGCCGGTGCCAAGGGATTTCTGATCACGCCGAACGACTCCAAGGCGATCGTTCCGGCCATCGACAGGGCTCGCCAGCAGGGCCTGCTCGTCATCGCCCTCGACACTCCGACAGACCCAGCCGACGCCGTTGACGCAACGTTCGCGACCGACAACTACAAGGCCGGCTCGCTCATTGGTCAATGGGCGAGGGCGAAGTTCGACAATGAGGGCAGGCAGGCGAGGATTGCCATGCTGGACCTCAATCCCAATCAGGTCTCCGTTGACGTCCAGCGCGACCAGGGATTTCTGGAGGGATTCGGAATCGACGTCGAGGACAAGACCAGGATCGGTGACGAGGACGACCCGAGGATTGTCGGGCACGACGTCACTGACGGCGCGGAGGAAGGCGGCCGCACGGCGATGGAGAACCTGCTACAGAAGGATCCCTCGATCAACCTTGTCTACACGATCAACGAGCCGGCCGCCGCTGGTGCGTACCAAGCGCTCAAGGCCGCGGACAGGGAGAAGGACGTCACCATCGTCTCCGTCGATGGCGGCTGTCCTGGCGTGGACAACGTCGAGGCGGGCATCATCGGCGCCACCTCCATGCAGTTCCCACTGAAGATGGCCACACTCGGTGTGGAGGCGCTCGCCGAGTTCGCCAAGAACGGCACCAAGCCGGCTGTGACCGAGCGCAAGGCCTTCGTCAACACCGGCACCAAACTCATCACCGACGAGCCTCAGGACGGCCTTACGTCTAAGGGCTCGGCCTGGGGCAAGCAAAACTGCTGGGGCTGACAGGTCACTACGCCCTCACCTTCCTGATCCACTGGTCGACGGCGACACCGACGAGCACCATGAGGCCGATCGCGAAGCCCTGCCAGACCACCTGGACACCGGAGATCTGCAGTCCGTTCCGAAACACACCGACGATCAAGGCTCCGACCAACGTGCCGAGCACACCACCACGGCCACCGAAAAGGCTGGTGCCACCCAGGACAACCGCGGTGATCGAGTCGAGGGCGTACTCGACGCCGATGTTCGGACTCGCCGAGGCCAGCCTTCCAATCAGGATCCACGCTCCGATGGCATACAGCAGCCCTGCCACAGTGTAGACCGAGAACAACACCCGACCCGTGCGAATCCCCACCAAACGCGCTGCCTCATCGTTGTCTCCAGAGGCATAGATGTGTTTGCCCCAGGACGTCTGACCGAGGGCGTACGCAAAGTACGCGAACAATGCCAGCATGATGATGGAGCCGTACGTGATCCGGAAATCGCCGACAGCGAAGGTGATTCCGGTCCAGCTCATGATCGGCGGCATGTCGGCGCCCCGAACCGTCGCGCCTTCGGACACGACGAAATTGAGGGAGAAGAAGATGCTCAGCGTCCCCAGGGTCACGATGAACGGCGGCAGTCCAATCTTTGTGACCAGCGCACCGTTCAACGCACCCATGGCGGCGCCGAGGGCGAATCCGACGACCAGTGCGAGCCCACCCGGCAGCCCGGCCCCGACGGCAAGATTCGCCATCAGGATCGACGAAAAGACCGCGATTCCACCTACCGACAGATCGATACCGGCGGTCAGGATGATCAAGGTCTGACCGAGAGCCAACACCGCGATCACCGTCACCTGACCCAGCACCAGCGACAGGTTCGAGGCCGACAGAAAGCGTGGGTTCACCACCGAGAAGGCGGCGATCGCCAGGATCAGGACGAACAGCGGTCCAAAGGTGCCGTAGTCGCCGGCCAGGTTCTTGATTCGCAGCCGCAGACGGGCCGGGCGGCTGGTGCGCCTCGAATCCAGGAACTCGCGCAAGCCGGTCCGGGTCATAAGCCGTACCGTCACCCGCCGAGGTCCGACAGGCCGCTGGAGATGAGATGGCTGATTCGTGCCTCGGACAGCTGGCCCGATCGAAATCGCCCGATTACTCGACCTTGGCGAAGGACGGTGAGGCGATCAGCTACACATAAGGTCTCGTCTATCCTGTGGGACACGACGATCACTGCAATTCCTAGATCGTGTAGCCGTCTGGTCAATTCGAACAGCTTCTTGACCTTTCCGACGGCCAAGTTCGCTGTTGGCTCATCCATGATCACGAGCCTGGCGTTGAAGGCAAGCGCACGCCCGATGGCGACAACTTGACGTTGACCGCCAGAGAGGTGGCTGACCTTGAGGCGCGGATCCAGTTCGACGTCGAGCGATGCCAGGACCCGACATGCCTCCTTGTCCATGTATGGGCGGTCTAGAATGCGAAGAAGCTTGCCGATTGTTCTCCTTCGCACCTCCCGCCCGAGGAAGATGTTGGACCGAACGTCGAGGTTGTCGGCCAGCGCAAAGTCCTGATAGATCATCTCGATCCCATGTTGACGAGACTCACGGGGCGACGAGAAGTGCCTCACCGAACCATCGACAACGATCGTTCCGGCATCCGGCTGATAAACACCGGCCAAGATCTTCATCAGGACCGTCTTGCCAGCACCGTTGTCACCAACGAGTGCGTGGGTCTCGCCGGGCCTGACGTTCAAGCTGACGCCTCGTAGCGCCTGAACCGCGCCGAAGTTCTTCCAGATGTCGACAAGTTCGACTAGGGGCGGGTTCGCGTACATATCCAGCTCTCAGGGCTCGATCGTGATCGAGGCGCAATCAAGTTTCAATGTTAACGCTCAGGAAATGGAGGACAGCAACGGCACCTTCGCCCTCACCATGGTGGTGTCGTCAACAAGCCCTCGCTGATTGGTGGCGGGAGCGGCCGACCTTCTTGCGGTCACCTTAAATGCGTGAACTTCGAGATTTTGTTAGTCAAGCTCGGACATGGATTGCGGTGGGAAGTGACGCCGGCGAAGGTCCGTCGATGGCACACCGAGATTCCTTTGCGGAAGAACCCATGAAGGCGCTTGTGCGGGGGACGTGAGCCAGCCATCGCGCCGCCCTGGAAGCCGGAGCCGACCCAGCCCTGGCCGCTACCTGGCCCCGCGAGGTTCAACCCAACACGCGGCCGTTCAGGCGAGACTCGGCCAGAGAATGGCGCCGTGCCGGCGTACCACCAATCCGTCGGCGGCTCGTGGGTGACCACGAACATGTGCTGGCCGGCGGCGGGCTTGCCGTTCCAGCCCTTGGTCAGGTCGAACAAGCGGCGACCGATGACGTTCGCTGCGATGCCGGCGTACTGGGTCAGCATGAGGTGGTCAGTCCATGACTTCAACGTATAGAACTAGTACCCCGTGGTTGAGATCTTTTGACGGTTCGTTTTGGTGAGGATCTGGTCGGCGGTCTTGGTCCAGACGAAGGGGTGGCAGCGGTCGTTCCAGCCGGTGATGAATTGGTGGATCTTGGTGATCAGGTCGCGGACGGAGCGGAAGGTTCCGCGGTGGATGGCTTGGCGTTCGATGATGGAGAACCAGACCTCGACCAGGTTCATCCATGACGCCGACGTGGGTGTGAAGTGGACCTT
>NZ_JBEFTW010000053.1:0-35749 GCF_040196095.1 Actinopolymorpha sp. B17G11
AGATCTCTCCCCGCGCGTCGACATCGATCTTCTGACTCAGGTCGCCGCGGGCGACGGCCGTGGTCACCTGGGCGATGTTGCGGACCTGCGAGGTGAGGTTGGCCGCCATGAAGTTCACCGAGTCGGTCAGGTCGCGCCAGGTCCCCGCGACCCCCGGCACCTGTGCCTGACCACCCAACGCGCCATCGCTGCCGACCTCACGCGCGACCCGGGTCACCTCGTCGGCGAACGACGACAACTGGTCGACCATCGTGTTGATCGTGCTCTTCAACTCGAGCATCTCGCCCGAGACCTCGACGGAGATCTTGCGGCTGAGGTCACCGCGGGCGACTGCCTTGGCGACCTGGGAGATGTCACGCACCTGAGCGGTCAGGTTCCCCGCCATGAAGTTCACCGAGTCGGTCAGGTCACGCCAGGTCCCCGCGACCCCCGGCACCTGCGCCTGACCTCCGAGCCGGCCGTCCGTTCCGATTTCCCTGGCGACACGGGTCACCTCGGAGGCGAAGACCGAGAGCTGGTCGAGCAGGCCGTTGACCGTCGTACTCAGGCCGTCCAACTCGCCGTCACCGGTCTGGCCGGACACGTGGAACGACATTCGCTGCGACAGGTCGCCCTCGGCCGCGGCGTCAAGCACCCGGCTGAGTTCGGCGGTCGGCCGCTGCAGTTCCTCCATCAGGTCGTTGACCGCGGTCTCCGCGACCGACCAGCCGTCACCCTGCGCGTCGAGGTTCAGGCGTTCGGCGGTCTGGCCATCGCGACCGGCTGCGCCCCGCACCCTCATCAGCTCGCCGACGAGATTCTGGTTTCGTTCGGCGATCTCGTTGAACACCGTGGCCAGCCTGGCGGCGATGTCCTCGTCGTGGTCATCGGCATTCGTCGGCGTGACGCGACGACGAAAGTTGCCGTCGCGAAAGTCTTCCATCGCTGCCAGCAGACGCTCGAGCGCCTGCCCCTCAACGCGCCCTTCATGCCCGTTCGGGCGGACGTCGCCGAGGTCGCCGCTGTCCCGCCCCAGTCGGGTTGTGCTCATCGTCACCGCTGTCCCGCGTCGCCGTCGGAGTCCCCTGCAAGGCAGCGTTGACACCACCGGGGAGGCGTCACCGCCACTGAACAAGACCAGACATGACGCACTGCTCATCCAGGCAGGGCCGAAAGTCCCGGATCCCAGAGGACATCCGGCGGCGATGGCCTCTGCAAACCGGGTCAACTGAACAAAATCCCGACGGACCCCAGCCGCCGGAGTACGCCTGCCACAGGACCTAGCGGGAGGATGTGGCCAAGTCCGACCTCATCCGGACCGAGATTTCCTGTCCTCTTTCTCCTCACGGCTGTCGCGATCGCGGCGCCCGCTCCGACATCCCCTGAGTAAGGCCGGCTTCGTCGACGAGATGACCGGCTTTCCCGCCACCGGCCGGTGCGTCGCTCTCACGAAGAACCGGTTCAACCCCACCGAGATCAACGCCTTCGAACAGGTCAGCGACCTCGTCACCTCACACTGGAAAGCAGGAGCGAACGCGTGAGAAACCGAACACGTCCGTCCAGCGGAGGTTAGTCCCAGGGACCGACGGAAGACTTCGAATAATCCTGATCGAATATTGTCCAAAGGTCTTCTCCTATGCGTCGGGCCATCCTTGCCGTCTGTGTCGCGGCGTTCTTCCTTTCCTTCAGCGGTTGTGCACGATCAACGGATGACACGCCACGTTCGCACGCACCAGCGGCGGCTGCCGCTGTGCCGGAGGTGAATTCAGGCCTGAAAGCAATCACGACCCGCCAACTGCTCCGTACTGTGCTGCCGGCAAAAGACGCTCCATTGCTTCCGGTTCTGCGACTCCCGCCGATGACGCTGCGAGCGGGAGAAAAGTTCTACCTGTTCGGCCGTCTCGCCGGGCGCAGCAACATCGTCCGCACACCCCTGATGGAGGCCAGAGTCATCTGTGCCGGAGCCGGGGGTTCACCGTGGACGGCACGCAACCTCAGCGGCAAGGCGTACGGCGTCGAGAGTGAGACCGGCCGCTGGCTACTCACGGTTCCCAAGAACGGTACCTTTACCTGTGAGTTGCGGGGCCGGGCAGCCACCCTGCTCAACCCCGCGGTCGCGAGGATTACGCTGGATCCAGGGCTGACAGTTCTGTCGATGATACGCGCACCTCTGCTTTCGATGCAGTGGGCCGACCCGGGAGAGACGTGCGTCACCCGCGTCCGCGACCCGGAAATTCCGCAGTGCAATGTCATCCGCACGAGTGTCACCGTGCTCGACGAACTGGTGCCGGTTGTCGCCGCACAGTTCGCGAACGTCCTGGCCGACGTCGAGCTCAGCAGGGAATACGGCTACTACCCGGGCGGTGATGCCACCGTCAGGCTGACGTTGTGGGCGGTCCCGGTCAACGGCAGCGGAAGGCCCTGTGGTGCCCGCCGGGAGGTGACGACGACTCAGCGGATCACGGGCAACCTGCATCACATCAAACGCAACCTGACCCTCATCGATGTGCGGGTGAACCTCGCGCCCTCCTGCGGGGCGATGTTGCGTGCCGGTGTGACGGTGAATCACGTGTCAGGTAACCCCGTCACGATCCACGGGGTCGCCTACTCGAATGGGATCATGCTTCCGCACTGATCAGGCCAGAGCCAGCGCAGCGAATCGGGCAGAGTGGCGCAAGCGGCCGGCGTCTCCGGGACGTACTGCGCAGGGACGTACACGCCGCCAACCGATATTTCCTTGACGCTCGAATCTGCCGGTTGAGACCATGACGCGACTCATTCACGTACGAGTGCGAGAGGAGACCAGAAACCATGCGAGTCGGTTGTTCTGCGTTCTCCCCCGCGGCTTCCTGCCGCTGACCTGATCCGCGCCACGACGCCTTCCAGCGTCGCTGTCCGCGCGTGCAGGGCGCGAGGTATCGCCTGCGCCCACTGTCATCGTCCACTCGCACAGGAAAGAGTTCCCTCATGACAGCCTCGGCGGTCCATCTCACCCTCCGGTGTGGTGTCAAACCGACAGGCTTCCGCCTTCATTCATAGGCGATCTTCTTGTAGGACGCTCCCGGCTCAGTCTCGTCCCGCAGAACCTGCCGCGCTGATCTCGCCAGTGCCGGAGGGATTCCGTTCCCTCCTGACACTCCAGGGAGACCTCGACCGTGCGTACGTACGCGCGGCGGTCCGGCCTGCCCACGCTCTGTGGGCAGGTCTGAGATGCGCCCGGCAAAGACGAAGATCAAGAAGTTCCGCATGGACCCGAAATATGTCCACCACCGATCAGAAGGCCTCACCCGACGGCAGAACAAGGGCACCAAGCTTCTCGTCATCGACGACCGCAAGGGGAGGCGGCGGTCCGACCGCCGCCCCGAGCCCGACCAACCCGAGTGACCCACCTCATCGCGGTGCGTCGAGGTGCGCGGCTGTCGAACCCTGCGGTACGAGGACGACGAGCGCGTTGCGGTCCACGGCGAACATCTTCGGCGTCGAGGTCACCACCTCGCCGTCCACGTTGATCGGCTGTTCCGGATCGGCGTGCAACGACACCGTGCGGGTGGTCAGGTGGAGGACGTTCTCGTGTTCGACGAATGTGCCGTCACGTAGGAACCTCGCGATGCTGGTGTGGTCGCGCAACCTGCCCTTGCGGATCGCGTACACGTCGAGGATGTGATCATCGATGCCCGCCGTGGGAGACACGACGTTTCCTCCGCCGTAGTGCCGGCCGTTGCCGATCGCCACCTGGAGCAGGCTGTCGAGGTCGATGCTGTCCTGGTCGCCGTCCGGAAACTCCAGCCGTGCGCTGAAGGGCTCGTGCTTGCGGTAGGCGCGCATCGCAGCGATCGGGTACGCCAGTGGCCCAAGCCGCCGCTTCAAGGTGGGGCTGAGCGCTTTCGTGACGCCGACGGACAAGCCCACCGACGCGACGTTGACAAAGCAGTTGTCACCGATCCGGCCGAGGTCGATGTCGACCACCTTGCCGTCGGCAATCGTCGTGCACGCCGCTGCGAGATCGGCGGGAATCTGCAGGGTTCGGGCGAAGTCGTTCGCCGTACCGAGAGGAAGAACCCCGAGGGCGACGTCGCGATGGGCGAGATGATCCACAGCAGTGCTCAGTGTGCCGTCCCCGCCGCCGACAATGACGACGTCATGGCGGTCCACGATGTCCTCGAAGACTTCCGGAAGTCGAGCGGCATCAGTGACCTGATAGCACTCTGCGAGCGGCACGCGGAGGTCACGCAGCTTCTGCCGGGCGAATTCAAACGCCTCCGTACCCGTGCGTGAGCTCGCGTTGACCACGAGTGCAGCGCGCGCGATCCGCCGGCCAGCCACCATTCGACCAGGTTAGATGGTCGAGCAACGAGTCACGACGCCGACGTGGGGTTCGCACTTTCCCGGAAATGCGACCGGATGACATGCTCGGACCGGTGAAGGTGCGCAGACAGCTTCGCCTGAGCCACCTGCGCATCGCCGGCCACGACCGCGTCGTAGATCTCCCTGTGTTCCTTGGCGATCGCCTTCGGACCGAGCAGCTGGTGCGTCTGTTTCACGACCATGCACAGGTGTGCCTCGCCGATGATCGAGTCATACATGCGGAGCACCCGTGGACTGTCTAGCTGTTCGACGAAGGCGTAGTGGAACGCAATGTCGGAACGAATGATCCCCTCGACCGATCCTTCCTTCACGGCCAGGTCGAACTCACGCAGTGCCTTCCTGGCCTTCTCCGGCCGCAGGCCCTCGGACGCGAGGTGGGAGACCGCCATGCTCTCGATGACGAGCCGGCTGAAGTAGAGATCGTGAACGTCGGACTCGGTGAGCCGCGGAACACGTGCCGACTTGTTGGCCGACCGGCGGAGCAGACCGGTGTTCACCAGTCGGTCGATCGCGGCCTTGGCCGTGGGGCGCGCAACGCCGTAGAGCTCGGCTGTGGCCTGCTCGTAGAGCACCTCCTCCGGACCCAGCTCTCCGGTCAGGATGCGTTCCCGGATCGCGTCGCAGACGGCGTCGACCACCGTCACGGTCCGGAGTGTCTCCTTCATGCGCCCTCCTGGACTCTCCCGGGCCAGTTCCGGCAGCGACAGCGCACCACCTACCCGGCGTGCTCTAGGGTTCCCCAGTGTCTGCCCTGCGTACTTGACAGACAAGTGTACGGACAGTACGTTCCGTGGCGATACGCGGCCCAAACTATCGGTAGCGTTCACCCCCTTCCGGCGACGGCCGGCTCATGTCGACCGGCCGTGTCGGAGAGTCAGGAGTCACGTCGTGAGCGAGAAGAACATCGCCCGCCACCGTCTCAGCCGGCGGCGTCTCGTCGAAGCGGGTGCGCTGGGAGTCCTCGCGCTGACCTCCCTCCCGGCATGCGACGCGCTCTCCACCAAGCCCCAGCAGAAGGGCGGCGGCGGTGGCCAGCTGAAGGACAAGGAGGCGCCGAGCCTGGCCAGTCTCGTCAAGAGTGGCGATCTCCCACCCCTTGCGGAACGCCTACCCACCAGTCCGATGGTGGTCGAACCGGTCGACCGACTTGGTACGTACGGCGGGTCATGGCACATGGGCCTCACGGGCGGCTCCGGCTCCTTCTCCCAGCTGAACCGGTTCCAGGGATACGAGGGTCTGGTGCGCTGGACGCCTGACTGGAAGCCCCTTCCCATTCCCAACGTGGCCGAGTCCTTCGAGATCGGCGGAGGCGGCACGTCGTACACGTTCAAGCTCCGCGACGGCATGCGGTGGTCGGACGGGAAGCCGTTCACCGCCGACGACGTGTTGTTCTGGTACGAGGATGTCGTTCTCAACAAGGAACTCACTCCGGTGCCGCCGAGCTGGATGCTCATCGAGGGTGAGCTCGGCAGCGTGAAGAAGGTGGACGACCACACCGTCGTGTTCGAGTTCCCCAAGGCACATGGGCTCTTCCTCCAGAAACTTGCCCAGCCAGGCGGCGACGCGCCGGTGAGATACGCCAAGCACTACCTCAGCGAGTTCCACCCGAAGTACAACGACACCGTCGATGAACTCGTCAAGGAGCACAACCAGTCAGACTGGGTGCAGCTGTTCCAGAACATGGGCGGGATCGACGACGACAGCGTGCGCTATGCCGTGAAGAGTCAGCCGCTGCTGCATCCCTGGACGTTCAGCGAACCTCCCAGTGGCGGATCCGGTCGCGCGATCGCGGAGCGCAACCCGTACTACTGGAAGGTCGACCCCAGGGGCAGGCAGCTGCCGTACATCGACAAGCTGGACTATCGGGTCATGCAGGGCGACAGCACCAACACCTTGACCCTCATGGTGGTCAACGGCGAGATCGACATGGAGGACCAGTTCTTCGCCGTCCCGGAGAACAAGCCGGTGATCGCCCGCGGGCGGAAGGAGGGCGGGTACGACTTCTACGCCACAACCTTCGCCGAACCCAACGCCGGTGTGATCCAACTCAACCTGAACCACAAGGTCCCGGCCATGCGGGAGTTCTTCCAGAACAAGGACGTCCGCATCGGACTCTCCCACGCCCTCAACCGCGAGGAGATCATCGACATCGTGCTGCTGCGGCAGGGAAAGCCCTGGCAGGCGGCACCGCTGCCGGACTCGGAGCACTACAACGAACAGCTCGCCACGCAGTACACCGAGTACGACGTCGACAAGGCCAACGAGCTCCTCGACAAGGCCGGCTACACCGAGCGTGACGGCAAGTTCAGGTTGGGTCCCGACGGCAAGCGCATCACCATCGGTTTCGACATCGACAACGGCCGGCCGGTATTCGTCGACATGGCACAGCTCATCAAGGCCCAGTGGGAGGCCGTCGGCATCAGTGTCAACATCACGGCCATGGACCGCTCGCTGTGGGAGGAGCGGGTCAGGACGAACGCCGACTTCGACGCCACCATTCACCGCTTCGGTGGCGGAAGCGGCGAGGCGGTGATCCTCGACCCGAGGTACTTCTTCCCCTTCGACGGAAACTCGATGTGGTGCTCAGCCTGGCAGGCGTGGTACCAGGGCCTTTCCGGCGACGACGCGACCGCGGGCCTAGAACGTCCACCGGCCGCCGCCCGAAAGCAGATGCAGCTGTACGACCAGCTGAAGCTCGCCGCCGACGCGGAGACACGGAAGACTCTCATGAAGCAGATCCTCGAGATCGCCGCGGACGAGTTCTATGTCATCGGCATCAGCATTCCAGGGGATGGCTACGGCGTCGTCCGCAACAACTTCCACAACGTTCCGAAGCACATGCCGGCCTCCTACATCTATCCGAACCCCGCACCGTGCAACCCCGAACAGTTCTTCATCAGCACATGAGGCAGCCCTCGCCCGGCGCGGGAGAAGGGCGCCGTCGGATGTGGTTCGATCGGGTGATGCGGTGGGGGCAACTCACGCTTGTCGAAGACGACCCGGTGAAGTACGACGTCGACTTCTGGCTCGACTACTTCGAACGCACCAAGTGTGATGCTGTCTGCCTGAGCGCGGGCGGATACGTCGCCTACTACCCGACCGACGTTCCGCTGCACCATCGCAGCCGGTGGATGAACGGCGGGGACCCGTTCGGCGAACTCGTCGCGGGCTGCAGGGCCAGGGGAATGGCGGTGCTCGCGCGTACAGACCCGCACGCGGTGCATCAGCCGGTCCTCGACGCACACCCGGACTGGATCGCCGTCGACGCCAACGGTGACAAGCGCGGCCACTGGTCGACGCCCGACGCGTGGGTGACCTGCGCGCTGGGGCCGTACAACTTCACGTACATGCCCGACGTGAACGCCGAGATCATGGCTCGTTACGACGTCGTCGGCATCTTCAGCAACCGGTGGACCGGATCTGGCATGTGTTACTGCGAGCACTGCCAGCGCAACTTCCGAGACTCTGCTGGAATGGATCTTCCCCGGACGGATGACCCACAGGATCCAGCCCGCAAGGCGTACATCGTCTGGCGGCAGCAACGCCTCTTTGCGCTGTGCCGGCAGTGGGACACCGCGATCCGTGCGGCGAATCCTGATGCGCGGTTCATTCCCAACTCTGGTGGCGGCGCCCTGAGCGACCTCGACATGAGCGAGTTCGCCCGAGTCGCCGACACTGCCTTCGCAGACAAACAAGGGCGTTCCGGCATCGTCACACCCTGGGCGGCTGGAAAGAACGCCAAGGAATACCGCGCCACCATGAGAGACAAGCCGATCGGCGGGATCTTCAGTGTCGGCCTGGAAGGTACCCACCGTTGGAAGGACTCGACACAGAGCGGCGACGAGATTCGCATCTGGGTGGCGGAGAGCGTCGCCAACGGCATGCGCCCGTGGTTCACGAAATTCGCCGGCGTGATACACGACGGCCGCTGGCTGAAGGTGGTCGAGGACCTCTACCGGTGGCACCACAGATGGGAACGCTATTTCTGCGATCAGGTGCCTCTTGCCCGGGTGGCCGTCGCCTACTCGCAGCAGACCGCGAAGTTCTACGGTGGCGGGGCGGCACGCCTCAAGGTCGAGGATCACATTTCCGGCGTCTACCAAGCGCTGCTCGAAGGAAGAATTCCGTTCGAGATGGTGCACGACGGGATGCTGACTCCCGACGTGCTCGACAGCTTCTCGACGATCGTGCTGCCCAACATCGCCGCGCTCTCGGACGCCCAGTGCGACCAGATCCGCGAGTTCGTCGCCCGTGGAGGCAGTGTGGTCGCCACACACGAGACCTCGTTGTACGACGAGTGGGGTGTTCGGCGTACCCGCTTCGGCTTGGAGGATCTGTTCGGCGTCGCCCCGGCCAGGGACACCGAGACGGGCATCAGGAACGCCTACATCCGGCTGCGGGAGGATCCGCGTACCGGCCGGCGGCACGCACTTCTCGAAGGACTCGACGACGCCTCGCGCATCATCCATGGGGTCGGTCGGGTGCCTGTGGAGGTACTGGACGAGTCGTCGCCGCGTCCGTTGACCTTCGTCCCGTCCCACCCCGACCTGCCCATGGAAGAGGTCTATCCTCGCGAAATCGAGTCTGAGTCCGATGCTGGGGAGCGTTCGGTCCTTCTTCGCGAGGTCGGGGCCGGGCGGGTCGTCTACTTCCCCTGGGACATCGAACGGACGTTCTGGGAGGTGCTGGATCCCGACCATGGCCGGCTCCTGCGCAACGCGGTCGCGTGGGCGACGCGCGAGGAACACCCGGTCACGGTCACCGGTCAGGGCATCGTCGACGTCACCGTCTGGCGGCAGCCCACATCGCTGACAGTCCACCTCGTCAACCTCACCAACCCGATGCTGATGCGAGGGGCGTTCCGCGAACTGGTCCCCCTCGGGGAGCAGCGGGTGCGGGTGGTCCTGCCCGCTGGGGCTCGGGTCGGCCGGGCACACCTGTTGCGGGCGGACACGTCCGCGCAGGTGCAGGTGTCCGACGGCGTTGCCGAGGTGGCCGTCGCGGGCATCACCGACCACGAGGTGGTCGCCCTCGACCTCGCATGACAAGGAAGGTCACGTGGCGGCGGGACGCTGGTGCGAAGCCACTAGGCTGCTTCGATGATCGACGTGCCTCCTGGGTTTGCACGCGAGATCATCGATCGCGAAGGTGTGGAAGGTGCGCGCTGGATCGCCTCGCTGCCCAGCCTCGTCAAGGAACTCCTCGGGCGTTGGACGTGTACGCCTGCTGGACCGGTGATGCACGGCAGGGTCGGGATCGTCGTACCTGTGCAGCGTCGCGACAGCTCTCCCGCGGTCCTGAAGGTCTCCTTTCCCCACCCCGGCAACGTCCACGAGCCGACGGCCTTCGCCTTGTGGTCGGGCCGCGGGGCGGTGTTGCTGTTCGAGCGTGACGATGCGCGATTCGCCATGCTCCTCGAGCGGGTCGAGCACAGCACCTTGGTCGATCTCGACGATGACGACGAGGCCGCAGCCGTGTGCGGACGCCTTACCCGCCGGCTCGCGATCCCAGCCCCACCGGAGGTTCCACGGCTCAGCGAACGCGCGGAGGCGCAGGAGCTCCAGCTCCTCGATGCGTACGACGCGCTTTCCGACAACGTGCCGCGCCAGGTCGTCGACGCGGCAATCGGCACCATCCAGGAGCTCGGTCGCGAGCAACCGGACACGCTCGTCCACGGAGACCTGCACTACAAGAACGTCGTACGAGCGACGCGCGAACCCTGGCTGGCCATCGATCCCAAGGGGTTTGCGGGTGACCCGGCGAACGACGCGGTGAGCGTGGCGATCGGCGGCTTTCAGCGTCAGCTGGCCGCTGACGATCTCTGCGCCAATCTCCGTCGCCGGTTGGCGATCTTCGCCGAAGCTGCTGAACTCGACCGAGACCGCGTGGTCCGTTGGACGCAGGCGCGCGCCCTGCTCCACGCCTGCTGGAAGCGCACGGCTCCCCGTCCCGCACGACCCGGGACTGTCCAAATCGCCGAACGGGTCGCGACACTCTTGGCATGAACCCACCTCGGAGCAGGTGACCCCGGGCAGACCACCGCCAGCTGCGCCGATGTCCGGGTCGCTGCCTAAGGTGCGTGCCATGAGCCTCTCCACAGACGCGTGCGTCACCGCGATCACCCACCACTCCCACGGCTTCGCCAACGCGGTCCGGGGCAACCTGGACGCCCGGGTCGAGCAGTGCCCAGACTGGGACGTCGCCTCACTGGTCTGGCACCTGACCGAGGTGCACTGGTTCTGGCGTACGATCGCCGCCGACCGCCTGGCGGCGCCACCCGAGGATTCCCGTCGCCCGCAGCGTCCGGACCGGGACGATCTCGTCGCCACATTCGAGCGCGGCGCCGCCGAACTCGTCGACGCACTCCGTGGCGCGGACCAGGCGGCGCCCGTCTGGACCTGGTTCCCGGACCGCCGCGACATCGGGTTCATCACCAGGCACCAGGTTCAGGAAACCGCGGTGCACCACTGGGACGCCGCGCACGCCGCCGGCGCGACATGGACGATGCGGACCGAGGTGGCAGCCGACGCGGTCGAGGAGTTCCTCACCTGTTCCCTGGCCGACCAGGACGACGTCAAGCGGTTGGGTCGATCCCTCTCCGGCCCGGTCATCCTCACCGCGACCGACACCGGATCGTCGTGGACGATCTCCCAGGCCGAGCCCTTCGCCGCCCTTCTCTGGGCGCCGGGCGCGGCCGGTCCGGCGACCGTCAGCGGCACGACGACCGACCTACTGCTCTGGCTCTACCGGCGCCTCGACCTGCCCACCGAGCAGCCTGACCGGGTCGCGGAGCTTCGCGGCCTGAGCTCCACGGACTAGCGCTACCGTTCAAGGCTCAGATTGGAGGTCCCCCTTGAGTCGCGCTTCAGTTCGTTGTTGGCATATCGGCTTACCCGAGACGGTGGACCGCGAGGACGGGATTGTCGGATTCACTGCCAGCGACCTGGCCGCGGCAGCGCCATTCACCTCAGAGGTCCGCGGGCTCCATGACGTGCTCCCTGAGGAGAATCCGCCCTTGGCGCCGCGCGTCGACGTTCACCTTCCTTCGTACCGGCCACGGAGTTTGGTGCCGCTCCTCGCCTGGCTTGCCACGCACCTCGCCCAGCCGAACGCAGAGATCTCCTGGTACCTCGACAAGCGGCAAGGACCCAACGCCGTGAAGCGTCTTCTGGAAGGAATCGGCTGGAACCTCGAGACGGAGCGCCAGGGTCGGCTGATGCGTCTGAGAGGCACGGCGCCCCACGCGCAGTCGCTTCCAGAACCAGCAAGCTTCATCGCTCAACTCGGAGCCCACGAGGCGAGACTGCGTGCGGACTATGGGGTCTTCTCTCCACACCAGGTCGACGAGGGAACCGCACTCCTGCTCGAAGTCGCACTCAACTATCGGGCCGACGTCGTGGCAGATATAGGTACCGGATACGGGCCGCTGGCAATTGGCCTCGTGCTGAACTCCGTAGCAAAGTCTGCGGTGGGCACGGAGGTCGACTGCCTGGCGATGTGGCTGGCGAGGCAGAATGCCGCCGATCTCAACGTGCCGCTCGAATTGGTTTGCGATCCCGATCCTCTCCGCGTACCAATGACTCCACTCACGGTCTGTAACGTCCCGACCCACGTCAATGCGTCCGAGTCGGCGCAGCTCATGGCCGGCTTGGTGAAGCGTGCGGAGTTCGGCAAGGTCTTCGCGGTCATACACGCGAGTATCGCGAGGCGATATGCGCGTCATTTCGAGTCTGCTGGCCTTGGAGTCATCGACCACCCCGGCAAGAATCACGTGGTTCTCGAGGCGTGCACCTGACCGCGTTGAGGGCTGCATCTTGCACCGGCCTCAAACTCGATTGCTGCCGCCCGCTCGGCTTGCCAGGATGCTCGAGGTGATCTCCGTGCGTCGGTATCGGGAAGCTGACCGCCCACATATCCGGACGCTGCACGATCGCGTGTTGCCACCGTGGCACAAGGGCCCTGAGCCGCCCGGATGGTTCACGGATCTGGAACGCATCGAGGAGTGCTACCTCGCGTTCTGGGTGGCTGTCGAACCCCGTGGAGATGGCGAGGTATTGGTGGGCATGGTGGGCGCAGATCTTCCCGGTACCGACGTTCCACCAGGCCTCACCGAGGGTCGTACCAGCGTGGCGCACCTCAGCCGGATGCGGATAGCTCCGGAGTGTCGCCGACAAGGGGTCGGGGCCCTTCTTTGCCGCACGTTGATCGACTGGGCAGTCGGCAACGACCTTGATGCGGTTGTCACCCACACTCCGTCGAACAACCCGCCTGCGCGTTCGCTGTACCGCAGGTTGGCTTCGCTGAGGTCGGAACGACCGTAGTAGGGCCAGCCGAGCTGATGTGGTTCGACCTCCCCCTCCAAGGAGAGGTTCGCAACCTTTGATCTGCTCACTCCGGGTGCTCGTAGATCACCAGCCGTCGGAGTGGCAGGGCCCGGGTCCGCGTTCAGCCGTCGTACGCCCGCACTGTGACCGGAAGGTGCCGGTCATCGTGGATGATCTCCAGCCGGACCGTGCGGGGCCCGGTGGTCAGGATCCCTCCGTTGAACACCGCGGAGCGATCCCGGCAGCCCACGAACCGTACGGCTGGTTCTCCGTCAGACAGGCTGTAGATGTTGTCCTTCGCGAACCGGGCCCGGTCGTAGGCCAGGGATGTGCCCGCCGTGACGGTGCGAAGCGTCGCCTGACTCCCCGGTGCGATCCGGATCATGACCTTGAACATCCTCGCGGGAGAGTGTCCCGACGGGACGGGTGAGACGCGGAACGCGACCAGCTCGACCGGCCCGGCACCAACCGTCCGAGCGCCGAGGCCCGCGTCGAAGTCCTCCGCATAGTCGCTTCCACATCGTCGGGTGACCTCCACTGCTGGCGTCGATCCGGCCGACCTTCCAGATGGAGCGGCACGGTCCGCCGAGGCCGGAAGGGTCTGGTACGCCTCCACCCCGGAGGGGTCAGACCTCACCCCGTCGACCGCGCCACACCCCATCGTGACCAGCGCACCCACCACGGCAAGGTGGACGTACGCCCAACGCCTCCGCGACATCCCGCTCACGCGCGTAGTACACCAGCCGCCACGTCGTGGTTCCCTCCCGCGGACACCGGGCGAGTAACACGGCCAAACCTCGTCGAGAAGCGGGCTCCCTCGACCTCGTCGAAAATGCGTTGCTCGCGCCGGCGGCTGATCTGTAGGTTCCGCACAATGACCCTCCACTCCTGAGAGCGTGCGATGCATTCCCTGGCACGCAAGAGCCGAACACAACCGGTTCGACGATGTACGAGTGAGAGGTGTGCTGTTCATGGCTTCCGTCCCAGAAGCGGTCAGGTACGTCGCCGACCTCATGGCCGGCTTCCGACACCCATGGTTCCTCTGCGGCGGCTGGGCGGTGGACGCCTGGCTCGGCTACCAGTCTCGCGACCACGGTGACGTCGACATCGTCGTCTTCCACGATGATCAGCGTGCCGTCTTCGACCACCTCGACGGCTGGGAGCTGATCGCGCACGATCCCCACGTCCCCGATGACACCAACGAGCCATGGGACGGACGCCACCTCGATCTGCCCGCCCACATCCACGTTCCCCATCCCCGGAGCACTCTGGCCTCGTCCTCTGCAAGGTTCAACGCCGAGTTCGAGTTCGAGTTCCTCCTCAACGAGCGCTCCACCGATGAGTGGGTCCTTGCCCACGAGCCACGTGTCGCACTACCAATCGGCCATGCTGTCAAGCAGTCCGCGTGGCAGATACCCACAGCACTCCCGGAGATCGCGCTTTTCTACAAGGCTGGCGGGCACCTCGCTCCAGCCGAGGCCGGCGATCTTCGGCCTCACGATGAACTCGACTTTCTCGCCCTGCTACCGATCCTCACGACGAGCCAACGCACGTGGCTGCGAGACGCGCTTACCCTCACGCATCCAGCCCACCCATGGCTCACCCAACTGGCGAACTGAGGTGTACGAAGTCCCGCCCCAGCAGGATCTACGGGACGTTAGTCGGTTGAGCTGCCGTGGTTGATCTGCTGGGCAAGGTAGTGCGCGATGCCCACATGTTCGATGGCGTCGAGCTGGCTCTCGAACAGGTCGACGTGCTTCTCCTCGTCGCGCACCATGTCCTCGAACTCCGCGGCCGTACCGTGGTCGCCGAGCTGGTGGCACTCCTGTGCACCGGCGTTGAACTGCGCGACGGCCACCTTCTCGCTGTCGTACGCCAGCCGGAGAACTTCCTCGGGGGACTCGCCGACCTGGATGGGGTTGAGCCGCTGCACGTTCGGGTGCCCGTCGAACAACAGGATCCGGCGGATCAGGTCGTCGGCGTCCCGCATCTCCTCGATCGACAGGTCGTAGAAGACCTTGCCGAGATGTCCGAAGCCCCAGTGATCACACATGCGGGCATGCAGGAAGTAGGTGTTGGTGGCGGTGAGTTCGAGAGTCAGGGCATCGTTGAGCAATTCGACCACGCGTGGACTAACTGGCTGCAACTTCCACCTCCGGCGACGCACTGCTTGGCTCATGCTCGCACAGCAGTCGCTTGAGCGAGAAGACACACGCGCCACAGCCTCGTCCGGCACCGGTGGATTTGCAGACGTTCGCCAGCGTTCGGGCGCCACCATTGATCGATTCGACGACAGCGCCGTCGGTCACAACTTCACAGTGGCAGATGATCATGAGGAAAGGTCCTCCGGCAACGCGGGAGGCTCGACGTCGAAAGCCTTCGCGAGGTCGGTCAGGATGTAATACGCGCCCTGCACGCTCACCGCGGTCATCCAGGTGGCGTCCGACACCTCGGTCACCTTGGGCGCGAGTGGCTTCCAGAGCGGGTTGGCCGCGAAGGCCTCCTTGGTTCGTACGGCAAGACCCTTCTCGTCCTCGTACGTCGTGACGAAGATGTTGTCGGCGTCGGCCTTCCGGATGTTCTCTTCGGAGATCTCGAGCGCGAAGCCGGTGGTGTCCTGCGATTTCGGCCGGGCGAGTCCGGCGTCGTCGAGGACGATCCCGGAGTAGGTGTCCTTGAGGTAGAGCCGGGTCGGTCCGTCGAGGAACCGCGTCACCGAGATGGTCGGGTCGCCCGCCTTCGCCTTCACCGCGTCGCCGACCTGCTTGGCGGCCGTCTCGTACGCCCGAATCTTCTCCTCGGCGAGGTCCTTCTTGCCGAGGGCCTTCGCCAGCATCCGGATGTTTTCCTTGAACGTCGCCCCGGTGGTCTCGCTCATGATCGTCGGGGCGATCGCGGTCAGCTGGTCGTAGAGCGCCTCGTGGCGGACCTTGGCGCTGACGATGAGGTCGGGCTTCAGGGCGGCGACCTTCTCCAGGCTCGGCGCCTCGAGCTCGCCCACCGACACGACGTCGCCGGCGTACTTCGTACGGGCGCCGCCGAGGTAGTCGGGCAGGTCGGTGGAGTACGACCGGTAGGTCGTGATGCCCACCAGGTTGGCCTCCAGCAGGAGGGCCGCGTCGGCGTAGCTCGAGTCGAGTGCGACGATCCGCTGCGGCGGCTCCTCGATCTTCGTCGTCCCCATCGCGTGGGTGACGGTGACGGCAGCGCCGCGGGAGTCGTCCGACGCCTTCTGGCCGGATGCACCGGACGAGCCGGTCGAGTCCGAGGTCGACGCGCCTCCACCACAGGCGGCGAGCAGCAGAGCGGCGGCCACGACGAACGCGGTGAGGATCCTGCGGTGCACCCGGACTCCTTCATGCGAAGGCTCCACGGTCGGACCCGGCGCTTGCCGGCCCGAAGTGGAGCCAATCAACGTCCCACCAATAAGGTGAGGCTTCCCTAAAGCACGACTCTATTAGGTTACCCTAACTCCGGCAAGCGAGGGGCCACATGCCCGGCCTGACCACGGGAAGGCGCGGTGCCTCGGGAAGGACCGGGGCCACGGGAGGGCGCGGGGCGACGCCAAAGGGCGGCGTCTCGCGCCGGCTCCTGCTGCTCGCCGCGCTCGTACCCGTGGTCGCGCTGCTCTCCCTCGCGATCGGCTCCAACGCCTCCAGCCCGGCCGAGGTCTGGCACGCGCTCACCTCCGCCAGCGGTCAGGAAGCCGACACGATCGTCCGTACGCTCCGCTTCCCGCGGACCGTCCTCGGCCTGCTGGTCGGCGCGTGCCTCGGTGCGGCCGGCGTCCTCATGCAGGGTCACACCCGCAACCCACTGGCCGAGCCGGGCCTGCTCGGGGTCAGTGCCGGCGCGGCGTTCTGCGTCGTTCTCGGGCTCCGGTTGCGGCTGGTCGAGACGCTCGAACAGAGCGTGTACGCGGCGATCGTCGGCGCGCTGGTGGCGTCCCTCGCCGTCTATGCCATGGCGCGCTCGAGTCTGCACGAGGGCGGCGCCCGGCTCGTGGTGGCCGGCGCCGCGACGACGGCCTTCCTCGCCGCCCTGACGTCGGGGATCGTCCTGCTCGACGCGCAGTCACTGGACGCGTACCGGTTCTGGGCGGTCGGCTCACTCTCCGGCCGAGACCCCGACACGGGACTCGTGATCCTGCCGTTCGCCATGGGCGGGCTCCTGATCGCGCTGGTCAACGCCCGCTCGCTCGACCTCCTTGCCCTCGGCGACGACGTCTCGACGGCCATGGGACTGTCGGTGACCCGCTCCCGGCTGGCCGGTCTCGCCGCCGTCGCGTTGCTCACCGCCGCGGGGGTCGCGGCGTGCGGACCCATCGCGTTCGTCGGGCTCCTCGCCGGCCAGCTCGCCCGGGCCGTGACGGGCGCCCGGTGGATGCCCGCCCTCGTCGCCGGATCGCTCGTCGGTGCGCTCGTCCTCGTGAGCGCCGACGTCGCCGGGCGCGTCGTCGCCGGTCAGGGCGAGCTGCAGGTCGGCGTGGTCGCGGGGGTTCTGGGTGCGCCCGTCCTGATCTGGGTCGTACGCCGGAGAGGTCTGGCGCTGTGACCACGGCGACCCGGTCTGAGCGTCCCGGCCCCTCGGACCCCTCCGGCCCGCCCGGCTCTCCGCACACCAGGCCGCGGATCGGGCATTCGTCGGCCAGGCGGTTGTACGCCGTCGCCGCGCTGGCCATCGTCCTCGCGTTCGCCGGCCTCGTGTTCTCGGCCAGCGTCGGCGAGACCAGGCTCCCGCCGCTCACGGTGCTCCAGACCCTGGTGGGGCTGGGTGACAGTGGAACCGAGCTGATCGTGTTCGAGCTGCGCCTGCCGCGTGTCGTCACGGGCGTCCTGGTGGGAGCGGCGCTCGGGTTGAGCGGTGCGCTGCTCCAGTCCGTCGCCCGGAACCCGCTGGCCAGCCCGGACATCCTCGGCATCAACGCCGGCGCGTCCGTGGCAGCGGTCGGTGTGGTCGTCCTGGCCGGGTCGGCGGGCGGCGTCTCGGGGCTCGCGGCGTCCGTCGGCCTACCCACCGCCGCGCTTGTCGGGGCGGTGGTGTCGGGCCTGGTCCTGTACGCGCTCGCCTTCGCCGGCCGGCGGCTCGACCCGATGCGGATGGTGCTCGTCGGCGTGGGGATCGCCGCGGCGGGCGGGTCGGTCGTGTCCTGGCTGCTGACCCTCGGCGACGTGGCCCAAATCGGGCCGGCGATCACCTGGCTCGCGGGATCGCTGCACGCCGCGACCTGGGCGCGCTCGATCGGCGTCCTGTGCGCGCTCGTGTTGGTCGTGCCGCCGCTGGTGGTCCTCAACCGCCGGCTCGACGTACTCGCCCTCGGCGACGACCTCGCCGCCGGGCTCGGTGTCGACGTCGACCGCAGCCGGGTCGTGCTCCTTCTCCTCGCGACAGTCCTCGCCGGGGCGGCCACCTCGGCGGCGGGCGCGATCGCGTTCGTTGCCCTCGGCGCGCCGCAGCTTGCCCAGCGCACCGCGCGGCTTCCCCATCCGCCGGTCTTCACGAGCGCCGCGGTCGGCGCCGCGGCGGTCGTGTGGGCGGACGTGTGCGCCCGCCAGGGCTTCTCGTGGCTCGGGCTCGGAGCGACCGAACTGCCGGTGGGGCTGCTGACCGCGGCCATCGGCGCGCCGTACCTGTTGTACGTCGTGGCGCGCACGCGCCCCGTCATCCGGAGGGCTGGCTGAGCATGGACGTCGTCGACCTCAGCCTCGGCTACGGCGAGCACCTCGTCGTGGACCGGGTCGACCTGACCATCCCCGCGCGGACGGTCACCGCGATCGTTGGCCCGAACGGGTCCGGCAAGTCCACCCTGTTGCGGGGCATGGCCCGGCTCCTCCGGCCGCGTACCGGCCGGGTCGACCTCGACGGCGTCGACATCGCGCGGACCGGCGGCAACGAACTCGCGAAGCGGCTCGGACTCCTGCCGCAGGGACCGCTGGTCCCCGAAGGCCTCACGGTCGGCGACCTGGTCGGGAGGGGCCGGTTCCCGCACCGAGCGTGGTACCAGCGCTGGAGCAGTGCGGACGAGGAGGCCGTACGCCAGGCACTCCAGCGGGTCGAGCTGCTCGACCTGGCCGACCATCCCGTCGATCAACTGTCCGGTGGGCAGCGCCAACGGGCCTGGCTCGCGATGGTGCTCGCCCAGGACACGGCGTACCTCCTGCTGGACGAGCCGACGACCTACCTCGACCTCGCCCACGCGGTCGACGTGATGACCGTCGTCCGGTCCGTCGCCCACGACGGCGGGCGTACCGTCGTCTGCGTCCTGCACGACCTCACGCTCGCCGCCCGGTTCGCCGACCACATCGTGGTGCTCGACGCCGGACGCATCGCCGCCGAGGGCACGCCACGAGACGTCCTCACCGAGGACCTGCTGCGCGCCGTCTTCGGCCTCACGGCACGGGTCGTCGAGATCGACGGGGCGCCCGCGGTCGTGCCGACTCGCCACACCTGAGCCGCGGGCGGCCCGGCTGGGGAAGCTCAGGCCACTCGCGGGGAGTACATGATGACCGCGACCCCGACCAGGCAGATGAGAGCTCCGGCGACGTCGTACCGGTCCGGTCGGAACCCGTCCACGGCCACGCCCCAGGCCAGCGACCCGGCCACGAACACCCCGCCGTACGCAGCCAGGATGCGGCCGAAGTGCGCGTCCGGCTGCAGCGTCGCGACGAATCCGTAGAGGCCCAGCGCGAGGACGCCGGCGCCGACCCAGATCCACCCCTTGTGCTCGCGGACTCCCTGCCAGACCAGCCAAGCGCCGCCGATCTCGGCAACGGCTGCGGCGACGAACAGCAGCAAAGACTTCGTCATACTCACGGGCGCCAGTCTCCTCACGCGCCGCCCGTGACGAACGTGCAGCTCCCCTGCTCGCACGCCGTTCGGGCGGAGACGATCTCTTTTCGCAACGCCTTCAACTCCGCGATCCGCGCATCGACCCGATCGAGTGCGGCATCCAACCGCCAACGCTCCGACTCACACGTCACCGGACCGGCGTCATGCGCGGCGAGCGCGTCGATGATCTCGTCGAGCGAAAGCCCTAACGACTTCATCCGTCTCGCCAACTGGATACGCCCCACCGTGTCCTCGCCGTACTCGCGATACCCCGACGGGCGGCGGGCTGGCGCCGACAGCACGCCGCGTCGTTCGTAGAACCGGATCGTGTCGATCGTGACTCCGGCACGCCGGGCAACCTCACCGATCTTCATCGCAGACCCTTGACCCTGGACATGGGTCCAGAGTCTACGGTCGTGGAATGACTACTTCATCCAGCTCCGCTCCCCTCATCTGCGACATGGCCACCGCCTCCGACACCCCGGAGGAACGAATGGCCGAGTACGCGCGACTGTTCGACCACGCACTCGCCGGACGGGAACGCACCGACGACGCCGTCATCTGGCGGTTCACCGCCCGCGCCGGTGTCGAAGCGTGGGTGCGCGACCTCGCCGAACGGGAGGCGGCATGCTGTCCGTTCCTGACCTACACGGTCACGACGTACGACGATCAGGTGATCTACCGCATTGCCGGTGAGGACGAACCGATGGTGCAAGCAGCCCTCGACGAGATCGATCGCGTCCCCGAACATGTCGCCGACGGATTCCCGGGCCTGTTGGAACGGCTGCGCAAGGCCGGCTTCGACATCAGGACGAGCGACGACGGCGCCGTCACCACCGCGTCGGCGCGGGCGGACTCCTGATCAGGTCGCCTGCTCCTGCGCGGCTCAGAGTCCGAACGCCTCGCTTACCCGCTCAGCCAAGTCATCCTCGGTCATCGTGGTGCTGACGTCGATGACGCGTAGTTCGAGGCTCGCTGCTTCCTTGTAAAGCCGGTTCGTGAACAGTCGATCACGCTCGAGCAGGTTGTGCAGAGCACGTTTCGGATTGTTGGTCTTCCGCGCTATCTCCCAGGTCGAACCCCGGCTGTCGAACGCAGCCCGGCGGAAGTCGGGAGTCGGGAGGAGCCAAACGGCGTTGGTGGGCGCGGCGAGGAGAGGCTTCACGAGGCCTGGCAACGCCCGGTGGCCCTCGACGATGATGCGAGGCTCTCTCGGAAGGCGGAGAAGATCTTCGACGATCAGGCCGAATCCCTCGCCCCGCCACCAGTGGAACGTCTCCAGCATGGTTTCCGGAGGTCGGTTCACCCATCGCTCGTCCATGTCCATGGCCACGAACTCGCTCAGGTACGGGCTGTCTTCGGGTGTGCTCCGGCTGGCGTGATCAGACATCACGTCATCTGTCGAGTAGAGATGCAGACCGTGCGCAGCGGCCAGGCGGCGAGCGATGGTGGACTTGCCCGCGCCGCTCCCGCCACCGATCCAGTAGACGTGCTGGAGCCGTGCTCTCACCGCCGCAGTCTCCCCGTGTCGTTCAGTGCGCACGCCGATCTCATCCATGGGGCACGAGTCTGTGGCACTGGACGCCGAAAGATAAGTCTTGAAATGGTCTCCTGACCTGTGCGAAAAATGGAGAAGGAACACGCCCTCCTGCTCAGGCCGGACGCGCAACCGGTCAAGCAGCGCCGACGTTCTCCGGAGTGATCATCTCCAGTTTCGGCGACAAGTGGTCACCTTCCCGTGTGAACTGTGATATTTCTCGTCAGCTTCAGGAATCCGAGGATGAAGCCCAGGCCCCACCCGACGTGGATGCATGGCAGGACTGCGAGGTACCACAGCCCGGTGCGGATCCCTTCGCGCGTCGCTATGGTCGACGCGACAACGACGAACAGTACGTAGAGCGCGGGAACGGCGAAGCCGATCCACAGCCACCCCAAGCCCGCGCCGAGGCCGATGATCCCAAGGATTGCGCCGCCGAGCACCCCGAGTACCGCTACCGGCGGAACGAAGTAGCGCAAAGAGTTCTCGGCGCCGAACCGACGTGCGAGTTCGCCTCGCCAGATGCCGGTCGAGACGAATTGGCGGACGAGCCTGCGTAGGCTCGAGCGCGGACGATAGACGACTTGGAGCTCGGGCGTGAACCAGACAGTTCCGCCGTTCGCGCGCATGCGGCGGTTGAGTTCCCAGTCCTGTCCACGCCTGATCCCCTCGTCGAAAAGGCCGACTTCGACGAGACGATGCCGCTGGAAGACGCCAAGGTATGCGGTCTCGGCCGGACCTTCCTCGCCGCCGACGTGGTGTGGCGTCCCACCGAGCCCTTCGCGGGCGCCATATGCGTGAGCGACCGCCTTCTCGAACGGCGTCGTGCCCTCGGCTTTCATGATGCCGCCGACGTTGTCCGCCCCGGTGCGCAGGAGAGTCTCCACCGCGATGCGGGTGTAGTCGGGCGGCAAGACTGAGTGGGCGTCCACTCGCACGACAATCGGGTAGGTCGAAGCCCTGATCGCCGCATTGAGGCCACCGGGAGTCGAACCGAGCTCGTTCGGGATGCTGCGGATCCGCGGGTCATCCCGCGCCATCTGCGAGATCACTTCGTTGGTGCCGTCCACGCTCGGTCCGAGCGCCAGGACGACCTCGCACGGGCCGTCATAGTCCTGCCCGATGAGGCTCTCGACGGCCGCCTCGATGTGCTCGACTTCGTTGAGCACCGGCATGACATAGGACACCCCGTGGAGTGTGTCTGCCCTGCCTGCCATGTGGTCCTCGTCAACGCCGGAAGGATCGTCGAGGCTACCAGCCGACGTCTGAAAAGCACGGAAACGCTTTGTACTGCGGCTGGGTCAACGGAAGGCGTCGCTGTGATCGCGCGCCCAGTGCAGGAAGCTGTGCGGTGGTTCCCCGGTGAGGTCTGCGCGGTCGACGTGACGAGGGTCGACGCCGAGCGGGTCTCGGCTGCCGACAGCAGGGCGTCCACCAGGGCGGGTGGGCGGCCGTCGGCAAGCATCTGTGCTCGCGCGTCCTTGACGGGGACTTCTTCGAAGCGAAGGTCCCGCCCGATCGCCGTGCCGATCGCCTGGACGTGTTCGGGGCGGCTGATCACCTGGGGTCCGGTCAGCCGGTAGGTCGCACCGACGTGCACGTCGTCGGTGAGCGCGCAGGCAGCGACAGCTGCGACGTCGCGCGGATCGATGACCGCCGCCGCCGCCGTGAGCGGGCCACGCACAATTCCGGCGGTGGGGATCTGTTCAGCCCGCCCAGGGTGTTGCTCGCCAAGGTGTCCGAACGCAGCACGGTCCGCGGCAGGCCGCACGAGCGGGAGTCGGGAACGCGGCGGCCTGGTAGGGCCGCCGCGTCCCGGAGGGGTGCGGGAGTCATGCCGCGGCCTCCTCCTCGGAGCGGGGGAAGAAGGGGAGCTCGAGGTAGACCCTGTCGGCGGCGGCGAGGATCTTCGAGGCGTCGTCGACCGGCGGATGGATGGCCTGGTTGATCCGCACCTTGATCTCTTTGCCTTCCGCGCCTGAGGCCATCACCCTGCGGTCCCAGCCCCGGGTGAAGATCGCACCGGCACCGCCCAGGTCCAGGCAGGTGACGTACGGACCGGGCGTGAAGTCGCGCAGTGGCACGCCCAGCAGGTCTGCCGCCGCGTTGTATCCGGCAACCTTGCCGAGCGGGGTGGCGTGCTGGCAGGCCTGCATGACCGTGCGCTCGGCGTCGAACGCCGCGGCGGCCGTGTCCCCGGCGACGAACACCTCGGGAAGGGCGCGCAGCCACTGGTCCACCGGAACCCGGCCGAGGTGGTCGAGTTCGTCGGAGACCTGCCGGGTGAGCTCGCTGGCCCTCATTCCCACGGACCAGACGACCGCATCGGCCTCGACCGTGGTGCCGTCGGAGAGGACGGCGTACCCGTCGCCGACCTCCGTCACCGTGGTCCCGAGGCGGCATTCGACGCCCAGTTCGTTCAGAGCCTCCCCGATCTCCTCGCGCGGGCCCGGGCCGAGCTGGTGTCCGACCACTTCCGACCGGTCCACCAGCAGCACCCGGCCCCGGGCGGCCAGTTCGGTCGCGGCCTCCAAGCCGACGAACCCGGCGCCGACGACCACGGCCGAGTAGTCCTCCCGGTCGCGCAGATGCTCGGTGAGCCGCCGGGCACCGGTCAGGGTGTCGATGTCGAAGAGTCGTTCCGCGCCGGGCAGGCCCTGGGGCTGAACGAGCTTGCTGCCCGCCGCCAGCACCAGCCGGTCATATCCGATTTCCTCGTCGTCGGCCACGACCACGCGGCGGTCGGTGTCGATCGTGCTCACCGCGGCCCGCAGGTGCTCGACGCCGATCGGCTCGAGGATCCTGCTGAGTTCCACCTTGGCCAGGTCCGGCTCCGGCTCGTACAGGCGCGGCCGCAGCACCAGGTGCTCGTTCGGTGCGATGAGTGTGATGCGCAGGTCGGCGTCTCCGCGTACCAGCGCCGCTCCCGCCGCGCTCCACGCGCCCGCGAAACCGCCTCCGATGATCACCACGTGTCCCATCGTGTTTGTCCTCTCCTGAGCCTCGCCCCCGGGATCGGAGGGTTCGGCAGGGAGACAAGATGGCGGGTTCAGATGTGACCGATGCGGGCGAGCTTCTCGGGATTGGCCAGTCTCCTGTACTCCGTGATCCGCCCGTCGACGATCTCCACGGTGTCGAGCCAGACCAGCTCGCCACGACGGTAGGTCGCCAGGGCCGGGGACCCGTTCACCTCGATGATCTGGAACGCGTCGGGGCGCCTGATCTCGATCTGCCTGATCGCCAGTAGGGCGATCGTCTCGGCACCGTGCACCGGCCTGCGCGCGGCGGTCACCTTGCCGCCGCCGTCGCCGACATAGACGGCCTCGGGGGCCAGCAGCTTGACGAGCCCGGCCATGTCCCCCGCGTCGGCCGCCGCCTTGAACGCCTTGAGCACGCGTTCGCTCTCAGCCCTGGACGCCCTGGGCAGCTCCCCGACCGCGGCGACCCTCGCCCGCGCACGGGAGGCGTGCTTGCGGCTGGCGGCGGGCGTGCCGCCAAGCACCTCGGCGATCTGGCCGAACGGGAAGTCGAAGACGTCGTGCAGCACCAGTGCGACGCGTTCGGCGGGGGTAAGCCTCTCCATGAGCACCAGCATCGCGGTGCTGACCGACTCGTCCATGAGCACCTGTGCGGCGGCGTCGGGCCCGGTCAGCAGCGGTTCGGGCAGCCAGGGCCCGACATAGGACTCGCGCCGGACGCGCGCCGACTTCAGCACGTTGAAGGACGTACGCGCGGCCAGGGTCACCAACCATGCCCGCAGATCCCGCACCTCGGACAGGTCGACCGTGGCGGCACGCAACCAGACCTCCTGCATCACGTCTTCGGCCTCGGCCACGGTGCCGAGAATCCGGTAGGCCGCCCCGAATACCGCAGGGCGATGCGATTCCCAGTCGGCCTCCGACAACGTGATGGTCGACCCCACCCTCGGCCCCCTTGCCCACTCGGATCAGCGATCGACCTCCGATTCTAGGGACGGATGGGCTCCATCCGCCGGTAGCGCCGGCCGGGATCGATAACCGTTCAGCGCTCCTGTGGCAGGGCGTTAGCATGCCCGGCGGGCATGGCCAGCTTGGAGTCCAGTGGAGATGGAAAGATGTCGAGCGAGACGCCTGCAGAGACGTTCTACCGGCGCGGTCGCGCCCAACTGGTGAGCATCTACGCTGTCCTCGAGGTCTTACGCCGAGCGGCAGTGGCGGCCTGGTTGTTCGGAGGGTGGGGTCTCGACGCTCGGATCGGTCGGATCACCCGCGAGCACGGCGACATCGAGTTCTGGGTCGAGAGATCGGACGGCGAGCGCGGCACGGCGGCGCTTGTGGAGGAGGGCGCCGTCCTATTGGAAACGCAGCCGCCCGAGGAGTCGCGCGAGTTCACCTGGAACGGTGTCGCCTTCAGCACCGCGTATTTCGACGCGCATCCGGACGGCACGTTCCGCACACAGGGCCGTTGGTCTGACTGGGTGTTCCCTGCCGACTCCTTCAGCGATTTCCCGGCGTTCTTGGCGGCCATGCCATCCCGGCGATGAGCGTCGCTGGAATGCTTGCGATGAAGGAGCAGTTTCCCAAGCTGCGCAACGGTCGATCATGGCGCCCGAAGGATGTCCACGACATCGCCACCCTCCGAGAATTGCTCGCACACCCGCCTGAGTAGGTGCCACGACACTGCCTGGCTCGCCACGTCGAAGCCGTCTCGCTGGCATCCGAGTCGCTGTACCCGCCGGCTCCTCCCTTCCAGGGCGGCCTGTCCGCCAAGGAGAAGGCGGTGGCCGATCAGGGTTCCTCGTAGCCGACCCAACCCAGGAGCTTGGCCATCGCCGGACCAGGGATGAACGGATGCGTCACTCCAGTCGTGTGAGCAGATGAGGCCTCACACGCAATCGCTCATCACGACACGGGAAAGGCCGAGTATGGCAATGAAAACTGCCCGCGCGGCACGAACATGGGGGGCGGCCGCGTTGGTCGCCGGTGCCCTGCTGATGGTGGCAGCACCAGCCACCGCCGCTACCACCGCCGAGCCCGCTTCACAGGCTGTGGGCACCACGTCGACCCAGCAGGCAATCACCATGCATCCTCCGGGGTGCATCGGCCAGGAACTCGTCCTGCAGTGGACGGCCATTCCGGACGCGTTCGGCTACAGGATCTTCGCCGACGGAGTGTGGTTTTCCGGTTCTCAGTCAACCATCGCCAACTTCTACGGCGTGGACCAAGACATAACCTGGACCGTTCGCGCTATCGATGAGTCGGGCAAGTACATCTCATTGGAGAGCAACGGTGTGAAGAGTCCCTGCCAGGAAGCTGGCTAACAGCACCGGAGCGGTTGAACATAAGGGCCGGGGCTCGGGCCGGTCATCTGACCAGCCCGAGCCCTTGCCGACGGCGTTTCACACACTCAAGAATCGCGGTTCACGGGCGCAGACATCGCTCGCATACTCGATATCTCCGAACAGCGAGTGCCTCAGCTGATCAAGCCGATCGGGGTGAGGACGCGTCAGGGTCACGACGCAGAGCATCCTGATCATCTGTCGACGATCACCCATATGCCTGGATGTGGTCCCACATCAAAGACGTACATCGTGATCGAGTTCGCCTGGGGACGAAGGGCCGGAGCGAGCCAGGCCGTATCCCAGAGGGAAGGTCAGTCGGCCAGTGCCGCGATGTTGGCCATCTGCTGCCGTGGTATCTCTGCTCTGGTTCGGATTTCGGTCAGATCGGCGTGCGGAACAAGACGCAGCCAGGAAACGAGCCGGTGCACGTGGACCAGGACTCGGGTTGCGGCGAGGTCGCGGTGCAGCACCTGTAGGTCGGCGTGCAGGTGTTCGCGCCACACCATCAGGTAGCTGTCGCAGAGCGCTTCGCGGTCCGAAGATGACAACGGGGCTTGGTTCCACTCCTCCACCGAGGCGAGGAAGCCGTGCAGGGTGACGAACGGGTGGCCCCAGAGTGCATTGCCGAAGTCGAAGAACCGCAGTTGTAGCGTGCCGGCCCCGCGGTCGGCGCAGATGTTCGCGGCATAGACGTCGTTGATTTCCAGGTCGAGTGGAACGGTGTTGCTGAGGGGCGCAGTGCACCGATCCAGTACGCCCGCGGCTTGGTCAGCCCGTTCCAGCGTGTCCGGTTCGGCGTGGAGTGGATGGCCCGCCGGCAACGCAGCCCAGTCGCGGGCGACAGCGCGCACCCGGTCGCCGGCGGCGCTGGGTGGGAGCACGACAAGCCCAGGGTGCTCGCCCACCTCGAGGTGGCCGAGCAGTGAGCATTGGAGCCGGGCCAATGCGCGGACCACGGTGCACCGGGTTGACTGATCAGCGACGTCTTCATGGTCGAGTGTCGTTCCGTGGTCGTTGGTGAGCAGCCAGCCGCGGGACCGATCTACCGCGATCGGCGCGACGACGGCATCGGGTGCCAGACGTGCCAGGGCAGCAGTCAGGCCAGCCTCGAACCGATGCCCGGGATTGGTCTCCTTGAACCACACCAGCCCCTCGGAGGACCGATAACAGCGGACCACGGACCACAAGCGGGCTCGGTAGGTGACGGGTTCGCCGATGATCCAGCGGCCCTGCTCGGCGAGCCGACGGCTCACCCATGCATCTACGGTGCGCGTCCACTCCGGTGACGTCCAACGGCGAACCCACCGACCCTCGGCGTCCGGCCCCAGCGGTCTTGCCGGTGGAGGATGGTGTCGTGGCATGGCCCGGGACGTTAGCGCCTGGGTACGACACTCTCCGGACAGGGATCTCACGGACGGAACGAGAGACGACGGCGGTCCTCGTATGTCTGAGCACCGAAGGAACTCTGCACGTTCCCTATCGGGTCGCGACTGACCCACTGTGAGCAACGCCGTGAGCAAAGCGTCCCGCGAAGCCAGCGCCCATGCAGGAGCTGCGGACGGCCGCACGTCCGATCCGCGTCGGCGCCTGTGGCTCATGGTTGGCGCGCCAAGCGACCCGTCAATGGGCCCCCGCGGACGACCTGGGCGGATACTGGCGGGATGCAACATCCCAGGCACGAAGAGGTCGCTGCATTCCTCGCCCAGCACTCCGGCGGCACTCCCAGCGACCTGGAGCCCCTCACCGGCGGAGCGTGGTCATCGGCATGGGCCTACCGAGCGGGCGGCGAAGAGTTGGTGATCCGCTTCGGCCGTGAACGTACCTGGTACGAAGCCGACCGGATGGCTATGGCCTTCAGCGGACCGGATCTGCCGGTACCGCAGGTCAGGGAGGTAGGGACCACGCCGACCGGGCAGGCCTACGCCATCTCGGTACGTCATCACGGGCGGTTCCTGGAGGAGACGCCGGTCGAGCGCGCCGATGCCGTCGCTCCCACCCTCACCCGCCTGCTCGTCGCGCTTTACCGGGTACCCGCATCCCCCGGTACCCCGGTGATGTGGCACCCGGCAGGCGCGCCGGCCCGCAGTTGGCGCGAACTTGTCCTCGCCAGGCTGGTGGACGATCCGGGGAACCGGGTGCACGGATGGCGCGCCGCCCTGGACGCCGACCCGAAGCTCGCGGCCCTGTCCGCAGCGGTCTGCGACCGGGTGAGGACGCTGATCGCGGCCTGCCCCGAGCGCCGCGATCTCATCCACGGTGATCTCCTGCACGGCAACGTGCTGGTGAGTCCGGACTGTCGCCGGATTCAAGCGGTGCTTTCCTGGAAGAATTCGCTACGCGGTGACTTCCTCTACGACGCCGCCTGGTGCAGTGTCTGGGGGCCCGTGTTCTACCCGGGGATCGCCGCCACCGACCCGCTGTCCGGACTGCTCCAGGACCCAGGCCTACGAGCCGACCAGAGCGCCCTCGTCGACGCCGCCGTACGCCACCACTGCTACGAGCTGCAGATCGGCTTCACCCACCTGGGGTGGAACATTCGGACCTGGGACCAGAAACATCTCACCGCCACCGCCAGGCTCCTCGCCGAAATCCTCGAACGCGGTCCCTGCCCTCGACCGGCGCCTGAGCAGACAACCGCCGACAACATCGGACGCGAAGATCCGAACCAGGGTGGGGCCAACATTCGCGACGCCCGACGTTCGCCAACATGAGCCCGCCTAGAGTGGGCGCCAGGGACGTCCCCCAGGTCACCCTCGGATCCATCAATGTCGAAGCCGCGGATCCGTACGCACTAGACCCGAAACAATGTCCGTTTAGCCATGGCCTACCCAGGGTCATGATCAACGTCCGGTGGAGATCCCCACGGACGCCGTGGGCCGGTCAGCAGCGATCGGGCCACGACTTATTATCCGCGGTGCTTTGTCCACAAACCGGCGAAGATGCCGGTTTGCGATACCGTCAAGGCCTCGTGTCACCGGGCCAACCCACAAACGTTCGGGTTAGCGGGAATGCACACGGATTACGTGGTTGCAATCCTGGAGTCATGCCGTCCCTGCGTTGCCTCGTTGTCGACGACAGCGCGCAGTTCCTCGCGTCCGCGCGAACCCTGCTCGAACGCGAAGGCATCGCCGTCGTCGGCGTTGCGTCGACGATCGTCGATGCTCTCCGGTGCACCGAAGAGCTCCAGCCGGACGTCGTGCTGGTCGACATCAACCTCGGCGACGAGAGTGGCTTCGAACTCGCCCGCCGCCTCGACGAGCGCAAGCGGACGCAAGCGCCACCCGCAGAGCGGCCGGAGATCATCTTGGTCTCGACTCACGCCGATGACTTCGGGGAGCTCATCGCCGCCAGTCGAGCCCGTGGATACCTAGATAAGTCAGACCTCTCGGCTCATGCCATCCACGGTCTCGTCAGCGGTGACGGCCACGCATAGCAGCCCCGACGCCCGCCCCGGCGTAATCATCGTTCGCGAACGCGCATACGTCGGGCGTCGGCCGTCCGAATACGCTACCGATGCCCGGCTCAGCCGTTTTTCCGGAAACGTCAGCGACTCCCTGACAATCCCGAACATGGCGGGAGTACCGCGTGCTGAGCCAGGCCAACACCTCGTTGCGGCGTCGGAACGTGACGAGCTCGTGGACGAGCGCAGGACACCGGCGCACCGCCTGGGTAGCGCAGGTCGCAGTGGGGCGCCGCTAGGCTGGACTGATGAACGGCAGGCCCGAGCTGATCGATGACTCGGGGAAAAATCCTTTTCCGGCGTCCAAGGGCCGCGTGGTGGTCGCCGACGACGATCTGCTTGTACGCGAAGGAATTGCCAGCCTGCTCCTCCGGTCCGGCTTCGACGTCGTCGGGCTTGCCGCCGATGCCGAGCAGCTCATGGCCAAGGTCCGCGAATCCATACCCGATCTGGTCATCGTCGACATTCGGATGCCGCCCAGCAACACCACAGAAGGACTTGCGGCGGCCCGCACAATCCGCAAGGAGTTCCCTAATATAGGGATTCTGGTGCTATCCGCATACGTCGAAGTTGAGCACGCCCGTGAGCTCCTAGCGGAAGGACGCCGAATCGGATATCTGCTGAAAAATCGCGTCGCCGGCTTAGCAGAATTCCTCGAAGCGCTCGATCGGATATGTCGAGACGGCACAGTTGTCGATCCCGTACTGGTGCAAGAACTCCTTGCAGTGCGCCGCCGACACGATCCCCTGGAACAGCTGAGCAGCCGCGAGCGCGAGGTGCTCGCGCTCGCGGCTGAAGGGCGGTCCAACCTCGGCATCGCCCACAAGTTATGGGTGACCGAGGGGACGGTCGAAAAGCACATTCAACACATCATGACGAAACTACAGCTTCCGGATACAGGTGATGATCACCGGCGGATACGTGCCGTGATCACTTTTTTGGAAAGCACCCAGGAGGACAGCCAATAGAATCCCAGAAAGGGTCGATCTTGGGTCGGCCATTTTCGCTGCGACCTGCTTTGAGGGAGCGGGCGCTGTCATCGACGAGGAGGCATTGCCGGCCATATCCTCAAGATCCCCGGCTGTCCTTCTGTGCGCATCCCCGCTAACTACCGCGCCCCAGCCTGCTGTTGCACCGTGTTGAGGAACTGATCCACCGGCACCTGGCCGTTAGTCGCCGGCACGCCGTACTTTGTGAACAACTGATTGACCTTGTTCCACGACTTTGTCGTGGCGTACGGGACCGAACTCCGCACCGCCGCGTCCATGCTCTTCTTGGCGCCAGGAACGGCGTTCCTGTACCAGAACTCCTGCTGCGCCTTGCGGGCCGGGAACGCACGGCCCTGCTCGGCGAGGTACTGCTGCGCCTCGGGACCGGTGATGACGGAGATCGCCTGCATCGCCTTGTCCGGCGTCTTGCAGTTGGCCGAGATCCCGAACCCGGAGCCGGCGGTTACGCTTTTCGAACCATTGGCACCAGCTGGAATCGGCGCGATGCCTATGTCGAACCTCGCCAGCCTCTTCGCGTTGATGAGATCCCACGGACCGGTGACCACCATGGCGGCCCTACCGGCGACGAACTGGCTGAACGGCCACGTCAGGTCGCTCGTGGGCGGGACCGCTGGCGCGACCTTCTCCTTCTGTACAAGCCCGGCGTACCACTGAGAGGCCTGCCTGAACCTCGGATCCGTCAACTGCAACTGGCCCCTGTCACTGACCGGTAGCGCGCCGTTGAGCGACCTAGTGAAGGGGACCACAAAGTCAAGGTACGGATAGGCGGCAAACCCGTACTGCGATCCGCTGGTGAGCTTCTTCGCATCAGCCAGGAACTCATCCATCGTCCAACCAGGCTTCGGTTCGGCCAAACCAGCCTTGGCGAACGCCGTCTTGTTGTAGAACATGATACGCGGACCAAAGTCATACGGCACCGCGACCTGCGTGCCGTTGACCTTCAGACCGTCCACGATCGACTTGTCGAACTGTGACAACTCGACATCGTTCGAGGCCAGCATCGAGTCCAACGGTCGCAGCCGATTGCCGAACTGCGGGTTCCGCATGCTTTGCATTCCCAAGATGCATGGAGCATTGCCCCGATCGACTTGCGCCGGGAACTTGGTCCAGTAATCACTCCAGCTCGTCGTCTGGAACGTCAGCGTGATGTCCGGATGCGTCGCTGTGACCATGTCACTGACGACCTTCCACGCCATCACCTCCTCATCCGAACCCGACCACATGAACCACGTCATGTGCGTCCGGCCACCCGCTGTATTACCCTCCGAGGCGTCACTCGACCCACAACCGGACAGCACGAGCGCGACGAGGAGCGCGAGTACAGCACTCCCGGCGCAGATCGCCTTCGTCCTGATCATTGGTCCTCCGCCTTTTTACATTGCAGGATTCTTTCTCTGAGCAGACCTCGACGACGGAACTGTCGCGCCAAACTAGGCCATCCCGTCGAGTCATAGAATTTCGAGCATAGCCGTCACGAGCGCGGTGGCCCACACTCCGGCGATCAGCATGCTAACCAGCACATAGAGCACTCGGAGGTGAAGCACCATTTCGTACGGATAGAGCAACGCGACGAAGCTGGTTAATGCAGCCACAACCACCAGGCTTGGCCGAAGCCTGTTAAACCAGCGCAGAACGGGAGTAATCGTTACCAGCCTTACCATCTCAAGGCTCCTTGAACTGGATCCTAACAGCCGTAGTTGGCCTGGCTTCTTCGGCCAAAGTTCGGGAAGTTCAGCGTTGGTTCAGGTGCCTTCGATGTTTCCTTCCGCTTGCAAGACGCGTATGCACTCGAGTCGGGATCGACTCCAGCGCCCACCCGCACGCACGCGGTCGCCTCTCCTGAAAGTCTCTCGGACTCCGCGGCGCTAAGCGTCAGCGCAGGCCGCGATCTGAGGTGAGGGCCTGCTGCCAGCGGCATAGCACCTGCTCGCTCGAAGGCACCAACGCGGCAACGCGGTTCGGCCGACTCGCCTTAAATACACAATGTGGGTCAGAAGTCCGGAGTCCTGGGGCTCCGAAGAGTAGCCCCAGGGGTTAGTCGATCTCGACGGGCAGCTCGACCTGCAGGAGCGTGCCTTGTCGCGAAGGGCTGATGATCTCGAGCGACCCTCCCATGGCCTCAACCCGGTCTGTCAACCCGATCAGGCCCGATCCACGAACCGGATCGGCGCCGCCAACACCGTCGTCCCGCACCGACAGATGCAATCGACCGTCCCGGATGCCGGCCTCGACGCGGGCGACCGACGCGTGGGCATGCTTTGCAGCATTCGCGAGAGCCTCGGCCGCCACGTAGTACGCCGCCGCCTCCACCGGCTCGGAGAGCCGGTGCGCGATCTCCACGTCGAGCTCCACCGGAATGGTGGACCGACGGGCCAGCGTCTTGAGTGCGGGCCCCAAGCCACCCTCGGACAGGATCGCTGGGTGAATGCCACGTGAGGTCTCCCGAAGATCCTCCAGCGCACCAATCAGACCTCCCACGAGCTCGCCCATGTCCGCGCGCAGCTCCGGTAGCTCAGGCGGGACGCTCGCCTCGACAGCCCTAAGGTTGATCGTGAGCGAGACGAGGCGCTGCTGTATGCCGTCATGCAGGTCCCGCTCGATCTGTCGTCGCGTCTGGTCGGCGGCGGCGACGATCCGCGCCCGGGAGGCAGTCAGCTCGGCCCGCGCCTGAGTGTTGGCGATCGCGGTGCCGACCAGTCCGGTGAACTCGCCCATCCGGACGTCCGCGCCCTGCGGCATCGGGCGGTCGTGTGGCGACAAGGCGGTCACCGCTCCCCAAAGCTTCCCCTCGACCATGATCGGGGAGCCCACCGCCGAGTAGGGGCCCGGCCCCGGCAGAAATCCGGCGACCCAACTGAGCTGCTCCGTCTTCCGCGCCGGCTGTCCACTCTGCCGCACGATCGCGGCGACAGTCCCGCCGATCGCGATGCGTCCGCCGGCCGGCACGGGATCGCCTTCCCGTGTCCAGCCGCTCATGACAGTGGCTCTGCCATCGGCCTCGAAGCGCAGGAGCCTCGTGGCCTCGGCACCCAGGAGCAGCCCGACTTCCTTCGCGACCGCGGCGAACACGTCATCCGGCGACGTCCCATGCGCGACAATCGTCGCCACACGCCGCAGCGCAGCCTGCTCGTCGTTGATCCGCCGGAGTCCGTCCCGGCTGCGCTGCAGCGACTCGGCCATCGAGTTGAAGGAACGCTCGAGCGCGCCGATCTCCCCAACACCGGTCTGGGACATACGGGTGCTGAGGTCACCGCCAGCCAGCCTCCCTGCCATGGCGGCCACCCTGCGGACGGGGCCGACGATCGCTCTGGTCAGATAGCCCGCGAAAAGGACGACGAGCACGATCGATCCGGCGAAGCCAACCGAAGCCGCGACGATCGCCTGCCGAGCATCGGCGTCGGCTCTTTCCTGGCTTGCTGTGATGGCGACGCGCTCGACCGCCGCGAAACCGTCGAGCTCGCGCCGGAGCGCGTTGACGCGCCGCCTCCCCTCCTCCGTCGCCTCCACGCTGCTCGCGGACGCATCCCCTTGCCGCACGTCGCTCACGAGCGGGGCCGCGTAGCCCTGAATGTACGACGTACCGGCCTCGAGGACCCGACGTGCACGGCTCCTCTGACCAGGCTGGTCGGCAAGGCGCACCAGCTCCGATGCGTCGGCAGGAAAGCGGAATCGGGTGGCATCCCACGGCTCGAGATAGCGCTCTTCACGCGTGATGACGAAGCCTCGCACGCCGGTCTCGAGGTCGATGATGTCCCGCTCGACTAGGTTGGCTGCTGCGAGCCTCTCACGAGAGTGCCTCAGCACCTCCGCCGACTCGCGCATGTCGCTGACGGCGACGACGAGAAGGGTGAAGACGATGCTGACGATGGCCGTGAGCAGGCCAGTCGCACCGATCATGCGACCCGTCATGCCGCCGATCATGGCTGCCACCGGTACGCGTGTGGCGCGGCGGGGCCGAGCCGAGTATCCGTGCCGTCGACCGACGGTACGCTGAACGCGATCGACGCACGGACACTCAGGGCCGGGACGTCAGACCCGGCGGCGAACGCAGCGGTCACCAACCCTCCCCATGAAGGTCCCCACCCCCGCCTCCCTGTGTGCTCGCCGTCGAGGCTTGGCTGAGATGACCGCCGGGATGACCATGGAGGGTCCGGACCGCCCGAAGCGGGACGGCACCGGTCCGTTGCGAGCCGGGGGCATGTGATGCTGGCCGACGACAATGACCTCCTGCTCCGCGGGGGCGTGGCAAGCTTGCTCACCCGGTCGGGATTCGGCGTGGTGAGACTGATCGGCGCCGGCGCAAGTCTCGTCGCTTGGTCCGCGAGAAGCCCCAGACTTGGCCATTGTCGACATTCGGATGCCTCCCACACACGACATCTAAGACTGCATGGCCAGAGCGATCCACAGAGAACTCCCGCAGATCGGCATTCTGGTACTTTCACCCTACGTCGATGCCGAACATGCGATGGAGCTGCTCGCCAGTGGGCAACGGGTTGGCTATCTGCTCAGCCGGTTTGTGCTAGTTCAAGGCGATCTTGGAGTTGGCGGAAACGGACTAGAAGACGCACGCGGTGGATACTTTCGGCGCTATTCAACTACATACTCTGGAAGGCATCCGGATGGCTTCACATTCTCAGACTGGGCGCCGTGGCAATGCGCCCCATCAGCGAAGAGATGCAATCGATCCTTTCGACAACTACGTGCGTTACTGCTTCGCGTAAGCGAGACGACTGTGCTGGATGAAACGATTGCGATGAGATCCTCAGCGTTGTGGTTGATGGCGAGCAGGACTCGAGACGCTAGTGCCTCATCCGGAAACGTTGATGACGTAATCGTGTCGTGTTGACCGGTCCGGTGGTGAGTCTGGAGGCTTGCTGCTGGAGGTGGTGATGGCTCGTAAGCCTGAGGTGTTTGTTCGGCCGTTGG
>NZ_JBEFTW010000054.1:0-35313 GCF_040196095.1 Actinopolymorpha sp. B17G11
TGGCTACCACATGGCTGCGTCCGTCACGCTGGCGGCGGGCGACCTGCCGGCAGCCTGCGAGGCCGTGGAACGGGCGCGCCGGCACGACCCGGTCGGCGACCATCCGTACCTGTCGGCGCCACGGCTCATCCGGGTGCGCGCGCTGTCCGGCGGGTTCGACGAGGCCGCCGACGCCGCGCGGGCCCTGTGGGACAACTGGGTGCGCGACGGCTCGCCCGCCATGACGTGGATGTCGTCCGCCTTCGCGACGGCCGCACTGGTGCACGGCCTACGCGGCGACGGGCGATATGAGCTGTGGCGGTCCCGCGCGCTCACGGTCGCCGGTTGCGACGACCCGGCCGGCAGTCCCGACCTGATGGCCGTCATGGCGTTCGTGGACGCCCGGATCGCGATCCATGCAGGCGACAGCGGGGGCGCCGGAGTGCTGGTCGAGCGGGCGTACGCGGCCTTCCCGGAGCGCTGGTGGGAGGGTTACGCCCGCGCCGCCGGAGCCGAGTTGGCCGTCGTCGCCGGCCTCCCGGACGCCGCCGAGCGACTCGCCCAGGTCGAGCATCTGGCGGCCGAACACCGGTGGACCGCGGCGTGCCTGGACCGCGCCCGGGGACGACTCGAGCGCGACCCCCACGCCATCGCCGAGGCCCTCGCGGCGTGGGAGCGGCTCGACGCGCGGTTCGAGCGGGCGTGCACGCTGCTCCTGCTGCCCGACCGCGAGCCCGAAGGGCATGCCGAACTGCGCGCCCTCGGCTGCCCGCCGCCCACCCGCCGCCCACCTGCGACGACTGCGTGACCGCGAGGTGTTGATCTACGGGCCGGAGAGCAAGGCGGTTCAGGTCGTCGCAGCTCTCAGCAGGGCGAGCGCTGTTTCCTGCGCGTGGAAGTCTTCGGTTGGCTCGAGAACGATCACGAGCGCAGAAGCCGGGTGGGCCGGTTTTGGCCGTGCCCGACCAGGCGCATCGTGACGTTGACCAGGCCCGAAAGGGCAGCCTAGGTTTCACTGGACTTTTCTCCGGACGAGGTGCCGGGCGATGTGGAGGAGGGCTGTGAACGTCACTACACCGGAGGTCAGCTCGCCCGGGGCGGAGGCCCACGGCGAGGGTCTCCTGGACGACGCCCGTCTCTCCGCGACTCTGCGTACCTTCCGCGACTCCGGAATGGTGATCATCAGGAACGCCTACGACGCCGACCGGATCGCCACCCTCAGGGCCAGCTACGACGACCTGCTCGCCCAAGAGCGGGCCGCACCGAACGGCAGTCGCAGCGTGCAGCCGACAGACGGCCAGAACCACATCCAGATGCAGATGCCGCTCGTCCCGCCCTTCGCCGACGTCGACGTCGTGGCTCATCCGGTCGTCGCGCAGGTCCTCGCCGCCGTCCTCGGGACCGACTACCGCTGCTGCCTGTACAACTCCAACACCGCGTTCCCGGGCTCGACCCACCAGCAGGTCCACCGTGATGCGGGTCCCGTCTTCGGCAGCGGGCTCGGCGTACCGACTCCGACGACCGGTGTCGTCCTCAACATCCCCCTGTGCGACTTCACCGAGGAGAACGGGAGCACCGAGGTCTGGCCCGGCTCGCACCTGATCGTGGACCACCCGGACGACGCGGGCGCAGAGCTGACCGACCGGGCTCGTGCCCTCGCGTCGGCGAGGTTCAACATCCCAGTGGGCGCGATCGCCCTGCGAGACCTCCGCCTCTGGCATCGCGGCACGCCGAACCAGTCCGACGGCGCACGCACGATGGTGGCGATCGTCTACCAGCGGAGCTGGCTTGGATGGCGGTCTCCCGCGCTCAGAGTCCCCGCGCAGACCTGGCGCGCGTGGCCGTCCCACGTCCAGACCGTATTCGCCGCCGCTCCCGTCGACGACTAACCGCGCGAGTCAGCGCCAGGTTCGCCGGAAGCGACGCGCACGGTATGTCAGGACCGCAGGACGTCAGCGGCCGCGTCGTGCGTACTGGTGGAGGTAGGCGACGTTGCCGAGGACCCAGCCGAAGACGCCGCCGAGGCTCGCGGGGGTCGGCTGGTAGTTCTCGTAGACGGCCAGGGAATGGTGGAAGACCTGCTCGTCCCATGGCGCGAGCGGCATCCACCGCGGTGTCTGGAGCGCGTAGGTGGGGTTGAGCGCACCGGTTCCGTCGACACGGACGTGTGCCGAGGCACCGCCCGCCACGTTCTGGGTGTACGTACGCGCCAGTCGGGCCAGGTCACGCCCGTCCATCCCGAGGTGGGCGCGGAACGCAGCAGCCGCGAACTCCACGGTGATCGCGGCGTGGGAGACGTCCTCGATCTGCCGTGCGGGGGTGGCGAGGTTCGGGTTGTAGAGCGAGATGTCGGTCTCGGGCGACCCGGTCTTCGGGTAGCCGTTGTAGATGTTTCCGAACGTCGGCCAATAGTGCCACGTGTACGCGTCACCGGCGTCGACGGCGAGCTGGCCACGGAGCATCTTCGCCATCGCCCTGGTCCGGTGCCGGTACTCCTCCTCACCGGTGATGACGGCGAGTTCGGCAACGGTCTGACCCCAACCTAGCGTCTGGTTGATCGGCTGCTCGGAACCGTCCCACTGCTGCGCCGAACCCTTTCGCCAGATGAGGGTCCCCTCGCCCGCTTCGTTCTCTCGCCACTCCTGGTCGTGGACGGCGACGGCCTCGCGGACCGCGTGGAGGAACTCCTCCGCCTTCTCCCGGTACCGCGGGATTTCACGGAGCGGCGGAGAGTGCCGCACCAGCCTGACGAACGACGCGATCGGAAAGGTGATCATCCCGGTGTGTACGGCGAAGATGGTCGGCAGCGAGGTCATCTGGTATGTGCCCGGTGCGGGATCCCCGGCCGCGTTCGGTGTCTCCCGCAGGTCGCGTGCGGTGCCCAGCACGGTGGCCGGATAGGCGTCGTAGAGCCGGCGCACCACGTAGTTCGGGCTGGCCGGATCCATGCTGAGCCCGACGTAGGTGCGGCGGTTGCCGCTCTGGCTGTGCAGCACGGTGAGGTCGAACGTCCCCGGCTCGCTCCCGGCGACCACCGTCACCGAGGTGGAGCTGCTGTAGACCCGACCGACGCGGACCTCCAGCGTCGGCCGCCCTGATGCGTCCAGGAGTTCCACCACGCCAACGGTGTAAGGGTGGTTGGCCCGCCAGGCCGGCAGCGACTCGCCCTTGTAGTCGGTGACACCGCGCTCGCTGTCGCGGACCGAGAGCACGAGGTCGGTGTTCTCGACCAGGCGGTCGAGATAGCGGGTGTCGCCGTACGCCGCGTACATCCGCAGGAGAGCGGCCAGGACGTACGACTGGCCCCAGCCCAACCCGCCGGACTTCCCGTGGGCGGTGTCGTCGTTCGGCTCGTCTGGCTGGCCGTCGACGCCGCTGCGGTAGAACTCCTCGTGCCAGGCGTCCCAGGTCTGCCGGTCGAGGTAGACGCTGTCCGTTGCGGCGTACGCGGGTCGGGCCAGGCCACCGGCGAGGGCTCCTGCTGCCAGGGTGACCGCGCCGGAGCGTTGCAGGAACGTCCGCCGCGTGGAGCCGGAGCTCGACCCTGGGCCGGGGCCGGGGCGATGCTGGCCGGCGCTGGTGTGGTCGGCCTTGTTCTCTCGGGGCATGGCGCTCTCCCTCAGCTGAGCTGCGCGGTCGTCTTTGCCACCTCGGAACGCCAGTGGCGGTAGGCATCCGGCTCGTCTTCGTAGGCGTAGTTGTCGGTCACGACGTCCGAGGCAGCGAGGAGATGCTCTGCCCGGGCGAGGAGCTTCGGATCGGTGTCGGCCGGCGCCTCGTCGATGGCGCTGCGCAGGGCGTCCAGCAGGTTGTAGTCCTCGAGCCCGTCGCGGATGTTCTCCAACCGGATCGAGGGGATCGGACCGTCCGGCCCGGGGTAGAGCAGCGCCCCGTCGCCGGCCCGGTTGTTCCACGTCCGCGGATCCCAGCTGCTGAGCGGACCGTCGTCGACGATCCCGTGGCCGTACCACCGGTCCACCCGGTAGTAGAGGAACCCGTCCAGGCCGGCCTGGTGAATCATCGGACCGAGCAGCGTCCGCAGCTGTCCCGGGTCGTAGTTGATGAAGACGTTGGGTGTCGGGTTCGTGTTGCCCGCGTGGAGGTACCACCAGGCTTCACGACCGTCGGCGTGGCGTTCGGCGATGATCTCCGGGTCGTACCACGGGACGTCGCGGACCCACCAGTCCATCACCTCGTCGAGCCCGGACACGCGACCCATCTGGTTGTCGATGGTGGTCGTGAGCACCGGGACGCCGGGGAAGCGTTCCTTGAACCGGGTGAGGACGTAGCGGATCACCTCGGTGTGCTCCGCACGGGTCTCGTCGCAGCAGTAGAGGTATGCCTTGTCGAGGAATCCGGCGGCGCGGTACTGGTCGACGTAGGGCTGGATCCGGTCGAACAACGCGTCGGCCTGCTGCGCCCAGGTCTCGGGTGCGCCGAGGTCGAACAGGCGCGGGTCGAAGTACCAGATGTTGAACTGCCGGAGTCCGCCGCTCCTCTCCTCGATCCTGCGCAGGCTCTCGACCGACGGCGGGTTCGCCTCGTAGATGCTGCGGTAGATGTTGTCGCCCTGCAGGAGGTACTCGCCCAGGAACGCGTACTCCTCCTCGACCAGCGCGGCGATCTCGGCAGGATCCGTCACACCGTACGGTTCGGCGTAGGCCTTGGGATCGTGCCCGATCGCCGTACGCAGGCCGGGCTCCCTGGCGATGCTGAGATCCCACACCTGCACGTTCATCCGCACCCGCTGGGGCGCGATCCCGTCCGCGCGCAGCTCGAGCTCGACGGGATACACGCCGGGCCGGGTGTCACGCGCGGCCTCGACGGCCACCCAGAAGGACTGGAGGTCGCCCGCGGCCACGTCCGTGCTGTCGCGGCCGGTCTGGATGGGATCGGGTGTCCATCCTTCGTACACGCTCGGCCGGAACGCGGTCGGCGTGGCCGGCTGCTGGTCGACCGGGGGCGCCATGTTCAGCGAGACGACCGGGTGCGCGTCGACCCGGAGTCCGCCCGGTCGGTCGTCGACGATCCTGGCCTGGACCCGTGCACCGGCCAGAGGCGTCGTGTACGGCAGCGCGACGAGTTGGATGCTCTCGTGCTCGCCGCGGACCATGTCCAAGGTCGGCGACGTGAAGTCGCAGTCGCAGGGGAGGTCTCGTGGATAGACGCGCGACATCGAGTCCGCGAACCCCAGCCCGACCGGTGCCGTCGGCCGCGCCCTCCGGGCATCCACCAGGGTGGACAGGCGCCTGACCCGCCAGCGGATGTCGGTCAGTCCGAACCAGATCTCGCGCGCCTCCCCGACCGAGTCTGCGACCGACCCGATCTGGTCGGCGTACGTGTCCAGCTGTTGTTGCAGTGCGTCCGCCTGCTCGATCAGGGATTGGTCCGGGCCGGACGGCCCTGGCGTGATCCGCTTTCGCACCATGTCGAGCGCGTCCGATGCCTTCGTGAGTGCTCCGCGCAGATCCATCAGGCCGACCAGCGCGGACGCGACCCGGGCCTGCTCCGCAGGGACGTCGGTCGGGTTGTCGGTCAGCCGGATGTCGTCGGCGTACAGCCGCTTGGGGCTGGGGGAGCGCTCGGTGCTGAGCTGGATCTTGTCGAGGCGGCTCAGGTCGACACCCGCGGCCGCGATGTCGGCCGTCCTGACCTCGAACACGCGGTGCTCGAACGGCTCGGCCCACTGCGAACGAAGGAGGTAGCGGCCGTCGTCATCCCACACCACGACGTACAGGCGGGCCCGCTCGGCCGAGGCGTTCGCCATGCCGACATGGAGGTAGCGCCGCTGGGTCCAGTCCACCTCCGGCAGCGTCGACCCGACGTTCAGCCAGATGCGGGGAAAGACCAGGCCGGCCTTGGAGTCGAACGCGCCTATGTCGAGCTGCATCGACGCGTTTCCTTCGCTGGCGAACGTGTCCGTGACCTTGGCGCTGTCGAGGTCCGGTGCCGGCAAGGTCGCACCGTCCAGGGCGTCGGCGGACTCGAAGTCGGCCAGCACGAGGTCTTCGGCGGCGGCTGCCGGCCCCGGTGCGAGCAGGGTGGCGACCAGGGCGGTCAGGGCCAGGGCGAGCAACGACAGGGCGCCTCGGCTTTTGGCTCGACCTCGCATGGACGTCCTCCCCTGATATCCGGCCAGTTTTACTGCTGACCGAAAACCCATTTATGACCAGGACCGAAAGTAGGCTCCGGTTGTGGGGGTGTCAAGGGTTTCGGCCGACGTCCACGAACGGCTGGTGGTGCTGTGTGTGGTGCTGCCGGGGTCAACCCTTGACCGCGCCGGCCATCCCTTCGACGAAGTGCTTCTGCATCGCGAGGAAGAACGCGACGACCGGGACCATCGCGATCACCGCACCGGCCGCGGCGGTGCGGGCATCGGCGCCGAACGTGCCGGCCAGATAGGCGAGCCCGAGCGCGACGGGGTACTTCCCCGCGTCCTTGAGGACGACCAGCGGCCAGAGGAAGTTGTTCCAGACGCTGACGAACCCGAAGATGGCCAGCACGGCGAGCGTTGGCCGGACCTGCGGCAACATCACGTTCCAGAAGATCCGCAGCTCGCCGGCGCCGTCGATCCGCGCGCTGTCGGGAAGCTCCTGCGGGATGCCCGCGAACGCCTGCCGCAGCAGGAAGATCCCGGTCGCCGACAGGACGCCGGGCAGGACCACGCCGGCGAACGTGTCGACCAGCCCCAACGACGAGACGATGAGGAACCGCGGGATCAGCATCACCTCCGGCGACAGGAACAGCGTCGAGAGGATCGCGTAGAAGATGACCTGCCGGCCGCGGAAACGGTAGCGGGCCAGCGGGTACGCCGTGAGGGCGGAGATGGCGAGGTATGCCGGCACCGTCGTGGCGACGTAGATGACCGAGTTGAGGACATAGCGGCCGTAGGGGACCGCCGTCCACGCGTCGACGAAGAAGTCGAAGACCGGCGGGAGCGGCAGCAGTTCGGGCGGGAACGAGTAGACCGGCTGGTCCGGCGACTTCAGGGCGGTGGTGACCAGGATGAGGAACGGCACCACGAAGACGCAGGCAACGAGCACCAGCACGGCGAGGTGCAGGATCGTGCGGCGGCGCGCGGGCGTCATCCGACCGGCTCCCCTCGGGTCAGGCGGTAGTTGCCGAGGGCGAAGAGGACCAGGATCGCCCAGAGGACGAGTCCCACCGCGCTGGCGTAACCGAAGTTGAAGTGTTCGAACGCCTCGGACCAGATGTAGAAGCCGAGCGTGGTGGACGCCCCCTGCGGTCCACCGCGGGTCATCACGAAGATCGACGCGAACGACTGCATGGCCATGATCCCGCCGAGCACGAGACAGACCGCGGCGTACGGGCGGATCAGCGGGACCGTCACGTGGGCGAAGCGCCGCCACCAGCCCGCGCCGTCCAGCTGCGCCGCCTCGTGCAGCTCGTACGGGATGGACTGGAGTCCCGCGAGGTAGATCATCATGAAGTAGCCCGCGCCCTGCCACGCCTCGACGACGACGACCGCGGGCAGCGCCCAGGCCGGGTCGAGCAGGAACTGGATCGGCTGGTGGATCAGCCCGACCTCGAGCAGCGCCCAGTTGAGGATGCCGCGCGGGTGGAAGACGAACGCCCACGCGATCGCGATCGCCACCATCGAGGTGATCACGGGGAGGTAGTAGACGAGCCGGAAGACCTTGATCCCGCGCAACCTGGTGTTGACGGCAAGAGCGAGCAGCAGCGGCACCACCATCACGAGCGGCAGGAAGAGCGCGAGGAACTTCACGGAGTTCCAGAACGCCTGCCAGAACTCCGCGCTGGCCGCGAGTGCCTGGAAGTTGGCCAGTCCGACGAACCGCGGCGGGCTCACGACGTCGTAATGGAGGAACGCGACCTGGACCGCGATCAGGGCGGGCCAGACGAAGAACACGGCGAAGAACGTGAGTCCTGGCAGCAGGAAAAGGTAGGGGACCCACCACCGGTGCGGTGTCTTCATGGCGGCCTCCGCCGGCTGTGTCCGTGCCTTGACATCACCTCGACGCGTCGTATGCTGCTCACAGGCGGTCGATTTATGGCCGTCCGTAATTCGCAATACGATCCCAGACAATACGAGCCGGTCGGACGACCCGTCAACGGCTCCTGGCGCGGAGGTTCGTCCATGGCACGGGTGGCCAAGCTGCTGGCGGCGAGCCTCGTCGCCGGCATGGTCTGCGTCGGCTGCGTCCCGGGGACGAGCGGGACCGACACGACGCAGCAGACCGCTCAGAAGAGCGGAGAGCCGGTGACCGTCGAGTTCTGGACCATCAACCTGAAGAAGAACTACGGCGAGTACGTCGAGGGGCTCATCGACGGCTTCGAGAAGAGCCACGAGGACATCACCATCAAGTGGGTCGACGTCCCCGGCACCGACGTCGAGAGCAAGCTCCTCGCCGCCCTGGCCACCGACGACGTACCCGACGCGGTCAACATCGAGGACATGCGCGTCGACCAGTTCGGCGAGAGCCTCTCCGACCTCACGCCGTACTTCGACCAGGATGAGCTCGCGCCCTACATCGACGGCCTGGTCGAGTCCGTACGCCGCGACGACAAGTTGCTCGCCATCCCGTGGTACAACGGCGGTGCACCGGTGGCGTGGTACAACTCCAGCCTCTTGCAGGAGGCCGGCGTCGGCACCGACGATCTGCCCGAGACCTGGGACGAGGCACTCGACCTCGGCCAGCAGGTCGCCCAGAGGACCGACGCGTGTGCGTTCAACGCGCTGCCGACCCTCGACGTCCTGCTGTCCAACGGCGCGGAGCCGCTCAGCGCCGACCGCACCAAGCCGGCGCTCAACACGCCGGAGAACGCCCAGGTGCTGGAGAAGTTCCGCGCCGCCTACAAGGACGGCACCATCTGCCCCGGCGCGGTGAGCGAGAACATCCGGAACCTCCCGCAGACGGTGGCCAACGGCATGGCCGCGGCGTCCGTCGACGGGTTGCCGTTCCAGCTCCTCGACATCGAGAAGAACGCCGCCAAGACCTACACCGACCTGGCGGTCGGCCACGCGGTGACCGGGACGACCGGCGACTTCATCATCGGCGGCATGCAGACCTTCGCGATCCCCGCCAAGAGTGACGTGAAGGAACAGGCCGCCGAGTTCATCGAGTACGTCACCAGCGCCGAGGCCCAGCTGGAGTTCTGCAAGCTGGTCACGATCTTCCCCTCCACGAAGGACACCCTGGAGGACCCGTTCTTCACCGACGTCGAGGTCAAGAGTCCGGCCGATGCCGCCCGCAAGGCCGTGGTGGAGGAACTTCCGAAGGTGAAGACGAAGGACCTGGGCACGAAGGTCGACCTCGAGCTGGACGAGGCCTACCTCGAGCGGATCCGTGCGTACATGACCGGAGACCAGGCTGCCGCCGACGCGCTGGCCGACGTCGAGCAGGACTGGACCGACCTGCTGTCGAAGAAGTGATGGCCCGTGGTTGAGCACGTACGGTTCGGCGTCGTCGGCACCGGAGTCATGGGTGCGGCACACGCGCAGACCCTGGCGACGCACCCCGCCGTGACGGTCACGACGATCACCAGCCGCGACGCCGTGGTGGCCGGCGAGGTGGCCGGGCGGGTCGGCGCGCGCGTCGCCCCGGACTGGGCCGACCTGGTGGCCGATCCCGAGGTCGACGCAGTCCTGGTGGCGACACCGGACCACCTGCACACCGACGTGGCGGTCGCCGCCGCTGAAGCCGGCAAGGCGGTCCTGATCGAGAAGCCGCTCGCCACCTCCAGCGCCGACGCGGCGAGGATCGCCGCGTCGGTGGAACGGGCGGGCGTCGTCGCGAGCGTGTTGTTCAACCACCGTTGGGTTCCGGCGTACGCCGAGACGTACGAACGTATCCGGGCCGGCGACCTCGGCGCCCCGGTGGTCGGCTACGCCCGCAAGAACGACCGGATCTATGTGCCCACCCAGATGCTCAGTTGGGCCGCGCAGACCACGCCGGCGTGGTTCCTGTCCAGCCACGACATCGACCTGCTCACGTGGTTCTTCGACGACCAGCCCGTCGAGGTGTTCGCCACCGCCGTCAAGGGGAAGTTGCGCGACCTCGGCATCGACACCCCAGATGCGATGCAGGCCCAGGTGCGGTACGCGGGCGGCGCCGTTGCGACGTTCGAGTCCTGCTGGGTCTATCCCGACACCTTCCCCACCATGACCGACTCGTTCCTCGAGGTGGTCGGGGCCGAGGGCGTCATCCACCTGGATCGCAAGTGTGAACAGCTCGAGCTCGCGACGACGAAGACGTACGAGTATCCGCGGACGATGCTGCAGCGGTCCGTGCACGGCGTCCCCGCGGGGGCGGTCCGCGACTGCCTGTGGCACTTCGTCGACTGCGTGCGCTCGGGTACCCCACCACTGGTCAGTGTGGGGAGCGCCGCCGTCACGACCGCCGTTCTGGACGCTCTGCACCGATCCGCCGCGACGGGAACGCTCCAGCGGGTGGATCCCGTTGTCCACCAGGCGTCCGCACCACGCGAGGAGGCAGCGCCGTGAGCTCACCCGTCCTGACACGGACCACGCCCGTCCGCACCCGCCCCTGGCCGACCTGGCCGCCGCCACCCGGCGAGGGTGAGCGCAAGGGCCTCGAAAGGGCCTTGGACGAAGGGATCTGGGCCGGGGTCGACGGTCCGCTCAAGCGGGAGTTCGAACGCCGCTGGGCCGATGCCACCGCCAGCCGGCACGGGCTCGGCGTCAGCAACGGCACCGTGAGCCTGGAGATCGCACTGCGGGCGCTCGGTGTCGGCTCCGGCGACGAGGTGATCGTGCCGCCGTACACGTTCGTCGCCACCGCCACCGCCGTCCTCGGCGTCAACGCGCTCCCCGTGTTCGCCGACCTCGATCCCGAGACCTACAACCTCGACCCGGCGGCGGTCGAGGCGGCCGTCACCGACCACACAAGGGCGGTGATCGCCGTCCACCTCGGCGGTCACCCGGTCGACCTCGACGCCCTGACCGCCCTCTGCGACCGGCACGGGCTCGCGCTCATCGAGGACGCCGCGCACGCGCACGGCGCACAGTGGAACGACCGCCCGGTCGGTGCGTTCGGGGCGTTCGGCTCGTGGTCCTTCCAGGCGTCGAAGAACCTCACCTGTGGTGAGGGAGGCGCGCTCACGTCCAACCACGACGACCTCGCCGAGCAGGCCTGGGAGCTGCACAACTGCGGCCGCCGGCGCACCGGTGCGTGGTACGCGCACCACCGGGTCGGCGGCAACCACCGGCTCACCGAGTGGCAGGCGGCGATCCTGCTCGCCGGCCTTGACCGGCTGCCCGACCAGATCGCCCGTCGGGAGGAGTGCGCGGCGGTCCTCGACCAGGAGCTGGCGAAGGTTCCCGGCCTCCGGCCCCTCGGACGCGATCGCCGCGCGAGCGTGCATGCCCATCACCTGTACCTCTTCCGCTACGACGCGGCGGAGTTCGGCGGCCTGTCGCGGGACGACTTCGTGGCCGCACTCGTGCACCACGGCATCCCCGCCTCCTCGGGTTATCCGCTGCCGCTGTACCAGCAGGAGCTGTTCACCGAGGCGACATTCGACCGGGCGGCCACGGGCTGGGACGCCGCCCGGGCTAGCACGCGGTACGCCGACGTGCGGCTGCCCGTCTGCGAGCGGGCGTGTGCCGAGACCGTGTGGCTGCCGCAGAACCTTCTGCTCGCCCCCGTCGGGGAGATGGCGGACGTGCTCGAGGCGGTCCGGCTCGTTCGCAGGGGTGCGACCGGGTGACGTCCGCACAACGACGCGACGAACCGACGGATCCACTCGCCGACACGCACACCGGCGGTCCGCCACCCGCGGTGTGGCTCTTCGACGCCAACGCCATGACCGGCCGGATCGCCACCGGACCGTGCGCGGAGGACGCTGGTGCGTTGCTGACCCACCTGGACCGGTTCGGCATCGCCTCGGCGCTCGTCACCCACACCCACGCGTGGCGACACGAGGTCGCGCGCGGCAACGAGCTGGTGCTCACCGAAACCGCAGCGACGGCCCGGCTGCAGCCGTGCTGGATGGTGCTCCCCGACACCTGCGGCGAGGTACCGCCAGCGATCGAGTACCTCGCCGGCGCGGCCGCCGCGGGAGTGCGGGCGTTCCGGGCCTGTCCCGCCGACCACGGCTACGACCTGCTCGGCCCCGACCTGGCCAAGCTGCTCACCGGCCTGGAGGAGCGGGCCAGCCTGCTGCTCCTCGACCTGGACCAGGCGCCCTGGACGACGGTCGACGCGCTCGCCGAACGGCACCCCGGCCTGTCCGTGGTGGTGACCGGCACGGGGTACCGCGTCGCCCGCCCGATGGTCGGCGTACTGGACCGGCGGCCGAACGTCCATGTCGACCTGTCGTACCTCGGTACGCACCAGCTGCTGGAGTGGCTGGTCGCGCGGTTCGGTCCGACCCGGGTGTTGTTCGGCACCGGGTTCCCGCTCCGCGATCCCGCCGACGCGGTGACCCGGCTGCTGTGGTCGGACCTCGACGACGAGGCGGTGGCGGCCGTCGGTGGTGGGACGCTCCGCCAGCTGCTGGAGGGAGTGGTGTCCCCGTGACTAGCACCGTGACCGGCTCGGTGACGGCCGAACAAGCGACGACGGCCGGACCGCTTGGCGAGCGGGGCCGGGCCGCGCTGTTCTCGCGGCGGCCGCTGGAGGGTGTACGGGTGGTGGACGCCCACGCCCACGCCGGTCCGTACAGCCGGTTCTTCATCCCCGACCACGACGTCCCCGGCATGGTCGGCGTCATGGACCGGTGCGGTGTGAGCGTCGCGTTCGTGTCGACCCACCTGGCGCTGGAGCTGGACGTCGTACGCGGGAACGCCCTGACGGCCGAGCTGGTCGACCGGGCGGCGGGCCGGTTCCGCGGCCTGGTCGTCGTGAACCCCCACCACGACCCCGAGGCGACGCTCGCCCGGTGGATCGACGACCCGCGGTTCGTCGGCGTCAAGCTGCACCCCGACCTGCACGAGTACCCCGCGACGGGCACGCGGTACGAGCCGGTGTGGAGGGCCGCCGAAAAGCTCGGGTTCCCGGTGCTGGTGCACAGCTGGGCCGGCTCGGCGTTCGACGACCTGAGGCACTTCGCCACCCTCGCCGAACGCCACCCCGCCGCCACCGTCGTCCTCGGCCACAGCGGCGCCCGACGGCCGCACTTCGAGGAGGCCGCCGAGCTCGCCGCCCGGCACCCCGGCCTCGTGCTGGAGCTCTGCGGTTCGTTCATGACCAGCTACTGGGTACGCCGGCTGGTCGAGATCGTCGGACCCGACCGGGTGCTGTTCGGCTCGGACTTCCCGTTCATCGACCTGCGGTACTCACTCGGCCGAACGCTGTTCGCCGACCTCGCCGACGACGACCTGGCCAAGGTGCTCGGCGACTCGGCGAGCCGGTTGGTCCGCCGCTTCCGGCCCGACGACCCCGCCTTCGCGCCTCCCCTCGCACCCCGGCCGGACCACCAAGAAAGGCGTACGCCATGAGACTCGCCGTGCTGCCGACCGCCGACGGCCCGCGCCTCGCCCTCGGGCTCCCCGACGACTGGCTGGTACGCCTGGACCGCGTGGTTCCCGACGCGCCGACCGACACGTTCGCGCTGCTCGACCTGCCCGACCGCGACAAGCTCGCCGGCCGCGCCCGGGAGGCCCTCGAACGACCGGCCCTCCGCGAGGCGCTCCGCGCCGCAGGTGAGTTGCGGCACGTGGACGACGGCCCGCTCGCGGTTCCCCTCACGCGTACCGGCAAGGTGATCTGCCTGGCGCTCAACTACCAGGCCCACGCGCAGGAAGGCGGGTTCACGCCGCCCGAACGCCCGGTGATCTTCCTCAAGGGCCCCAACAGCCTGTGCGGACACGGCCAGGAGGTCGTCGTCCCGCCGGTCTCGCGGCGGATCGACCACGAGGGCGAGCTCGCCGTGGTCGTCGGCCGGCGCAGCCGCGGGCTCACGGCCGAGTCGTGGCGCGGCGCGGTGGCGGGCTACACGATCATGAACGACCTCACCGCCCGAGACCTGCAGCTGGCGGACATCGCCCAGCAGCACCCGTGGGACTTCACCAAGAGCTTCGACAGCTACGGGCCGACCGGACCGTTCCTGCTCACCCCCGACGAGGTGCCGGATCCGCAGTCGCTGGAGGTGTCCGTCCGCGTCGACGGCGAGGTCCGCCAGCACGGCAGCACCAGCGCGATGATCTTCGGCGTGGCCGACCTGCTCTGCTACATCTCCGCGGTGATGACGCTCGAGCCCGGCGACGTCATCGCCACCGGCACGCCCGACGGGATCGGCCCGCTGCGCGACGGCGCGACCGCGGAGGTCACCATCGGCCCCCTCGGGACACTCCGCAACCGGATACGGTTCGAGACCTAGATCCCTCATCCAGAACGCCTGCCAGGACAAGGGTCAGATGCGGATGGAACGCCCACCTCACAGACACCAGCGACGGGGCGCCGACATCGCCATCGGTGTCGTCGGGCCACGCGACCTGGTCGAGCGGATCGTCCTCCTCGGCCGGGCGCCCGGGCAGCCTCCGGGTCCGTCGTGGCGGCTGGTCGGCGCGTCCTACCGCACCGAAACCGAGGCACCGGCCAAGGCGGCCAAGCTGCAGGACGACGTCGACGTGCTGTTGTTCACCGGGCCGTTGCCGTACGACATCGTCGCCGAGGCAGAGGTCCTCGACGTGCCGGCCACGTTCGTCCCCATGAGCGGTGCCGCGCTGTTCAGCACCATGCTGCGGGCCTCGATCGAAAGCGAGGTCGACCTCACCAGGATCAGCGTCGACTCGCTCAGCCGCAGTGACGTGCACGAGGCGTACGCCGAGATCGGGCTGCCGGTCCGCCGGGTCCGGGTGAAGTCGTACGAGAGCCCGTCCACCGCTGCGACGTTCGCCGCCTGGCACGAGGATCTCCACCAGCGTGGGCGGACGGTCGCCGCCTTTACCACGGTCAGGTCGGTCGCCCGGCGGCTGGAACGCGCGGGCGTTCCCGCGTTCCGGGTGCTGCCGGCGGTCTCGTCGTTCCGGGTGGCGCTGCGCACCGCGGCCCTGCTCGGCAGTGGTACCCGGCTCGAGGACGCGCAGATCGCGGTCGGCCTGGTGGTGCTGCCGCCGGCCCCGACCGGTGCGACGTCGCTCGGTTGGCAGCACGAGCTCCGGCTCGGCGTGCACCAGATCCTCGCGAGGGAGGCCAGGGCCAGCGGTGCGACCGTTCTGCCGCGGGACGAGCGCAGCTACTTCGTCGCCACCACGCTGGGCTCGCTCCAGCGGGCTACGGACGACTTCCGGGTCGCTCCGTTCGTCGCCGCCGTCCAGGACGCACTCGGCGTCCAGGTGGACGTCGGCCTCGGGCTCGGCGCGACCGCGGCCGAGGCGGAGGAACGCGCGGAGCAGGCGATCACGCGCGCTGCCCGCGACGGTGGCGACCGGTGCTGCGTGATCAAGCAGGACGGGACCGTGCTGGCCCTGCCGGCACGCGGCCACGACCAGCCGCGCACGGTGGCGCTTGCCCGGGCGAAGGAGCACGCGATCGTCCGGGAGCTCACCGAGGCGCTCCACGAGAGTGGTGGCGCGGGTGGGCCGGTCGTGGTGGACGCTGAGCAGGCGGCGGCGGTCCTGGGCTCCAGTGCGCGCACCGCCCGCCGGCTACTCGGCGACCTGGTACGCGAAGGGTTCGCCTGGCCGATGCCGCCACCGCCGGCCGCGGGTCGGGGACGTCCGCGGCAGTTCTACCGGCTCATCACTCCCGAGTCCGACCGGCCCACCGGCTAGGTCCGCTCGTGGCTGCCCGGAAACGAGGAACACACCTGTGACCGACGCTCCTGTCGAGACGCGGGGTCCCGAGGAGGAGCCGGCTGCTGTCGAGAAGCCGGCTCCTGTCGAGAAGCCACCGCACGCCGACGCGACCCGGATCCGACACCTCGGCGTACCCGCTCTCCTCGATGCACTCGACCCGCACCGACCCGAGCTCGCCGGACTCCGTCAGGCCCGGCAGGAGCGTGGTCGCGACGCCGCCACGGCGGCACTGCTGACCCACTTCTCCTCCGCGTGCCGGCCGCTGCCCCTCCCGTCGATCCGTGCCCAGGTGGAGGTCCTGGGCGACGAGCAGCGTCAAGGCGTTCTTGCGGACGCGGAGGCGGCGCGGCGGGAGCAGCCGTCGTTCACCGACCGCGCGCTCGGGCGTTCCCGGCTCTACGGCTACCACTACCTCGGCTGGACCCGGCCGCTACTGGAGAGCTACGCGCTCACGGGGGAGGGCCACTGGCTGACGTCGTGGGGCGGGCTCTTCGACTGCTGGTACGCCTCGCGCGAGGAGGTACGCGGCGACTGGCCCGGCCTCGACGTCGTCTGGTACACGCTCGGCGTCGCCAGCCGGACCCGCCTCTTCGCCGACGCGCTCGACCTGGCCGGCGACAAGCTCGCTGGCGACGGCCTGCCGGACGCGACGCGGCTCAGGCTGCTCGGGTCGGTGCTGGGAGGCGCACGCTGGTTGGCCGACGAGCACGACGCCTTCCGGTACGGCAACTGGCAGCTCGTCGGCGCCTGCACGCTGCTGACCCTGGCCGGGTTGTTTCCCGAGTTCGCCGAGGCTTCCGGCTGGGCGGCCATCGGCCGGGAACGGATCGAGGAGCACCTCGCCCTCGACGTCTACGACGACGGCGGACACCACGAACGCGCACCCGACTACCATCGCCTCAGCCTGACAACCCTCTTCGACGCGGCCCTGCACGCCGAGGCCTATCTCGGCTGGGACCTCGTTCGCCATCCACAGCTGAAGCTGATGTACGACTGGGTGGTCGATCTGGCCACTCCCGAAGGCTGGCTCCCGCCGTTCCAGGACTCCGGCGCCATCGCGGCGGGACCGCTGCTCGTCCGCGGGCACTATCTGTTCGGCGAGCCGGCGTACAAGGCGGTCGCCAGCCAGGCAATGGCAGCGGAGGAGATCCGGCAGGTCCTCGCTCCGCTGCCGCCTCGCGACGGGTGCGAGCCGTATGCCGCGTGGCAGGCCACCGAGGCGGCCCATCCCGACGAGTGCCTCCGTCAGTTCGGCGGCAGCGGGTACGTCGTGTCACGGGAGGGCTGGACACCGGGTTCGCTCTATGCCGTGCTGAACTGCGGCCCGGCGATCCCGCACGAGCTCGAGTCACACAGCCACCGTGCCTGCCTGGACTTCGTCCTGTGGGGCCACGGCGCGCCGCTGGCGTGGGAGGCCGGTGGGCCGCAGTCGTACGACGACCCGGCGTACCACTCGTGGTTCCAGGCCACCCATGCCCACAACACCGTGGTGCCCGACCGCGCGGAGCTGTCCGCGGACCGCGACGCGACCGTCGAGACCGCCGCCCAGCTGGCCGACCTCGACGTCGTCGTCGCCTTCCACGACGGGTGGGGGCGACGGCACCGGCGCACCCTGGTGTTCGTACGACCGGGCCCGCAGGTCGAGGGGTACTGGTTCGTCCACGACGTCCTCTCCGGCGCGGGGTCGTGGCGGTGGCTGCTGCACGGGCTGAGCGCCTGGACGGAGCGTTCGGCCGGCACGTTCGTCTCGGCGAAGGGACCCGGCCTGGTCGCGGTCGTGCCGGCTATCGGGTCCGCGACGTATGAGACGTCGGAGGGTATGACGTCCGTCCCGACCCCCGACGGCCCGCACTGGCAGGCCCTGCACGGGCTCGCCGTCCACCCGGCAGGGAGCGAGCTCGCCGCCGTCCTCGTTCCGTTCCGCGACCGCGTCCCCGCTGACGTGCACGTCGACACCTCCGCCGACGCCGCCCGGGTCCGGGTCGGCGACACCACCGACGAGCTACGCCCAGGTTCATGGGTCCGACACACCGGAGCCGAGCCGGTGGCGGCAGCGACGTGGGGCGGGGTGGCTGTGGGGACCGAACGGACTCTCCTCGCCGCGGCTCCCCGCACCCGCACGCTCCACGTCCGGTGGACTGCCGACCGCGTCACCGCGGACGCCGACGCCACCCACCGGACTCCGGTCACCCTCGCCGTCCCCGACGCATGGGATGGGGGCGCGGTGCGGGTGAACGGCATCGCGGTGCCCCATGTGCGCGATCGCGGCACCGTCACCGTCGACCTGCCGCAGGCGGGCCGGTGGACGATCGAGATCAGCCGTCGGGCGTGAGCCCTATGGTGTTGAGCGTCGAGACTCAGAGCTGGGCGCTGCAGACGGTCTCAGTGATGAGGCGCGTCACCACGTACGGATCCGCGTTCGCGTTGGGTCGGCGATCCTCGATGTAGCCCTTCTTGTCCTGGGCCACCTGCCAGGGGATACGGATCGACGCGCCACGGTCGGACACGCCATAGGAGAACTCGGTCCACATGGCGGTCTCGTGCATGCCGGTGAGGCGGTGCTCTATGCCCGCACCGTAGTTGCGGACATGCTCGTCCGCCTTGGCGCCAAGCGCCTCACACGCGGCGACGATCGGATCGTATCCCTCACGCATGGCCTTGGTGGAGAAGTTGGTGTGGCACCCGGCACCGTTCCAGTCGCCCTTCACCGGCTTGGGGTCGAGCGTCGCTGCGACGTCGTAGTCCTCCGCGATCCGGTACAACAGCCAGCGGGCCGTCCAGAGCTGGTCGGACACCGCCAGCGGAGAAAGCGGCCCGACCTGGAACTCCCACTGCCCTGGCATGACCTCCGCATTGATGCCGGAGATGAGTAGCCCGGCCTCGAGACACGCGTCGAGATGGGCCTCGACGATGTCGCGGCCGTGCACCTCGTCCGCTCCCACTCCGCAGTAGTAGATGCCCTGCGGCGCGGGATAGCCTCCTGCGGGGAACCCGAGCGGGCGGCCGTCCTTGAAGAAGGTGTACTCCTGCTCCAGACCGAACAGCGGCTCGGCGGCCGCATACTTCCTGGCTACGTTCTCGAGGGCCGCGCGAGTGTTGGACGGGTGCGGGGTCAGGTCGATCCCAAGCACTTCGGCGAGAACGAGTACGTCGTTGCCGCCACGCACCGGGTCGGGGCACGAGAAGACTGGGCGGAGTACGCAGTCGGAGTTGTCGCCCGGTGCCTGGTTCGTACTCGACCCGTCGAAGCCCCAGAGGGGTGGCTCCGCTCCGTCGGCGAGCACCTTCGTCTTCGACCGCAGCCGCGCGGTGGGTTGAGTCCCGTCGATCCAGATGTACTCAGCCTTGTAGGTCACGCTGCTCCCGCCTTGTCAGGTCAGTAAGGTCGATGGTGGATGGTCGACTGAGCGTCTGCGACAGGCGACGCCGCACAGTCACATCAACCTAAGCCGGCGAGCGATACCCGGCGATTTCCGACGTGTGACAGCGTGGTTAACGCCGCGGGGTTGGCACGTGCACTGCGGGATCATGGCCATCCGGTTCCGGCGCGGTGACGACGCCGGCCGGACCGAGGGATCTTCGGAATCGTCTTACTGGGCAGGTTTTCGGGTCCGCGGTTGTCGGTGGTCACGTCAATGGTTGGATCATGGAAGCGGTCACCACCACCCGCGCCGACACCGGCACTGGCGCCCGCGCCGGTCTTGGCCTGTTGGCCGCGATCCGGGAGGTCGACCGGCGCGAACCTGGGCAGAACCGCCGGCGCGACCAGCACGGGCACCTGGGTGTCCGGACTACTGAAGATCCGGCCCGCCCAGGCCAGCCGCCGAGTCAAACTCGCCAAGGATCTGGACAGCTCTCTGGTGTTGACCCAGACCCTGTTGAACGCCGGTGAGATCAACGTCGAGCAGGCCGACGTGATCGCCCAAACGGCGTCCTCGTCTGCAGATACCACCACCGACTCATCCACCAAGGCACCTGGCAGATCCGCCCCGCAGTCGACGGCCACCCCGCATTCATCCCACCCGACTGGATCGACCCCCACCGAAACCCCCAACGCAACAACAGACTCCGCATATAACGGCTGAGTGGATGGCGGTCCGAGATGCGTGCGGGGGTTGGCCGCCTGGTTCGCCGTCGACAAGCCTCGTCAAGGCCCGGGTGGAGTCCGACCGATGAGTTCGACCTCGTCGCGCGGTCAGTACGTACGTGTTCACACCTCGGGTCCTCCTCTGGGCCTGCGGTCGGCTTTTGAAGGAGACACCTGATGTCCACGACCGGCGCGTCCCGCCCAACCGTCCTGGCCAGGGCAATGCTCACCGTGCTTGCTGCCATGGCTGCCGTGTTCGGGCCGGCCGGAGCGACCGCGGCAACGGCGGCAGCAAGCGCAACGACCGCGACGACAGCGGCCGCCGCCTCGGCCACCACGACGGCGGGTCTGCGCTGGATCGCCGGCTGGGGGACGGCCGTCCAACATCCGATGCCGGGGAACGAGTGGTTCGGTCCGAACTGGTCGATGGACGGGTTCGCCGACCAGTCGCTCCGCCAGGTCGTGCGGGTGAGCAAGGGCGGGACGGCGCTCCGCGTCCGGTTGTCCAATCGCTACGGCAGCGCTCCGCTGCGACTCACCGGTGCGACGATCGCCAGGTCCGGCGGCGGCGCCGCGGTCAGGCTAGGCACGGTGCGCCCGTTGACTTTCCGCGGTTCGTTCTCGCCGACCGTGCCCACCGGCGGTGAGCTGGCTTCCGACCCGACGCTCCTACAGACGAGAGCACTGGAGAAGCTGACCGTCACGCTGTACTTCGCCACCCCCACCGGCCCCGCGACGTTCCACGAGGGCGGCCTGACCACCACCTACCGCGCCACCGGTGACCACCTTCGCGACCACGGCGGGCAGCCATACGCTGGCGAGACCAGCCACTCGTGGTACTACCTGTCCGGCGTGGACGTGGCCGGTGGACGCGACCGAGCCCACCGGTCCGGCGGGCACGGCGACTCGACCGGCACGGTCGTGGCGCTCGGCGACTCGATCACCGACGGTGCGATCTCCACGCCGGGCGCGGACAACCGATATCCGGACGAGCTGGCCGAGCGCCTGGCGGCAGCTGGCCGACCCGCGGGGGTCGTCAACGCCGGAATCAACGGCAACAAGCTGCGTACGGACTCGACGTGCCTCGGCGAGAGCGCGTTGAACCGGTTCGATCGCGACGTCCTCGGCCAGCCGAGGATCCGTACGGTGATCGTGCTGGAAGGGATCAACGACATCGGCTCCGCCGGCCAGCCGGACTTCGGCTGCGGGGAGTCCCCGGCGGTCACGGCCGAGCAGCTCATCGACGCCCACCTCGAGCTGATCAGGGCCGCGCACGAGCATGGCGTACGCATCATCGGCGCCACGCTCACGCCCATCAAGGGCAACGAGTTCGGCTACGACACCCCGCACAACGAGGAGATCCGGGACACGGTCAACCACTGGATCAGGACCAGCCGCGCCTACGACGCGGTCGTCGACTTCGATCGCGCGCTCGCCGACCCGGCCGACCCGGACTCGATACTCCCGGAGTACGACGCCGGAGACCACCTGCACCCGAACGACGCCGGCATGAAGGCGATGGCCGAGGCCATCGACCTGGACACGCTCTGGTGATCTCCGGCGATCGGTTCTCTGGCGACCGGTCCTCCGGCGGTCGATGACGAGGCTGGCCCGGAGCAGCCTGGGTGAGCTTTCCGGAGCCGGGAGCGGCGCGGCAAGGAAACCCCCTGTCGCAAACGTCGAGGCCCACGAGCCTGTCTCCGCGACCGGTCCCGGTCAGGTCCTATGACCTGCCGGAACAGGTCATGGCGAAGGGCTGGCGGAGCCTTGACATCACCAGACGCAGGGAAGAGCATCAATGCACAATTTTGTGAATCGTTTCATGGGTGGGCCTTTACCAGGTTCAACCTTGTCAGTGGCCCGACGGACCAGGAGGGCCTTCATGAGCGATATCTGAGTGTTCCCGCGGTGTTGTGACGTGTAGGGAGCCGGTAGGCACCTCCACCGAGACGCCACGCATGGGGACCCTTTGACTTGCCCTGCTTTTGCCCCACGGGGACGGACGAGAGTGTCACTGCCAGGAGGGGTTATGGAGATGCGGGATCTTTCGCGCAGGAGGTTTCTCGGCGTCGTCGCGGCCGGCGTTGTTGTCGGGGGCTGCTCCGGGCAGGACGGCACGGGTTCGAACGGCGGCGGCGGCGCAGGAGGCACCCCCAAGCCGGGTCAATACAAGGAATCGCCTGTTCTCGCGGCTCGGGTGAAGTCCGGTGACCTGCCGCCGCTCGCGGAGCGGCTGCCGAAGGAGCCGTTCGTCATCCAGCCGGGCACGCTGGTGGACGAGAAGTTCGTCAAGCTGGCGCAGGGCAAGTACGGCGGAACCCTGCAACTTCCTCAGGAACTGCCGAACTTCGACCCGCACATCTTCCTCGGCAACATCGAGCCCATGCTCTGGGCACCCAACGGATTTGGCTATGCACAGGGCGAGACGCTCGTGGGCAATGTGGTCGCCGGTTACGAGGCGAACAACGACAACACCGTGTTCACGTTCCACATGCGGGACGGGTTGAAGTGGTCCGACGGCGAGCCGGTGACCACCGAGGATGTGCGGTTCGCGTTCGAGGATGTCCTTTACAACAAGGAGATCACGCCGATCTTCCCGGACTACCTGATGGCGGCCCGCCGCACCGACAACGCGCCGGCGAAGTTGGAGGTGATCGACGACTTCACCTTCAGCCTGACCTTCGACGCGCCCTACGGCACGTTCCCAGCCCAGATCGCCATCGCCCAGTGGCGCAGCTACGGCGACATCATCAAGCCGAGGCACTACCTGGAGCAGTTCCACGAGAAGTACGCGGACAAGGCGAAGTTGCGGGAGATGCTGAAGGAGGAGTCGATTCCCGCCGACCAGTGGTTCAACCTGTTCATCGCCAAGCAGATGGGCGCCTGGCTCGACGTCTCGAACGAGCAGTACATGGGGCATCCGACGCTGACCGCCTGGGTGATGTCGAAGGCCAGCGACGGGGTGTTCGGCTTCGAACGTAATCCGTACTACTTCAAGCTCGACTCGGCGGGGAGTCAGCTGCCCTACATCGACGAGCTTCGTTCGCAGCTGGTGCAGGACAAGGAGACGCTGACCTCGCGGGCGCTGTTCGGCGAGTTCGACTACCTGGGTGAGCGGGCGTCGCTGCGGCAGATCTCGCTGATCGCGGAGAAGGCGGACAAGGGCGAGGTCAACATGCACGTCGCCCAGATGCACCGCCTGCCGATCAGCTTCGCGCTGAACCTGACCCACACCGACAAGGTGTGGCGCGAGGTCGTGCGCGACGTCAACTTCCGCCGGGCGCTGGACCTCGCCATCAACCGCGAGGAGATCATCGAGAACTTCTACCTCGGTGAGTTCGCCAGCGTGCCGAAGGAGACCAGCAACGGGACCTACGACGTGGCAGAGGCCAACCGGCTGCTGGACGAGATGGGTCTGTCCGAGAAGGACGGCGAGGGCTTCCGGCTCGGACCGGACGGCAAGCGGTTCCGGGTCCCGTTCGAGATCCAGGACCTGTCCGAGGACCACATCCCGATGGGTGAGCTGATCTCCGAGTACTGGAAGAAGGTCGGAGTCTTCACCACGGTCCGCAAGATCGACGCGACGGTGGCCGGCGAGCGGCAGGAAGCCAACCAGCTCAAGGCCACGGCGACCTGGGCGCACCACAACCTGTGGCCCAGTGCCGGTTGGGACGACTACCTTCCCGGAACCTACTGGGGTCCCCTCTGGACGCTGTGGAACAACACCAGGGGCGAGGATGGCGAGGAGCCCATTCCCGAGGTCAAGGAACTCTTCGAGTTGCACGGTCAGTTCATGGCGGCCGGAGTCGGCTCACCGGACGGCAAGGCGGCCCTCGACGGGATCCTCAAGAGCTACCGCGACAACGTCTGGACGTTCAACCCGGTCGAGAACTCCTACTACCCGACGTTCTGGACCACGCGCGTGAAGAACGTGCCCGAAGGCGTCAAGGAGCAGGAGTTCGGAATCGTCGTCAACATCAGCATGGAGAGCTGGTTCATCGACGAATGACCGCGCGCTGCCGGAGCTGCCAGCTATCTGTCTGATCACGCGAAAGGTGTGTGAGTAGTGGCGGGATACATCGCGCGGAGGGTCCTGCTCCTGATCCCGGTGCTCTTCGCCATCTCCCTGGTCAGTTTCGTGATCATCGAGCTCCCGCCGGGCGACTACGTCTCCACCCTGGTCGCGCAGATGAGGCAACGGGGCGTCGAGCTCACGCCATCGGAGCGGGACGCACTGATCCGGCAGTACGGGCTGGACCACAGTGTCGCCCACCGCTACGGGATCTGGCTTAAGGACATCGTCGTCGAAGGCGACTTCGGGCGTTCCTACCGCTGGAACAAGCCGGTGTCGGAGGTGCTGGCCGAACGGGTCCCGCTCACGGTCGCCATCTCGCTCTTCACGACGATCTTCGTCTTCGTGGTCGCGGTACCGATCGGCATCTATTCGGCCGTACGCAAGTACTCGGCCTTCGACTATCTCTTCACCTTCATCGGCTTCATCGGCCTCGCCACGCCCGGATTCCTGCTCGCGCTGGTAATGCTGTGGCTCTTCTACTCGTTGTTCGGCGCCAACATGAGCGGTCTGTTCTCGCAGAACTTCGTGGACGCACCATGGAGCGTGGGCAAGATTCTCGACCTGCTCAGCCGGATCTGGTTCCCGATGATCATCATCGGCATGAGCGGTACGGCGGGAATCATCCGGGTGATGCGCGGCAACCTGCTCGATGAGCTGCAGAAGCAGTACGTCATCACCGCCCGGGCGAAGGGCCTCGGCGAACGCCCCATCCTGTTCCGCTACCCGGTGCGGATCGCGATCAACCCGATCGTCTCCACCATCGGCTGGTTGCTCCCGGCGATCGTCGGCGGCGAGGTGCTCGTGTCGATCGTGCTCAACCTCCAGACCACCGGGCCGGTCCTGCTGGAAGCGGTGACCGGACAGGACCTCTATCTCGCGGCGAGCATCATCCTGATCCTTTCCACGCTGACAGTCATCGGGACGCTCATCGCCGACCTGTTACTGGCGTGGCTCGATCCGCGGATCCGATTCGAGAGGGCGGCGAGATGAGCGCTGGCACGGTCGAGGTCCCACCGGTCCCGGCGGGCGAAGAACGGCGGGATGAGGAGTATTACCAGGCGAGCCAGTGGCGCCTCGTGTGGTGGCGCTTCTCCAAACACAAGGTCGCCCGGTTTGCCCTTGGCGTGTTGGTGGCGATGTATGTCGTGGCCCTGTTCGCCGAGTTCTTCGCGCCGTACGGGCAGAGCGAGCGTTTCGAGGGCAACCAGGACGCCCCGCCGACGGACATCCACGTCGTGCACGAGGGGAGCTTCGTCGGGCCGTATGTCTATGGCCGCAAGCGTGAGCTGTCGATGAAGACGCTGCGCCACACCTACGTGGAGGACAAGTCGAAGGTCCATCCGATCAAGTTCTTCGCCAAGGGATCCTCGTACAAGCTGTGGGGCCTCATCGAGACGGACCGGCACGTGTTCACGACCGGCCCCGGCGCACCACCGGCGATGCTGTTCGGTGCGGACCGGTTGGGCCGGGACATCCTGTCGCGGGTCGTCTACGGATCCCGGATATCGCTCACGATCGGCCTGGTGGGTGTGGCGATCGGATTCGTCCTCGGCGTGACGCTCGGCGCGGTCTCCGGCTACTTCGGCGGCCTGGTCGACACGGTGATCCAGCGAATGGTGGAGTTCATCCTCGCGCTGCCCACCATCCCGTTGTGGATGGCGTTGTCGGCGGCGTTACCGAGAGACTGGTCGGTCGTACGCACGTACTTCTTCATCGTGATCATCTTGTCGTTCGTCGGATGGTCAGGCCTCGCCCGCGAGGTCCGAGGGAAGCTCCTCGCCCTGCGGGAGGAGGACTTCGTGACGTCGGCCCGGATCGCGGGCGCGAGTCGCAGCCGGATCATGCTGGTGCACCTGATTCCCTCGTTCACCAGCCACCTGATCGTGGTGATCACACTGTCGGTACCGGCGATGATCCTGGGCGAGACTGCCCTGAGCTTCCTCGGCCTCGGCATGCAACCACCCGCGGTCAGTTGGGGAACACTGCTGCAGGACGCACAGAACGTCGTGTCCGTCGCCCAGCATCCGTGGCAGCTGATCCCCGCGGCTCCCGTCATCGTCGTGGTGTTGATGTTCAACTTCCTAGGAGATGGGCTGCGCGATGCTGCCGACCCGTACTCGACCTGACCAGGAGGACGGCCGCCACCGGGACGAGGGCCCCTCGAACGGACGGCAGCCGATCCTGGAGATCAGGAACCTCAAGACGCACTTCGTCCTCGACGAGGGGGTCGTGCGCGCGGTCGACGATGTCAGTCTGACGCTGGAGAAGGGCGCCACACTCGGTGTGGTGGGGGAGTCCGGGTGCGGCAAGAGCGTCACGGCCCGGTCGGTCCTGCAGATCGTGGGTGCCGGCGGAAAGATCGTCGACGGCGAGATCCTGCTCCACCGCGACGGAAGCGTCGTCGACCTGGCGACGTTCGAGCCCCGCGGGCGGGACATCCGGTCGGTGCGCGGACGGGAGATCGCGATGATCTTCCAGGAGCCGATGGCGGCGTTCTCGCCGGTCTACACGATCGGCAAACAGATCATCGAGGCGATCCGCGTCCACACCGACGCGTCGAAGGTGGCGGCGCGGGACAGGACCATGGATCTGCTGGCCCGCGTGGGGATTCCCCAACCGAAGCGCACCGTCGACCAGTTTCCGTTCGAGTTGTCCGGTGGCATGCTGCAGCGCGCGATGATCGCCATGGCGCTCTCGTGCGAACCGGACATCCTGATCGCCGACGAGCCGACGACCGCCCTCGACGTCACCATCCAGGGCCAGATCCTGGCGCTCCTGAAGAGCATTCAGGAGGAGACCGGGATGTCCATCATGCTGATCAGCCACAACATGGGGGTGATCGCCGAGATGGCGGACAGCGTGGCCGTGATGTATCTCGGTCGGGTGATCGAGGAGGCACCGGCATGGGACCTCTTCGACGAGCCACGACATCCGTACACCCAGGCACTCCTCCAGTCGATCCCGATGGTGGAGGAGACGGTCCAGTCCAGACTGCGGTCGATCAAGGGGTCCGTGCCCAATCCGTACGCGATGCCGAAGGCGTGCAGGTTCCACCCCCGGTGCGACGCGTTCATGTCCGGCACGTGTGACGTCCGGGAGCCCGCCCTCATGCCGGTGGGCCCGGAACATCGTGCGGCCTGCTTCCTGGTGGGAGATGTCGAGCATGAGTGAAGGCGGCGCCAACATGGCAGGTACCAACACGGCAGGTACCAACACGGCAGGTACCAACACGGCAGGCACCAACACGGCAGGCACCAGCGTGGCAGGCACCAGCGTGGCAGGCGCCAACGTCCTTCTCGGCGTACGCGATCTGAAGAAGCATTTCCCTGTCAAGAAGGGCTTTCTGCGGCGGGTCGTCGGCCATGTCCGAGCGGTCGACGGGGTGAGTTTCGACCTGTACGAACAGGAGACCCTCGGCCTCGTCGGCGAGTCCGGGTGTGGCAAGACCACCGTCGCCAAGATGATCGTGCGCGCGATCGACCCGACGGACGGACAGATGCTCTTCGCCGGTGAGTCCGGGACCGTCGACGTCGCCGGTCTGCGCGGTGAGGAACTCCTGAAGGCCAGGCGCAGCATCCAGATGATCTTCCAGGATCCGTACGCCTCGCTCAATCCTCGGCACCGGATCCGCGACATCATCGGCGAGCCGCTTCTCGTCAACCGCATGGCCAGCGGGACTCAGCTGGAGGAGCGGGTCGCCGCTCTCATGGAGCAGGTCGGGCTACGTCCGGAGTACGCCATCCGTTACCCGCATGCCTTTTCCGGCGGTCAGCGGCAACGCATCGGCATCGCCCGGGCCCTGTCTCTCAGTCCGCGGCTGATCGTCTGTGACGAGCCGGTCTCCGCGCTGGACATGTCTATCCAGGCCCAGATCCTCAACCTGCTCAAGGATCTCCAGGACGCGTACGGGCTCACCTACCTGGTGATTTCCCACGACCTCGGCGTCGTTCAGCACATCAGCGACCGAGTGGCGGTCATGTATCTCGGCAAGCTCGTCGAGGTCGCACCGACCGAACAGCTCTTCGGCAGGCCGCGCCACCCCTACACCGAGGCGCTGCTGTCCGCGTCGCCGAGGCCGCACCCTCGCTACCGCGGCCAGATGAAGATCATCGCGGGAGAGGTCCCTGACGCGTCACAACAGATCGAGGGCTGTCCCTTCCGTACCCGCTGTCCGTACGCGCAGGCCATCTGTGCCGAGCAGGAACCGGAGCTTGCGCCGACGGGCAGCGAGCCCGACCAGTTGGCCGCGTGTCACTTCGCCTCCGAGCTGACCCTGACCGGCGCGGCGACGGCGGGGGAGCGGGCATGATCCTCACCAGCCTGGTGGTCTTCACCGTCATGCTCGCCGCGATCGTGTTCGCGGCGGCGAAGATCTTCCAGGCGGCGGTGTCGAGGCTGGTGCTCGAGCGGCACCGCGACCTCGAAGAGATCATGGAGACCGACGACGTACCCAGCGCCTGGCGCGAGCCGTATGAACGGCGGCTCGCCGCGATCGGGGACGATGCGGGCGGGCAGGAGGGGGCGGGCGCTGCCCTGCGGGCGAAGGCCTCCCGCGGATACCTCACCAGACTGGCACGCCTGCGCCGCTATGTGGAGACGACGAGGCTCGTGGACGGCGACGAGACCCGACAGGTCCTGCTCGACCGGTTGACTGCTCTCCGGGATCGACTGCAGCAGTCCCCGCGGGTGTGACGCCGCGCTGGCTCGTGGCCGTGGCCGGGCGGCTGATGGCGTCAGGGCCCTTGTCCCTCACGGCCGCGACACGAACTGGTAGCGACCCGACCGGACGTGATAGACAGCGGATCGGTCAGCCATGCCACGAAAGTCGACGGCGTCGGACACGTCGGCCGTCGCCAGGGTGCCATGGTCGGACGTACGCACCCGCACATGCGCCGGGGACGTAGCGGGTACATGCACCTTCGCTGTGGTGTTCGCGGGAACGGTGACGTCGTACACGAGCCGCTCGTCGATGTGGCACCACCTGCTCACCGCTTCACCGTAAGGCGTTTCGAGCGAGGCCCCGGCGCTCTCCAACCGGTCGGTGACACGGGGTGCGAAGACGAGCTCCCTGAAGCCGGCAGAGTCCTCGGCCTGGTCGATGCCTGCGACGTACCGGTACAGCCACTGGTCGATGGAAGTGAACATGTGATGGTTACGTGATCCTGATCCGTCCCATCGTTCCCAGATGGTGCCCGGGCCGTGGTCGAGCATGTAGCCCCAGCTCGGGAAGTCACGCCTGCGAAGCACGTCGAGCACCACGTCGGCCCGGTCGGCGGCCGCGAGCGCGTCCGGAATGGAGGCGATTCCGGGCAGCCCGCCGGTGAAGTGACCGTCGTGCTCGGTCACCACGTCACGAACGAGGTGTTGCCGCACGGCCGGCACGTCGTCGGCGGGGACGATGCCGAGGACGAGCGGGAACGCCTGAGCGAACTGACTGTCGCCGTAGCTCGACGTCTCGGCGTCGAGGAACGTCGCGTTGAACGCCTCGCGGATGTCACCCGCGAGTGCCGCATAGCTCGCGGCATCCTGGCCCCTGCCCAGTGTGGCGGCGATCTCGGACATCAGGTTCGCGGCCAAGAAGTAGTAACCCGTGCGGTACATCCGGCCCGGCGTCTCCTCGATCGCCACCCAGTCGTTTCCCCATGCCTGTGAAGGTGAGTCGACGATGAGACCGGTCGTCGTGGTGCGCATGTGTCGGAACCAGGCCGACATCGCGGCATAGTGCTCGTGGAGAATTCGGATGTCACCCTCGTGCCGGTAGACGTGATAGGGGAGCAGGATGGTGGCGACGCCCCACGCCGGATCCGAACGCCCTTGCCACACGGGCGTCGGCTCCACCGGCACGATGTCCGGGACGAGGCCGGAGTCCTGTTGGGCGTCGCGGATGTCGCGGACGAACTTGCTGTAGAAGGCGGCCGCGTCGAGGTTGGTCATCACCGCGGGCGCGGCGACATGCGCGTCGGCGAGCCAGCCACGCTTCTCGCGAGTGGGCGTGTCCTCGGGTATGCCGTGCATTCCGTTGCGTTGGGTCTGGACGCTCGCCGCGTGCAGCCGGGTCAGCATCGGGTCGGAGCTGACGAAGTGGCCCACCGGGCGGAGATCGTTGTGGACTTCACGCGCCTCGACTGTCGTCGGGCCAGGCGCTTCGGGCAGCCCACTGACCTCCACGTAGCGGAAGCCGGCGTACACGAACCGCGGCTCCCACACACTCGGGCCATTGCCGGCGCTGATGTAGCGGTTGGTCTGCTGCGCGCCGATCCGCTTGTTGTCCAGGCGCTGTCCGTCCGCCTTGAGGGTGCCGTTGTCGATCCTGCCCTCGCTGTCGAGGACCTCGCCGTGTTTCAGGCCTAGCTCGGTGCCGGCAGGCGCATCGACCCGCAACCGGGTCCATCCGGTGACGTTCGTACCGAAGTCGAGCTGCCAGATTCCCTTGCCCACTTGACGAATCGCCGCTGGGCGGTGAGTGGCGACGACCCGCATCGGCGGGAGCATCGCCGCGGAAAGTGTCCCGCGGGTGCCGTCGGCGAGACTGGCGGGCCGCCAGCCGCGGGCGTCGAATCCCGGCAGGTCCCAGCCAGCGCGCTCGGCCCGGGCGTCGTAGGTCTCGCCGTGGTAGCGGTGCGCGCGCTTCACCGGTGCGGGAGCACTCCGCCAGGCCGGTCCGGTACCCACTCTCACCGACGTCCCATCCGCGAGGTCGACATCGACCTGGACCAGGACGTCGGAGTCCTCGCCGATCATGACGCCGACCACGTTGCGGCCCTTGCGCACCAGCGATGTCACGTCCTCTGTGCGGTACAGCGTACGCGCGCGAGTGTCGACCGGAGGTGGGTCGAGGACGGCGGTGCCGACCCGACGACCGTTCGCCGTCACCTCGGAAATGCCGCGGGCCAGGCTGAAGGCCTGTTCACAGCAGAAGCCCTCGCTGTCGGGTCCACGCTCGTAGCTGCCGCGTGCCGAGATGTACGCACGAGCCCTGACGGGTCGGGCCGGCAGCCGGAACTCCTGACGCAGGTAGCTGCCGCCTGGGCCGTGGTCGCCGGGGGAGATCCACCGGGCCGTCCACTCGTCGGTCTCCAGCAGGCCGGTCTCCCACCACGATCGCCTGCTCCACGGCGAACGAGCACCGTCCGCATCCCACACCCGGACGCGCCAGTGGTAACGGGTCGCGGACCGCAACGCCGGTCCGTCGTACTCGACGTTGACTGAGCTGGACGAGGCGATCCTGCCGCTGTCCCACACGTCCGGAGCTCCCGTGTCAAGGGCGTCTTGCGAGGATGCGACCTGCACCTGGAAGGCCGCCTGGGCGAGTCCGTTGCGGGTGGACTCCAGCACCCAGCTCAGCCGGGGCCGGCGTACGTCGATGCCGAGTGGGTTGGTGAGGTATTCGGTACGAAGGCGCGTGATCGTCACGTCGCCGGGAGCATTCCGCACGTCAGGTGGCTCGCCGCACGCACGTGGTGACACGTCCAGCGAGCGCGGCGATCCCCACGAGGCAAGGACGATCGTCCCGGTGACCAGCGCCAGCACGATCGACCCGAGCGCCACGCGAGCTGAACGGGTACCGCGAATCTGGAAAGAACCGATGCGGCACACGATAGGTTCCGCGCCCGCGGCGGCAATGGCCATGCGGGTCCCGGTCCGCATGTGGTCAGGGCATGGTTCGCGTGTACGGGATGCCTCACCGGGTGCCTCAGCCGCGTGGTGGGCTCAGCGGCATCCCACGGCTCTGGCCCCGAGAGCGTGGGACGCGGCACATGTGTCACGGGCGGCGCGGCGGCGGTTCGTCCGTGTCACCGCGCATCCCGGCACGGGGCGTCGTGCTCGCGGGCGGCGGGGATGTTTTTTCCCTCTCGCCTCGATCGCCTTCTGCGGTGGGGTGTTCTTCCGCCCGCTGCCGGCCGATCCTCGCGTCTGCCCTGTCCCGTTCCGTCCTTTCCTGGCTCTTTTGGTAGGCGTCCTCCAACATGCGCTGCGCAACCGGCCGACCACCCAGCCCGAATGCCAGGGCGAGGCCGAGGGCGAGTGCCCCCATGGTGGCGGCGAACGCGATCTGGACGATCTGCTCCGCGATGCGCAGTTGCTGCAGGATCATGAACCCTGCGATGACCATGACCAACGCGGGGACGACTGTTGCCGCGACCCTGCCGGTCGGAGTGTCACCCATCAACCTGCCGATGGCCGCGGCGGCCGTGCCGGCGACAATCGCCGCGACGGCGAAGATCAGGATGGCAGCGATGACGTTCGGCAGGTATGCCACGACCTGGTTCATGAAGGTGGTGAGGGTCGGGATCCTCAGCGCCCCGATGGCGGCGAAGAGGAAGAACGCGAAGATCACCCAGAAGACCACTCCGGCGACAACTCTTGCCGTGCTGGCACCTGCCAACACCGATTCCACGTACTTGCGCGAATGGGACTCGTGCACGCGCCGATCCAGGCCCGCCCGCTCGAGAACCTTGCGGACCAGGACTGCCACCAGCTTGGCAACGATGTAGCCGATGATGAGCAGGACCAGGAATCCGAGCAGTTGGGGGAGGAACCCGATGATACGGTCGAGAACGTTCTGGAAGCTTTCGACAATGTCCATGGGAACTCCTTCACTCCACTTGCGAGGCCGGAAGCCAGGTGGCTCGGCGCCATTGCCCATGCAACATGCGGAGGCGTACGTCGGCGGCCTTTGCCTCCCACCGTTGCACCGACAGTTCCCAGCGCAATCGACAGACGTCCTGAGACGCGATGCCGAGAGTCACCGAATGTCGGCTTGCCCGGTCAGGGTCTCCGCGATGTATCCGGCGAGCGGCAGCAGCACTAACGTGTATGCGGAGGCCCGCACTTGCGAACGAAGTCTCGGCTTTGTCCTAGGGTCCGCGAAATCCCTCCATAGAACGACAAGAGCGGCTTTTACCGGAATGCCTTCACACCAAGCCAGTCACGCAAACGGCTTGCTCGAACAGGAGCGCCGGCATCGTCACTGGTTCGAGAGCGCGTTCGAGATCACTCGGTTGCTGCGCCATGACATCGACCAACCGGCGGCGATGAGGCTCGTGGCCGAACGGGTTCGCGCGCTCTCTGGTGCCGCGTACACCGCAATCGAGGTGGTCGATCCGTCCGATCCGGCGAGCGTGGTGTGCGAGGCCGTCTCCGGCCTCGGTCTGGATCACTACTCCGGAGCGCGGCTGGCGCGCGAGGGGATCACGGCCGCGGTGCTCGATACGGGTGATCCGAGGTTTGTCGAGGCAGTCGCTCGCGACGACTGGCCGGCGTCGATCGCGGCCGACTGGAGTGAGGCGTTGTCGACCCTCGGCCGTGCCGTGTGCGTCCCGCTTCGGGGTCCTGGCGAGGTTTACGGCACTCTGGTTGCCGGTTGGCAAGAGTACTCGGCAGGGGCGGATCCCGGCGCCGGTGAGATCGCGCTCCTGCAGATGGTTGCCGACCAGGCGGCGCTGCTCCTCGGCAAGGCGCGAGCACAGAGCACACGCGTCCGCCATGAGCGGTGGATCGAGGGCACGTCGGAGATGGCCCGACTGTTGCTGAGCAAGGTGGACCGGGACGACGCCATGCGAGTGGTCGCCCAGCAGTTGCGAGGACTGTCGGGCGCGGACTTCGTAGGAGTCACCCTGCTCGATCCCACCGACGCAGACCAGGCGTTCGTGGTGGTCTTCGAGGGACTCGATGTCGCCATCTCTCCCGATCGACGGGTTCCTCGCGAAGATCTGGTGCGTAGGGTGGTCGAATCGAGACAACGCCTCGTCAGTACGGACTGGACCCATCAGGCGGGTTATCAGCCACCCGCGGAATGGGCGGAGGCGCTCTTGACCATCGGGCTCGGCATGCTTGTGCCACTTGTCGTGGACGATGAGGTCTTCGGCGTCCTCTTCGCGGCCTGGCGGCGCGGATCACCCCATGAACAAGCAGCGGCGAACGAAGCCGGCCAGGTGCAGACGTTCGCCGATCTGGCTGCCATCGCACTGCAGCGGGTCCGCGCGCAAGGCGACCGTGAGCATCTGATCCTGCTCAAGGAACGCAACCGCATCGCCCTCGAGCTCAACGACGCTGTGATCCAACGCCTTTTCGCAGCGGGTCTGTCGTTGGAGTCCGCCCGGGGACTCTGTGCGCAGGACCAGGTCAGACAGAGGATCACGACGACCATCGCGGACTTGGACGAGACCAACCGGGAGATCCGGTCGGCCATCTTCAAGGTCCGGCCCGATGGTGCCGACGACTAGGTCGCGACAGGTCAGTCGGCGGCGGCGCGGTCGGGGAGGGGACGTCGGCGTCGGGCGGTGTCGGTGAGCGCAGAGGGAGGGAAGGCCGAGTTCGGGTCGTAGAGATTGGTTCCCGGTGGCACGATCTCGTCGATCCGGTCGAGTGTGGCGTCGTCGAGGGTGAGACCGGCGCCTTTCGTGATGCCCTCCAACTGTTGCATGGTTCGCGGTCCGATGATCGTGGAGGTGACGCCGGGGTGGGCGAGGGTGAAGGCGACGGCGAGTTCCGGCAGTGAGCAGCCGATGGCGTCCGCGAGATCGACGAGGGCTTCTACGGCATCGAGTTTGGTGACGTTCTCGGCGATGGCGGGGTCGAAGCGTTCTGGTCTGATCGTCGGCCTGCCGGTGGAAAGGTCGACGGGCTGGTTCCTGCGGTACTTGCCGGTGAGGAAGCCGAAGGCGAGTGGGCTCCAGGTAAGCACGCCCATCCGGTAGCGCTGGCAGACCGGAAGGATGGACGACTCGATCCCGCGGGCGAGGATGGAGTAGGGCGGCTGTTCGGTTCGGAACCTCATCAGACCACGGCGTTCGGCGACGTGATGCGCCTCGACGATCTCCTCGCCAGGAAAGGTCGAGCAACCGAAGGCACGGATCTTCCCCTGCTGAACCAGGTCGCTGAGCACCCAGAGGGTCTCCTCGATGTCGGTCGAAGCGTCGGGGCGGTGGATCTGGTAGAGGTCGATCCAGTCGGTGTCGAGTCGTCGGAGGCTCTCTTCGACGGCGGTGAGAATCCAGCGCCGCGAGTTGCCGCTGCGGTTTGGTCCCTCGCCCATCGGGAAGTGGCCCTTGGTGGCGAGGACCACATGGTCACGGCGTCCTTTGAGTGCCTTGCCCACAATGTGTTCGGACTCGCCGGCGGAGTACATGTCGGCGGTGTCGACGAAGTTGATTCCCTGATCGAGACCGGCGTGGATGATGCGGACGCAGTCGTCGTGGTCGGGGTTGCCGACGGCACCGAACATCATGGTGCCGAGACAGTGGGCGCTCACCTCGATGCCGGTGCCGCCGAGGACGCGGTAACGCATGGTCAATGCTCCCTAGTACGGCGTGGCGTTAATGATTGGACGGTTGTTCCTGGGAGGATGCTGGTATGGCTCATCCTCCTGCTGCGGCGTTGGTGTTGCATGACGGTGATCGGGACGTTCTTGGTTCGTGGGTGCGA
>NZ_JBEFTW010000055.1:0-32301 GCF_040196095.1 Actinopolymorpha sp. B17G11
AACAGACCGCGATCGCTGGCTATATCCGCTGGCGCAACCAGCGCTGCCACCCCAAACGCCACTTCGCCATCAACTCCAAGATCCGACGCCCCGATTACCTACCCAACGTTGCTTGACGCGGCACTAGCTTGGGCGAAGCGACTGGGAAGAAAGTCACTCCCGACACAAGGAGATGGGAAGCCTCTGCGGCAGTAGGGCGATGCCTAGAGACCGGCAGCAACTAATCCGATTTCGTCGGTGTAGGACGACCTCTCGACGGTGATGTCGCGGGCGGAGAAACCGCTGGCGATGCAGCTCCGAGGCCGCTCAGCGGCTGGCCGTAGAGCAACGAAGGCACAAAGCCGGCGCGAATTCACCCGACCTTGCCGGACTAGACGTCAGTTGTATTCGTCGGTGGCCAGAGCGGTCGCATAGTCCAGGACGGCCAGCTCGGTTGTCGATGCCGTGTTGTATTTAAGGACCTCGTTGACGAGGTCGCGTCGGGCCAGACGGTTACTTCACCGCGGCGTCCTTCCGTACGTACGCATGTCGAGATGAACAGTTCGCTCCGGATTCAGTGGCCATGGTCGACGCGGAGTTCGACGGCTGTACGGCCGGGATCCTGGGCGGCGATCCAGGTGCGCAGGCCGCCGTTGAGATCGTTTGTAGCTTTGGCGGACACTTGGATGTACTCCTTCTGTTCGGTTGGAGTAGACCCTGGGGCGGTCGTTCGCGCGTTCCGTCCCGCTGGATCAGACGAGCGGGCGGGCCAAAGTAGGGCGGCGCTATCCCGTCCAGGCAGCTGGATCTCGCGAATGGCAAGGAACCCGTTGGACCGGTAAAAAGCTCGGGTCCGGCGTAAGTGTCGCTCCCAGTACGTCCGCGCGAGCGATGAGGACCTGAAGCGAGGCACCGAAACCCTCGCCAAGATCCACAAGCTCGCTTGACCCAGCAAAACAAGTCCAGAACGAGTTGTGAGACGGTCCCGGCAGGGTCCCATCCCACATCCTAGGAAGGCGACCCCCCTGACCTGCGGAGATAGGGCGCGCTCGGAGGGATTCGAACCCCCAACCTTCTGATCCGTAGTCAGATGCTCTATCCGTTGAGCTACGAGCGCTGGGCGGTTGCCGAGTCTACAGGTCGGCGACCGGCGTTCCGAATCAGGCTAGTCCGGATCACCTGACCCAGCTCCGCGCAGACGCGGACACCGCCCTCAGACCACCCCAAGCAGTGCTCCAACGTCGGGCGCGGCCTCGAGCTGGACGAGGGGGTGCAGATCACGATCTTGCGGGCATGTACGAAGATCAGAGGCGTTCGGTGCCACAGAGTGATCGAAACAGTACGCACCGACGTGTCATTTGCGACAGGATTCTCATACTGCCGCCGGGAGCGCACCGCACCGTACGCACGCGAGCGTCCCCGGGAGAGGAGCCACGGTGACCGCACTGCTGACCCGAGGCTTTCGCCGAGTCGTGATCGTCGGCGCTGGACTCGGCGGGCTCTCCGCCGCCTGCCACCTCAGCGGTGCCGGCCATCGGGTGACGGTGGTGGAGCAGGCGAGCGGTCCGGGCGGGCGCGCCGCGCGGCTCACCAGGGACGGCTTCACGTTCGACACCGGGCCGACGGTGCTCACCATGCCCGACCTGCTCGAAGCAACGTTCGAGGCGGCGGGGGCACGGATGTCGGACCTGCTGACACTGCGTCCGCTCGACCCTTCGTACCGCGCGACGTTCGCCGACGGGTCCACCATCCGCGTACGCCATGGGCAGGAGGCGATGACGGCCGAGATCCGGGAGCAGTGCGGCGCGGCCGAGGCGGCGGGTTTCGCGCGCTTCTGTCGCTGGCTGGAGTCGCTGTACCGGCTGGAGATGCCGGCGTTCATCGACCGCAACTACGACGAGGTGGGCGACCTGGCCCGCCCGCTAGGACCGGCGCTGCGACTGTTCCGGCTCGGGGCGCTTCGCAAGCTGGAGCAGGCGGTCAGCAGCTACTTCCGCGACGATCGCCTGGTCCGGTTGTTCAGCTTCCAGTCGATGTACGCCGGACTCGCTCCGCAGGAGGCACTCGCCGTCTTCGCGATCATCACGTACATGGACACGGTCCGCGGGGTCTACTTTCCTGAGGGCGGCATCGGCGCCGTGCCGGTCGCACTGGCGAAGGCGGCCGAGAAGGCCGGAGCGATGTTCAGATACGACACACGGGTGCAGCAGGTGCTCCGCAACAGCGCGGGCCGCGTCCGGGGTGTACGCCTCGCGGACGGCACCGAACTCCCCGCCGACGCCGTCGTGGTGAACGCCGACATGCCCGTCGCGTACCGCTCACTGCTCCCCGACCTCAGCACACCCCCGGCGCTACGGCGGGCACGCTACTCGCCCTCGGCGTTCGTATGGCACGCGGGCGTGCGCGGTCTGCCTCCGGGCGAGGCGGCCCATCACAACATCCATTTCGGTACGCAGTGGCAGCAGTCGTTCCGGACCCTGCTGAAGCGAGGACGCCGGATGCCCGACCCGTCGGTGCTGGTCACCGTGCCGAGCCGTACCGAGCCCGGTCTGGCGCCACCGGACTCGTCGGTGCTCTACGTTCTCGAACCCGTGCCGAATCTCACCGGCCGCGTGGACTGGACGTCGGAACGCCAGGAGGCCCGCGACCGGCTCGCCCGGCTGGTCGACGGGTGGGGCTATCCGAGCGACGTCGTGGTCGAGGAGACGATGGATCCGACGGACTGGGCGCAGCAGGGCATGGCGATGGGTACGCCGTTCTCGATCGCGCACACGTTCTTCCAGTCAGGGCCCTTCCGGCCGCCCAACGTCGACCGGCGGATGCCCGGCCTGGTGTTCGCGGGAAGCAGCACGGTGCCCGGTGTCGGCGTACCGATGGTGCTCATCTCGGGTCGGCTCGCCGCGCAACGGGTGGAGGAGCTGTGACGGCCGGGTCAGCGGACGACGACGAGCCGGCGGACCGCGTCGGATTGGCAGACGGCGACGGACTGGCGGACCACGACGTACTGGCGGACCGCGACGACGGGGATGGCAGACGCGTCGACCTGGTGCGGCGGTCGTACCGTCTGTGTGGACGCGTCGCCCGCCACCACGGCAAGACGTACGCGATGGCGGCCCGCCTCCTGAGCGCCCAGCAACGACGCGACGTCCACGCCGTCTATGCGTTCTGTCGGGTCGCGGATGACATCGTTGACGATGCCGGCGACGCGGACGCAGAGCAGACGCGCCGGGCGCTGGCGGAGCTGGGCGCAAGGTTCCGGGCCGACCTCGCCCGCGGGGAATCGGATCATCCGGTCCTCGCCGCCGTCGTCGAGACCGCCCGGCGGCGGCGCATCGACCCCACCTGTTTCGAACGATTCCTCAGGTCGATGGCGATGGACCTCGACACGACCGCGTACGACACCTGGGACGACCTGATGGGGTACATGGACGGCTCCGCCGCGGTCATCGGGGAGATGATGCTGCCGGTACTCCGCCCGTACGACGCGACACAGGCACTCGGCCCCGCCCGCGACCTTGGCATCGCCTTTCAGCTCACGAACTTCCTGCGCGACGTCGGCGAGGACCTCGACCGGGGACGGATCTACGTGCCACAGGAGGACCTCGCGCGGTTCGGCGTCGATCCGCGCGAACGGCGGGTGAGTACGCGATGGCGGGCGCTGATGCGGTTCGAGATCGAGCGGAACCGCCGGATCTACGCGTCGGCCGACGCCGGGATCCCTTTGCTGCCAGGGCGTTCGGCCCGCTGCGTACACACCGCGCGGATCTTGTATTCGCGGATCCTGGACCGGATCGAGGCCGCGGGGTACGACGTCTTCAGCACGCGGGTCCGGGTTCCCGGTCGGGAGAAGGCGGCGGTGGCGGTGCGGTCGATGCTGCGTCGTCCTCCGTCTGTGGCGGCGGGTTCGCCGGCGTCGACGGGAGGTTCGGCGTCCCGGTCGGGTTCGGCGTCGGGTGAGAGAACGCGGACCGCCGGGGCGTCAGGCGTACATCCTCGTTCTGAGACCGGCGGGCGAGACGCTCCCACAGCAGAATCGTGAGCGTCATGAGGCTGAATCCGAACGCGAAATCCTCCACCGGGATGTCCCACGGGAAGCGGATCCCGCTTGCCTGGCGCGGTGCGTACACCACGATGGGCGCGCTCAGCTTGGTGAGCCAACCGTCGACGAGGATCTGAAAGCCGAGAACGATGACGACAGTGAGCCAGTACGCCGGCCGGCGGAACAGGTGGGTCCGTAGGACCAGGAGTTCGAGCGCGACCACGGCGGGGACCGAGAGTGCGGCCGCGACGGTGTACTCAGGCATGGGGGCCACGCCCCGGGCGTCCGCTGCGTCGGCTGTGTCGGAGGAGCGTGCCGACGGCTTCGTAGGTCAGGAGGGCACACAGCGGTACGACGACGAAGAACACCAGCTCCTCGACCGGGATGCCGAACGGCATCAGCGCTCCGGTGGTGTAGCGCGGGCTGAACTGCCAATGTCCGCGCGCGATCGCGACGGCGTCCCAGACGAGGAACACCACGACCACGACACCGAGAACGAGCGCGAGCCGTCGCGGCCGACGGTAGACGCGGGCACCGAGCACCCACTCCAGCGGGAGGGTGACGGCGAGGCAGGCGGCCATGAGCAGGAGGTACTGGTAGCGGTCGATCGGTCCGCCTCCCCCTTCGTCGACGCCTACGGAGGCCCCGCCGCGGAGCACCCGCGAGGGGCGCGAGCGGGTCGCCTTCGTCCAGGTGAGCCTAGAGATGTTCCATGATCATGAAAGCTGACGGGCCCATAGGGCCACAAAACCCTCATGATCACGATCATGATCACGGGAAAAGGGACGCAGGGCGCGGCGACCGGGAGCAGGACGAGGTCGACCGAGGACCGGATGGGTTCGACGTCGCGGACGGGTTCGACCGCGGGGCTGCCGCGTACGACCGGTTGGTGAGGTTGAACCCCGGCTATCACGTACAGCTTCGGCGGTCCGCGCGCCGGCTCTGCGTCGACCTCGGTCCGGCCGACAGCGGGAGCCCAGCGGACAGGGGGAAGGGCCTGCGCCTGCTGGACCTCGGCTGCGGAACCGGCGCGTCGACCGCAGCCCTGCTGGACGTGGTTCCGGACGCCGAAATCGTCGCTGTCGACACCTCGGCACGGATGCTCGACCAGGCACGGTGCAAGAGTTGGCCGCCGACCGTCGAGTTCGTCCATGCGCGGGCGGAGCACCTCGACGCCGCGGGGGTGAGCGGTCCGTTCGACGGCGTGTTCGCGGCGTACCTCGTCCGCAATCTCCGCGACCCGGATCCCACCCTGCGACACATTCGCGCGCTCCTGCGTCCGGGCGGGCGGCTCGCGGTGCACGAGTACTCCGTCGCCGACTCGGCCGTCAGTCGAGCGGTCTGGCGCGCCGTCTGCGCGGGCATCATCATTCCTGCGGGACGCCTGCTGTCCGGTGACGCGACCCTCTACCGGTACCTCCATCGGAGCGTCCTCGACTTCGACGGCGTACGTGCGCTGTCGGCGCGCCTGCGGCGGGCGGGGTTCACCGGCGTACACGTCCAACCGATGTCGGGGTGGCAGCGCGGGATCGTGCACACGTTCGTGGCGCACCGGCCGGCGGGTACGACGGTGGCGCCACGCACCTGCGCCGTCGCCACCACCACCGCCGCCACCACCACCACCGCCACCGCCAGTGGTCGCTGTCGGGCGAATCCTCCCCGCGGAAACACCTGGTACGGCACGACGCGGCCCGGACGCGACCGCCGCGCGGGGCTCCTGCCCGTCACACCGCCGCCGAGCGATCACGCGGCCTCCTCCGAGACCCCGCGGGTCGCGGTGGTCGGCGGCGGCATCGCGGGTGTCACGGCCGCCGTCGCGCTGGCCGAGCGCGGGATCGCCGTCACCGTGTACGAACGCGAGCCCCACCTCGGCGGGCGCCTTGCCGGGTGGCCGACGACGCTCCGCGACGGAAGTACGGCGACGATGAGCCGCGGATTCCATGCGTTCTTCCGGCAGTACTACAACCTGCGCGCACTCCTGCGCCGGGTCGATCCCGGGCTCGGCTCCCTCGTGCCGCTGCGCGACTATCCCCTGGTCCATGCCAGCGGCGCCCGTGACAGTTTCGTCCGACTCCCGCGGGTTCCGCCGTGGAGCGCGCTCACGTTCGCGCTGACCAGCCCGACGTTCTCGCTCCGTGACCTCAGCCGGGTCAATGCCCGGGCGGCGCTGCCGTTGCTGGATGTGAGCGTGCCCGACATCTACGAACGCCTGGACGGCATCGACGCCCTGACGTTCCTCGAACGGATCCGCTTTCCCCCGGCTGCCCGCGACCTGGCGTTCTCGGTGTTCTCCCGCAGCTTCTTCGCCGATCCGCGGCAGCTGTCCGCCGCAGAGCTGGCGACGATGTTTCACCTCTACTTCCTCGGATCCAGCGAGGGGCTGCCGTTCGATGTGCCCGCGCGGCCGTTTCCGCAGGCGATCTGGAATCCACTGGCCGACTACCTCGCATCTCTTGGCGCCGACCTGCGCCTCGGTGCGGCCGTGGATGAGGTGGCGCGCCCCGATGACGGGCATTTCGTCGTACGCACGACTGGCGGCGAGGACGCCGAGGCCGACGGCGTGGTGCTGGCGTGCGACGTCGGCGGGTTGCGGGACGTGGTGGCCGCGTCCCCTGACCTCGGCGACGCGGCGTGGCGGGACCGGATCGCCGCCCAACGTAGTGCCCCGCCGTTCCTCGTCAGCCGGCTGTGGCTCGCCCGCCCGGTCGCGCCCGAGCGGCCGGCATTCCTGGGCACCGCCGGGTTCGGGCCACTGGACAACGTCAGCGTGCTGGAGCGGTACGAAGACGAGGCACGGGCGTGGGCCCGTCGCACCGGCGGGTCCGTCGTCGAGCTGCATGCGTACGCCGTGCCAGCCGGCACCGATCCGGTCACCTTGCGGGGTGACCTGCTGGCGCAGCTGCATCGCCTGTATCCCGAGACGGCTGGTGTCGACGTGGTGGACGAACGGACCGAGCTCCGAGCCGACTGCCCGCTGTTTCCGCCAGGCGGCTTCGCCGGGCGTCCTCCGGTCACGACGCCCGATCCGGGCGTGGTCCTCGCCGGCGACCTGGTCCGCGTCGACGCACCGGTCGCCCTCATGGAACGCGCGGCGACGAGCGGCCTCCTCGCGGCCAACCAGCTGCTGGCGTCGTGGGGTCGGCCGACCCATCCGGTGTGGAGCGTCCCCAATGCCGGGCGCTGGCGCGCGTTCCGGGCCCTGGCCGCCCACTTCGCGCCCTAGCCGTCGACAGCGGCGACCACGTCGACCCCGGCGGCCACGTCGACCACCGAGGGCAGGGCCGCGGCCGGGGAACGCAAAGCGCGTCGGGCGCCCACCCCGTCAGCCGGGGAAGCGGCCACTGGTGCGGAGCGCGTAGCGGCGTTCGGCGTACGCGAGATCGTCCTTCCACAACCGTCTGGCGGCGGCCCGCATCAGCGGACGGAGCGCCGACCCGCCGCGGCGGGCGAGCGCGAACCCGGGTCGGTCGGAGTAGGCGATCGTCGCTTCGATCACCGCCGTCACCGGCCGCGCCAGCGCATCCGACCCCAGGGGCGTGGCGTGGGTCTCGACCACACTCGTCGCACCTTCGCCGTCGACGATGTGCATGACGACCGTCCGCGGTTCAGGGCAGCTGAACTCCACCCGCACCGGTACGCCGAGCCGCCCCGCCACCCGGAAGGTCACCTCCACCACGAGCCGGTCCTCACCCTCGCCCGAACCCGAACCCGAACCCGGACCCGGATCGACCGGCGTGTCGAGCACCCTCAGGTGCGCGAAGGAGTACGGATGGAACCACGCGCCATGCCACGGGTCGAGCCGGTTCGCCACCACGTCCTCGGGCTCGCACCGCCCGGTCATCGTCGCGACGGCGGCGATACTCCGCCCGAGCGCCGGCCGCCGCGGAAGGACCGGCTCCGCCAGCGGCTCCTCCCCACCCACCTCGTCGAGCCGCACCCACGCCAGCACGCCGTCGTCGTACGCCGGAAACGGGTCCCACCCGGGGAAGCCGCCCGAACCGAGCGCCAACCCGTGCCAACGGCACACCAGACGCCCCGCGTCGACCGCGGCCAGACAGAGCGGTGCACCGAGGTGCGGGCACGCGCCGGGACCGGCGTGCAGAGCGCCGTCACTCCCGCGCCACAGGACGAGTTCGACGCCGGCGACGGTACGCCCGAACGGCCGGTCGCGCCGGACCTCCCGGCTCGACGCGACGACGTACCAGTTGCCGGACGGTCGCGCCTGGGCGCGTTTGAGCGCCGCCTCGATGAGCCCGGGTCGGGCCTCCCGCCAGGTAGGTTCCTGCGCCGACCAGGCGGCACGAGGCATCCGCCGAAGCGGGATCCCCCGCCGAATTCTGCCGCGTACGCTCATTCGCCCTCACCCAGAAGTGATCAACGGTCCCGAATCCGGCCGGCGAGCGCTCGCCGGGTCCGCATGCGGGACCGTTGATCAACCAGCAAGACGGCTGCCGTTCTTTGCCGTCCTACCCCGATGGCCGAGGCCTACTTCGCTCCGAGGTCGTCGAGTGCCTTCGAGGCTCCTTCGTTCAGCGGAATCGGGTCGGTCTTGCGCGCCAACTCCAGCGTGATGTCGGCCGCGGCCGGGTTGACCTTCTCCAACGCCGCCCGCTCGTCGAAGATCAGCTTCACCAGCTTGCCGGCCAGCTCGGAGTCGAAGCCCTTCTTCACGACGAGCACGTTGGGAACGACGATGGTCGGCACGTCGGCGGCCTGACCGTAGGTATCGGCCGGGATGGACCCCGCCTCGTAGATCGATCCGTACTCCTCCTGCAGCCCGGTGAGCGAGGAGGAGAGGTCGAGGAGTTCGACCTTGTCGCCCAAGGACGTCGTGAGGTCGGTGATACCGCTGGTCGGCAGTCCGCCGGACCAGAACATCGCGTCGATCGCCCCGTCCTTCATGCCGTCCTGCGTCTCCGGCAGACCGAGCCGCTGCGCCTTGATGTCGCTCGCCGGGTCGAGACCGGCATCCTCGAGCAGCCGATGGGCGATGACCTCGGTGCCGGACTTCGGCGAGCCGGTCGAGACCCGCTTGCCCTTCATGTCGGCGATCGAGTCGATGCCCGCGTCGGTGCGTACCAGCACGTGGGTGTAGTTGGGGTAGAGGCGGGCCAGCGCTTCCACCGGCTGCGGCTCGCTGAAGGAGTCCGTGCCCTCGACCGCGTCCTGCGCTGTGTCGGAGAGGGAGAACGCGACGTCGTACGTACCGGCCACGACGCCCTGGATGTTCTGCACCGACGCACCGGTCTCGCTCGCGGTCGCCTTGTAACCCTCGAGGTTCTGGTCGATCAGCCGGGCCAGACCGCCACCGAGCTGGTAGTAGACGCCGGTCGTGTTGCCGGTCGCGATGGTGAGACGCCCGCCGGTCGAACCGCTCTCGCCGGCACCGCCGCCACCGGTCTCGGTGTCGGTGCGCTTGCCGCCACAGCCGCTGAACGCCAACGCGCCCGCGAGCGCGGCGACTCCCAGCCGAAGTAGCAGCGTACGACGGTGGTGCGGTCGTCGGTCTCGGCCGGGTGAGCGCCGTTGTGCGCCCTTGGTCATCACATGCCCCCTTGCGGATCAGGCACCGGCGACGCCAGCCGCCGGCGGATGAGGTGGACGGCGACAGCGACACCGAGGAGCGCGCCACCGACGCCGATGGTGAGAGGTTCGAGATACAGAAGCAGGAGCGCGGCGCCGAACGCAAGAATCCGTTCGTACGCACGCGCCGGTCCGACGATCCAACCGCCCGTCGCCGCCGCGAGGGCCGCGACGGCCAGTACCGACACGAGCGTGGCCCAGACCACGCCGAGCAACGGGCCCTGTGACAGCAGGTTCGACCCGTTGTCGCTGAGGACGAACGCGAACGGCACAAGGAACGCCGGTAGTGCGTACTTCCAGCTCGCCCACATCGTACGCACCGGGTTCCCGCCGGTGATCGCGGCCGACGCCACTGCCGCCAGTGCCGTCGGTGGGCTCACCTCGGAGAGGACCGCGTAGTAGAAGACGAACATGTACGCCTCGGGCCGGGTCACGCCCAACTCCAGCAGCGCCGGCGTGATGATGACGGACGCGATGATGAACGACGCGGTGACCGGGACGGCGAGACCGATCACGGCGACCGCCACGGCGGCGAACAGGGCCGTGAGCAGCAGGACCAGCGTCGGATGGTCGCCGACGACCTGCGCGCCGTCGACGATGATCGCCGCGAGGTTGAGGCCGAGGCCGGTGAGGGTGACGACGGCGACGATGACCCCGGCCGCCGCGCACACCGCGGTGACGGGGAGCACGCTGCGGGTGCCGGTCGCCAGCGCCTCGAGGAGTCGGCGCGGCGTCATCGCATGCGTACGGTCGAGGAACGAGCAGCCGAACTGCAGGATCGTCGCGTACACCACGGCCTTGAACGGCGGGATGTTCGCCGCCATGAACGCCACGATGAGAAACAGCGACAGGAAGTGGTAGCCGAAACGCCCCAGCAGCCGCCACGGTGACGCGGTGGAGATCTCGACGGCTTTCGCGCCGTGCTTCCGGGCGTCGATCTCGATCGCGAGAATGATGCCGACGTAGTAGAGGATCGTCGGGATGATCGCGTAGATGAGCACGGTGAGATAGCTCGTCCGCAGCAGTTCGGCGATGATGAACGCCGCCGCGCCCAGCGTGGGCGGTGAGAGGATCGCGCCGATGCCGGCCGCCGCCAGGATCCCGCCGCCCTGTTCTCTCGGGTAACCGGCGCGGCGCAGGATCGGCCACGACACCGTGCCGAGACTGACCGCGGTCGCCGTACCCGATCCGGAGACCGTGCCGAGCAGGAATCCCGCGAGGGTGACCGTGCGGCCGGGTGCCGTACCCGACCCCCCTTTTCCGCGCCGACCGGAGAACGCCGCGAACGACAGGTCGATGAAGAACTTCCCCGCCCCCGACATGTCGAGGACCGCGCCGTAGATCGTGAACAGCACGATGTACGTGGCGGCGACGGACAGCGGTGTGCCGTAGAACCCGCTCGTGCCCATGAACAGCTGCGGCACGATCTCGTCGATGTTGAAGCCCACATGGGCCAGCGACCAGTCGATCGGCAGGTAGGCGCCGTAGTAGGCGTACGCGAAGAAACCGAGACAGATCGCGGGCAGCCACCACCCGGTCGTACGCCGGGTCGCCTCCAGGATGAGCACCAGGAGGACAAGACCCGCGACGAGATCGAGCGTGGTGGGAATCTGCCGGCGTTCGAGAAAACTGTCGTACGCAAGAAGCGGGTACAACGCCACCACCAGGGAGACGACGGCGAGCACCCAGTCGAGAGCAGCCGGGTTGTCGCGGTCAACGGACGCGGCGGGGACTTCGCTCCGGCGGTTGAGGCGGCCCACGCTCAGGCGCAAGCCGGACCGATAGCACAGGAACGTCAATGGCAGTACGACCGCGAGGAAGATCGTCAGGTAGTACTGCGTCCCCTTCGCCAGCGGGAGGAACACCGTCCAGAGGACGAAGACACTGACCAGCGCACACAGTGCCGTGATGGCGATCGCGACCGGGCCGGAGAGCTGGCGGCCGGGGCGTTCCTCGTCGTGCTCGGCGAGAATCTGCCCGGCATCGGACCCAGCCTGATCACCTTCGGAGGAAGTTGCACCGACCTTCGCGCTACCCGGGTGATCATCGTGTGCCATATGTCACGCTCTCCCCATGGACGAGCTTGCGCGTGCGGGACTCGGGCCGCGCCCGTTCGCACGGTGGTCCGAACCAGACGATGATGTCGTACCGTCGAGCCGGAACCTAGTGTGGCTCCGCGAACGGCTCGGCGAGCTGACCCCGACGCCGCCGGTACCGGTCTCGGCCGTTGCGGTGCCGGAGTCGGCATTGCCTGCCGACGCGGCCGATGCGTTCGCAGGAATTGTGGGACCGGCGTACGTCCTGGGCGAGGAGGAGGCGCGGCTCGCCCATGCCGGCGGCCAGTCGTACTCCGATCTGCTGCGGCGGCGGTCTGGTCATCAGGTCACGCTTCCCGACGCGGTGATCCGCCCGGGCGGGCACGACGAGGTTGCCGCGGTCCTCGACAGGGCGGGCGAGCTCGACGTCGCCGTCGTCCCCTATGGCGGCGGCACCAGCGTCGTCGGCGGTGTCGAACCCGACCGCGGTGGGCACCGGGCGGTCGTCACGCTCGACCTGTCCCGGATGGACCAGTTGCTCGCGCTCGACGACGTGTCGCTGACGGCGACGTTCCAGCCCGGAGTGAGCGGTCCACGCGCGGAGGAGCTGCTCGGCGAGCACGGACTCACCCTCGGCCACGTCCCCCAGAGCTTCCCGCGCGGCACGCTCGGCGGATTCGTCGCCACCCGGTCCGCCGGGCAGGCGTCGACAGGGTACGGACGGATCGATGCACTGGTGGTGGGGCTGCGGGTGGCGACGCCGGTCGGTTCCCTCAGGCTCGGCACGGGCACGCCGAACGCGGCCGGGCCGGACCTTCGCGCGCTCTTCACCGGGTCCGAAGGCACCCTGGGCGTCCTGACCGAGCTGACGTTGCGGGTACGGCCCGCGCCCACCGAGCGGCGGTACGAGATCTGGGCGTTCCCCGCGTTCGACCGTGGCCTCGAAGCGATCCGGACGATGGTGCAGGACGGTGAAGTCCCCGATGTCGTACGCCTGTCCGACGAGGACGAAACCGAGACCGCCCTGGCGTCCCAGGGTTCCGCGGGACGAGTGGCGGGGTTCGTGTCCCGGGTGCGGGGGGTCCGCCGCCCGGCGTTCTGCGTCCTCGGCTGGGAAGGGGACCACGACTCGGTCCACCACCGGCGCCGGGTGATCCTTCCCGTACTCCGCAAGGCTGAGGCGTCCTCGCTCGGTGCCCGGGCCGGTGAGTCGTGGCGGCACCACAGGTTCGACGGTCCACGCCTGCGTGACGCGCTGATGGACGCGGGGGTCCTGGTCGAGACGGTGGAGACGGCGACGAGCTGGTCGGGATTGCCGCGCCTCTACCGCGCGGTGACCGATGCACTGCGGGAGAGCCTCACCGACCTTGGTACGCCGCCGATCGTGATGGCGCACGTGTCGCATGTCTATCCCACCGGCGCGTCGTTGTACTTCACCGTACTGGCGCGTCAGCTCCCCGACGCGGAGTCCGCACTCGACCAGTGGGCTACGGCCAAGACCGCTGCCAGTGAAGCGATCTCGGCATCCGGCGGCACGATCAGTCACCACCACGCGATCGGTCGTACGCATGCGCCCTATCTCACCGCCGAGGTCGGGCGCGTCGGTGTCGTCGTCCTTGCGGGTCTCAAGGCGACGCTCGACCCGCACGGAATCCTCAACCCCGGCGTCCTGATCCCACCCTCCCCGTGATCATGATCGTGATCATGAAGCCGTTGGGTGTCTATGCCCCCGTAAGGCTTCACGGTTCGGAACGCCTTCATGATCACGGGCCCGAACCCCCACGTGTCGCAGGAGTTCCGGGCAGCTCGACAGGTCCAGCGGCTTGACCCGTACCACGGCGGCCCGGCGACACGGCAACGGCAAACGACAGCGGCAACCTCTCCATGATCATGAAGCGAGTCGGGATCATGAAGCGCAACGGGGCAATAGCGCCCCAGAACCTTCACGATCACGATCATGATCACCGGACGGGTGGTGGACCGCCGACAGCCACCCGGCCCGCAGGCCGCGGGAGAGCACCGGCGACCTGCGCGCCGCGAGCCGGCATGTACGTTCCCGCGCGTACGCAGTGCGCTCGAGCTACGTCTCGGGCGGCAGTGGAGATCACGCTCACCAGTGGACGCCGTCACCGCCAGCTGGCGGCGATTCTGGGGACGTCGAGTTCGCATCCCCGGTGAGCAAGGAGCTTCTGATGACCGTACGACCGTTCCGCTTCGGCATCGTGTCCGCACTCGCGCCGACCGCCCACGACTGGACGACCATGGCGCGCCGGGCCGAGGACCTGGGCTACGACACGTTGCTCACTCCCGACACGCTCCGGACGTTCTCGCCGTTCCCCGCGATCGCCGCCGCGGCAGCCGCGACGGACACCCTGCGGTTCGGCACGTTCGTCCTCAACACACCGCTCCACGCGCCCACCGCAACCGCCCTGAACACGATGACCATCGACATGCTGACGAACGGCCGGTTCGAGCTCGGCCTCGGCGCCGGCCGCCCCGGCGCCGAAACCGAAGCCGAACGTCTGGGAATCCGGTGGGGTACGCCTGGCGAGCGGGTCACCCATCTCGCCGACACCATCCGTACCGTCAAGGAGACCTTGCGCACGGCCGCGGCCAGCACGAGCACAGGTCCCGGCCAGCTCCGACCGGTCCAGCAGCCCCGACCGCCGATTCTCGTGGCTGGTCAGGGGCGGCGGCTGCTCCGGCTCGCGGCCGAGGAGGCCGACATCATCGGTGTCGGCGTCGGCCCGGAGGGAACGGAGTACGACCTGGCGGCGAAGGTCGGCGAGCTCCGCGACATCGCCGGCGACCGGTTCCCGCGCCTGGAGCTCAGCATGAACATCGCCGCGGTGGGCAACGACCTGCCCGACTGGATGCGCCCGATGCTGGGCGGCACCGATCCGCGCGAACTGGCGGAGAAGGGCTCGATCGCACTCCTTCGCGGTTCGACAGACGACATGGTCGACACGTTGCTCCGGCGCCGTGAAGCACTCGGCATCTCCTACATCTCGGTGAACGCGACGTTCATGGACCAGCTGGCACCGGTCGTAGGAAAACTCGCCGGGCGCTGAGGTGTCATGCAGTAACGACTCAATTCGGCGCAGGCCGGTCTTAGGTATGGGCTGGTCCGGACCGGACAGGCCGCCTTGTGCATGATCTCGACAGTGCTCGGCAGAATCCCGCAAGAACTTTCAGACAATTCGTAAGAATTGGTCGGACAGGGCTTTCCCATTTCGTCGTACCGCCCTGCACGGACCCCGCGATGGAGCCATGCCCACCTAGCGTTACTGCATGTCCACAACCACCACACCGAGCGGCCATGTGATCAGCCCACGCGGCGAAAGCCCCGGGACGGTCCCTACCCGACATGCCCGACTGCGCACCTGGGTCCAACAGGTCGCGACTGTGTGCCAACCCGACCGGGTGTACTGGTGTGACGGCTCGGACGAGGAATGGACCCTACTCACCGACCAGTTGGTCGACGCAGGAACTCTCGTACGCCTCAATCCCGACAAGAAGCCGAACTCGTTCTGGGCGCGTACGGACCCAAGCGACGTGGCCCGAGTCGAGAAGCGCACCTTCATCTGCTCCGACAACGAAGCCGACGCCGGTCCGACCAACAACTGGATGGACCCGGCGGAGATGAAACGCACGATGACCGACCTCTTCCGCGGCTCCATGCGCGGCCGGACGATGTACGTCATCCCGTTCTGTATGGGCTCGCTCGACGCCGAGAACCCGTTGTTCGGCATCGAGATCACCGACTCCGCCTATGTCGTCGCCTCGATGCGGATCATGACCCGCATGGGGCAAGCCGTCCTTGACAGGCTCGACGAAGACTCCGAGCAGAGCTTCGTCCCCTGCCTGCATTCGGTCGGAGCACCCCTCGAGCCGGGCGAGGAAGACGTTCCGTGGCCGTGCAACGAGAGCAAGTACATCTCGCACTTCCCTGAAACCCGGGAGATCTGGTCGTACGGATCCGGCTACGGCGGCAACTCCCTGCTCGGCAAGAAGTGCTACTCGCTACGGATCGCGAGCGCCATCGCGCGCGACGAGGGCTGGCTCGCCGAGCACATGCTCATCCTCAAGCTGACTTCGCCGGAGGGGCGCGTCCACTACGTCGCCGCCGCGTTCCCCAGCGCCTGCGGCAAGACGAACCTCGCCATGCTCGAACCCACCGTCCCGGGTTGGAAGGTCGAGACCCTCGGGGACGACATCGCCTGGATGCGGTTCGGTGACGACGGCCGGTTGTACGCCCAGAATCCCGAGTTCGGCTTCTTCGGCGTCGCGCCTGGTACGGGCTGGAAGACCAATCCCCATGCCATGCGGACGATCGAACGCGGCAACTCGCTCTTCACCAACGTGGCCCTCACCGGCGACGGCGACGTCTGGTGGGAGGGATACTCCGAGGAGCCACCCGCCCACCTGACCGACTGGAAGGGCCGGCCCTGGCCGCCACAGGGCTCCGACGGTGACGAGGGCCAGCGGTCAACGCGGAATCGGGAGCAAGGGTCGGAGGGCGCGCGGAAGCCGGAGCCGTCCAGCCATCCCAACAGCCGTTTCTGCACGCCGATCAAGCAGTGCCCGATCCTCGCGGATGAGTACGACGATCCGCGCGGCGTACCCCTGTCCGCCATCATCTTCGGCGGCCGGCGCGCGACGACGATCCCACTCGTCACGCAGTCCCGCGACTGGACGCACGGAGTCTTCATGGGCGCCACGCTGTCGTCGGAAACGACGGCTGCCGCGGAGGGTCAGGTCGGCGTCGTACGCCGCGATCCGATGGCGATGCTGCCGTTCATGGGTTACAACGGCGGCGACTACTTCCAGCACTGGATCGACGTCGGCAAGCAGCACGATGCGGACAAGCTGCCGAAGATCTTCTACGTGAACTGGTTCCGCCGCGATGCCGACGGATCGTTCCTGTGGCCGGGCTTCGGCGAGAACAGCCGCGTCCTGAAATGGGTCATCGAACGTATCGAGGGCCGAGCGGAGGCCGCCGAGACACCGGTCGGCTGGGTGCCGGCGCCAGATGCGCTCGATGTCGACGGGCTCGACCTCGACGCCGACGCGATCGAGGCGCTGCTCCGCGTGGACGGCGAGGAGTGGCGGGCGGAGCTGCCGCAGATCACCGAGTGGTTCGAGAAGTTCGGCGACCGGCTCCCCGCGACGCTGTGGGCCGAGCTCGACGGGTTGACGGAGCGGCTCGGCGCCGAGTGAGCGTAGTGGTCCGCGAGGAACGAGCGACCCGCGGAGCGAACGAGAAGCCGACCGCGACCATGAACACGGAGCGGCTCGGCGCCGAGTGAGCGTAGTGGTCCGCGAGGAACGAGCGACCCGCGGAGCGAACGAGAAGCCGACCGCGACCATGAACACGGAGCGGCTCGGCGCCGAGAGAGCGACGCCCGACCCGATTGGCTGAGGGCGCCCCTCACGCGAACAGGAAGTGGCGGAGCCGGCAGCACAGTCGGCGCGCGATAGTACACACTTGTCCGAGGTCCCTCGCCTTTCGGCGCGGGGAACCTCGGCCACGTTTCCGCACTTTCCGGGGTGAGCTCATGGGTGCCGCCATCATGCCGTTGGTGCTGGTCGTCTTCGTCCTCGTGCTCGGCCTGGGAGCCGCGGCCATCATCACTGCCGAACGCCTACGCCGCGAGAACGCCGCGCTGCGCGGGCTCGTCGACAGGTTGAAGGACATCGCCTGGGACCAGCGCGAGTTGGACCCCAACCTCAGCACCATCATCATCGACGAGATCCGTACCTATGAGAAGAAGGAGCTGCGTGGATGAGGAAGTCCGCGGTCCTGGCCCTGACCGTCGCGGCAACACTTGGCGCCGTCATCGCACTCAATGGATGCACCAGCATCAACACTCAGCCGGACGAAGCCGGACTCACCTATGACGCCGGTCCATTGTCCAACACAGAGTTCGAAAGTTGCGTCGGTCCCAGCACCCGTAACTGGGATGGACCACGCGACCTGCACTTCACCTACCCGTTTGGTCAACGTACGTACGACTTCAGTGGAACTGAGGGGTCGGACGGGCCGCCGATCAGCGTTGTCACGAACGACAATGTGACGATGACGGTGACTGGTGTCGCGACCTTCGCGCTCAACACCGACTGCAAGACGCTGCGACAGTTCCACGAACGGATCGGCATCAAGTTCCAGTCCTGGATGGAAGGTGGGCAGACCGCCGACGGTTGGCGCAACATGCTCAACGTCTATCTCAAGCAGCCGCTCGACAAGGCAATGGACGCGGTGTCGAAGAAGTACGGCTACAAGGAGCTCTACTCTGATCCCGCGGTCAAGGAGAAGTGGGAGGACGAGGTAGGCATGCTGGCCTCGGAGTTCATCAAGGATCAGGCCGGAGCCGACTTCTTCTGCCAGCCGTCGTACGCCGGCGCCGGCCCATGTGGCAACGCGGTCCTTACCCTGCAGGCACCGGTGCCTCCGGAGAACATCCGCTCGGCATTGACTGCCGAACAGGAGGCCGTCGCGCAGAACAACGCACAGAAGCAACGGAACGAGACCGTACGCACCGAACTGGAGTCGATCCGCGAACTCGTGAAGGTCCTCGGCCCGGATGCGTACGTGCTCTACAAGGCGGTCGAGGATGGCAAGGTCAGCGTCGTTCCGGTTCCGGCGGGGAGTGGAATCAACGTCACGCCTCGCAACTGATCCTCGACGCACGACCTCATGTGGATGAAGGGCACCCTCACACAGACCACCGCTGGGTGAGGGCGCCCCTCACGCGAATCTCTCGGATGAAGTGTCCCCTCATGCACGGTCCCATCAGATGAGGGTGCCCCTCATCCAAAGGGGCGGGGCTCCCCACGCACGCACCCCGCGGAGCCGATCAGCGTCATTCAACGGCGAGCGACGGAGGTGAACGGCTCGGGGCGGTGGACGCCGCGTGGCCGGTAGCCGAGCGCCTCACTCTCCCCGAGGTAGTCGGCGAGCAGCCAGACGATGGCGAGCCACATCTCCGTACCCTGCAGGCCGGCCGTGTGCCGAGCACCCGCGCCTGGCTCGAGCGCGAACGCGAACCCCTCGCCGTCGCGCCACCGGTTCAACGCCCGGTCGAGATGAACCCGCGCCCAGCGCTCGGCTTCGTTCCGCCGCGACGGGGTCTGCTTGGCCGCGAGCCACAGCGGATGGATCACGTCGAGGACGTTGCAGGCGTTGCCGCGACTCTCACCGAAGTACGCGGGGTCCCGGCTGTGCGCGAGGACCGTGTCGACGGCCTGCTCGGGATACGGCAACGGCAGGCCGAACTGTGCGTAGGTGCCGCGCGTCAACCGGTAGAAACCGTTGACGGGCTGCAGCCAGCGCTGGCCGCTGTCGGGGTTGCTCCACATCGCGTGGAACGGGTCGGCGTTCGCGAGGAGCCAGCCGAACAGCGACTCCACCGGACTGCGCAGGTCGAAGTCGACGAGGTTGCGACAGACCCCGGTGCCGAACGCATCCACCCACGCGCCCGCTCCCCAGCCACGGGTGTCCCATGGCAGGTTGTCGAGGCGTACGAGCAGGTCGGCCGGATCCATGTCGGCGACTGCCCGTACGGGATGGGCGAATCGGGTGCCCAACAGCTGCAATGCGTAACCCACACAGAGGATGTGGTACGCAGCGGCTCCACCGTCAAGGGAAGGTTGCGCGGCCTCGGAGTACTCCGGAACAAGCCCGGACTCGGCGTCCTGCAACGAACGCAGATGCGCGGCGATCCGGTCACCCGGCACCTGCGGAGGCGGAGATCCCTGCTCCAGAAGCAGATCGGCGATCTCGACGGCATCGCACCATGCCCTGACCGTGGGCGAGGCGTCCGGCCGGTCGAGGAACAGCCCGCCGAGCTCGGCGGCCACCTCGCCGGTACTCGCGCCCTCCTTGGCGTTGCCGCCGGCATCCGGATTCTCGTGCCAGCAGCGTGCGAGGACGTCCTGCGCCTGCGATCGCGCCTTGTCGGCAAAGGACTCCAACCGTGCGGCGAGCCCGCCAGCACCGGCCGTCGGCGCACGTCTGACCTCCCGGCGGTCGCGGATCATCCTCGCCGGGTTGCCGCCCACCATCGCCCAGTCAGGAACGTCCTTCGTCACCACGGCACCAGCACCGATGACCGCGTGGTCGCCGACGGTCACGCCATCGACCACCACGACGTGGGACCCGATCCAGACATCGTTGCCGATGACGATGCCCCTGGTCGTCGTCGGCTGCTTGCACACCGGCCGGTCAGGTGCCGTCCCATGGTTGAACCCGAGCAGCGACGTGTGGGCGCCGACGCGGACCTGGTCGCCCATGCGTACCTTCCCGCGCACCACCGCGTACGGGTTCAGCGTGCTCTGCGTACCCATCTCGAGATCGTCGACCAGCACGTACGTATGGGCTCCGAGATAGGAGCCGTCACCCAGCCGGAGGCGCTGCGGGAAGATCGCGGCGAGCGGCGAGACGAACACGTCGGTGCCGAAGGCGATGTCACCCCGACCGGCCAGCTCCTCCTGCCAGGCGAGTTGCGCCTTGCGTTCGTCGTCGTTCGCCGTACGCCAGAACGCCCATGGCGCGAAGTCGTAGTAGGCGTCGGGCATCGTCGAACCGTCGTCGCTCATCCGGATCCTCTCCCAAGCGGGTCAGATCCAGTGTGGGCGACGGTCTCACGCGCGACAACGCGCGCTTCACGAAGCGGACGGCACGTTCCGGCGCCCCGGGAACGCGTCGGCGAGGAACCCGGTGACCGCGGCGACGAACTCCGTCGGATCTTCCTTGTGTACGCCGTGGCCCACCGGGATCGAGACCATGCGTGCACCGGGGATGCGGTCGGCCACTGCCGCGATCGCGTCCTGGTCGAACGGGCTCGCCGGCCCACCGCCGATGACGAGCGTGGGTGACTTGATCGCTTCGAGCTGTTCCCACCACGCCGGCTCGGGGCTGTTGACCTGGCCGACAACGGCCGGCCGGACCGCCCAGTCGTAGGACAGTGGTCCGGGTGGGCGTTCCGGGACGGTGCGGCGGTGTGGAACCGGCGGTGGCGTCTCCTCCAGCACGAGCGCGGCGACCCGGCCGGGGTACTCCTGGGCGAGGAGGTACGCCGCGACGCCGCCCATCGAGTGCCCGACCAGGACGGCCCGCTCGAGGTCCAGTCGGTCCAGGAAGCCGAGCAGGTCGTCCTTCATCAGCTCGAACGCGTACTCGCCCGGCCACGTGGTCTCGCCGTGCCCGCGGAGGTCCGGGACGTACACCCGCCAGTGTGCGGAGAATGCAGGTAAGACGGAGTTCCACGATGATCCGTCAGAGGTGAGCCCGTGCAGCAGGACCATCGGTGGCGTGTCAGGGTCGCCGTCGACGCGATAGGCGATCCGCAGCGGTGAAACGTCGACCATGCGTTTTCGGGTCACGGGCAGACCGTATCAATCGAAATCGTCAGCATCGATGCGCGTATGTCTGTTCGCCGAGAACTGTTAAGCTCCGCCTGTTGCAGTCTGGCGACTTGCTGAAGGTCCTGCCGATGGATGCACGGAACGACGGACTCGTTGATGCCGATATCCAAGTCTTGCGTGCCGATATCCGGTTCATGCACTATGCCTCGATCGGGCCGGTTCACGAAGCTATTTCCCACTATTCCGACCAGGCGCTGGCTCGGCAACTTCAACGGATCGCCGAAATACGCACCATGAGCGACATCATGGGTATCAGGCTTGAGCAGGTGTACCGGGCGACGTCAGCCCCTTCTGGCGACATGATCGTGCGTTCGCGGAAGATCATCGAGCAGAGCCGGGACATGATCCGGCTTTCCTGCGCCGCTGGTGAGGACTCGGCCAAACGCATCGAACGATCCCGCGCACTTCTTTCCATGCGGCAGCGCGCATCCGCTGCCTGTGACAAAGGAGACCTACGGCGCACATGCGGTCCTATCGCGTCCTTGAGGTGTAGGACTCCGAGGGAGCTGCTTCAGAACTCGACCGAGTAGCTGACCTTGCTGCACAGGTGATCGCCGCGCCGAGCGCGATCGCGGCAACTGCGACGGCGGCGGTTCCCGACCAGCCAATCCAGGCCACCGCTGCGGCGCCAAAGGCGGTGCCCAGACTCCCGCCGACGAAGTAGACGATCATGTACGCGCTGTTGAAACGCGCCGGCGCTCGTGGGTCGATCGCCAGGACGGTGCTCTGATTGGCAACCTGGGCGGCAAACAGTCCGGCATCGAACAACGCCAGCCAGAGGACCATCAGTCCGGGGCTATCAGGGATGAAGCCCAGTGCCGCTGCGGCAATGCCGGCCAGCGTCAGGCCGACCAGAATCACTGTGCGTGCCCCGTGCCGATCGGTGAGTATCCCGGCAACCTGGGTTGCGATCATCCCGGTTAGCCCGGCGAGGGCATACAGGCCGATCCGTTCGGCCGAATAATGGTATGGCGGCCCCGACAACGTAACCGCCAAGCCTGCCCAAATTGCGCAGAACGCAAAGAACCATGCCGTCCCCCTGGCAGCGGCCAGTCGCAGGGATGCGAACCGCACCAACAAGCCCGGCATGGACCGAAGGGTTGCCAGGTAGCCGCTCTGCGTACCACCCGTGACCTTGGGCAGCACCAGCAATGCAGTTCCTGCGATCGAGAGACACGCGACGGCAAAGGTCAGTAGCATGCCGCGCCAGCCGACCGTATCGGCCAGCCAGCCACCAGCGATGCGGCCGGCCAAGATTCCCGCTGAGATCCCGGCCGTCACGATGCCGAGCACAGTCGCGCGGCGACCAGCGCTGGACAAGCGCCCGGCGACCGAGCTCAGGCCGGCGCCGACCGACGAGCACAGCCCGCTCATGAGGACGCACAAGCCCAACAGCCAACTGGTGGAGACAGCCGCCGTCGCGCCGATCGATACGCCCAATGCGACGAACTGCGCTGCCAGCACGAACCGAGGAGGGAACCTATCGACCAACGGGACCAGCAGGCCGAGTCCGACCAGGTAGCCAGCCGGTCCGCACGCCAATGCCACGCCGACTGCCGCCGTCGATGACCCCAGCGAGATCGCCACATCAGCAATCGCGGGCTGCAGTGGGTAGATCGCCGCCGTCCCCACAGCGGCAGCTATCGCCATGAACAGGACGACAGGGCCACGGAGGTCGCGGGCGGGGTCGGAATCGTCCCTGAATTCGGTTCTCACGCCAGTGACCCTAGGAATCATCGCCCACGACTGCTGGCGGAAATTGGACGACACCGTCCCCTCGGACGGCATTGTCAAAAGAACCGCTACGGTGTGCCGGTGTCGTTTTCGCCTGTCATTCAGGTGGCGAGCCGCCACACGATCGCCGGCCGGACAGGAGCTGCCACGCACGTCACGGGGATGGTCGCCTAGGCAGGTTCAGAGCGGGATGATCCTGGGCGGAACGGGCGCGGGCGCTCTGCTCGTGGATACTTGAGGTTCGGCTGGTTGTCGTTCCACCTGTGAAAGGGTCATGGACTTGCCCCAAGGTACCGATGGTTGCGGCGCTGTGGCTGGGCGCTGTGGTGCTGGTGATGACCCGCCCTCACCAGCCGCTGTGAGCCCCTCGTGTGCCCATGTTGAGGCGGTGCGGCCACTGTGATGGTTGTGCTGACCGTGCTGCTCGGCGTCTTGGTGGTCGGCGCGTTGACCGTGTTGACCGGGTACTTCGTAGCGCAAGAGTTCAGCTACATGACGGTGGACCGGTCCCGGCTGAAAGCGGCGGTCGCCGCCGGTGACCCCGGCGCGAAACGCGCGCTCGGCATCACCGGCCGCACTTCGTTCATGTTGTCCGGCGCGCAGCTGGGCATCACGGTGACCGGGCTGCTGGTCGGATATGTCGCCGAACCGTTGATCGGCGCCGGCCTCGGGAAGGCCCTGGGCGGGGTGGGGATTCCGCAGGCGGCCGGCGTGGCGGTCGGCACTGTCCTGGCGCTGGTGTTCTCCACGGTGGTGCAGATGGTGTTCGGGGAGTTGTTCCCCAAGAACCTGGCGATCGCCCGGCCGGAGCTCCTTGCCCGCGCGTTGGCCCGGTCCACCGCCTTGTATCTGGCCGGGTTCGGCTGGCTGATCTGGTTGTTCGATCAGGCCGCGAACCTCCTGCTGAGGTTGGTGAGGATCGAACCGGTGCACGACGTGGAACATGCCGCCACACCACGTGACCTCGAACACATCATCGCCGAATCCCGTACCGCCGGCGATCTGCCCGCAGACCTGTCCGCGTTACTGGATCGGGTGCTCCGTTTCCACGACAGCACCGCCGAGCACGCGATGATCCCGCGGCCGTACGTCACCGCGATCGCCGGCACCGAACCGGTTCGCCGGGTGCTGGAGGTGATGGCCGCCGGCCACTCCCGTCTTCCGGTGGTGGGCGAGTCGATCGACGAGGTGATCGGCGTCCTCAGCCTGCACGATGTTCTGGCCGCAGACGAGTCCCAGGATCTGGGCACCGTGCCGGTACGTGATCTGGCCCGCCCGGCGGTGTTGGTGCCGTCTACGAGCCCATTGCCCAATGTCCTGGCCCGGCTGAACGAGGCGGGTGAACAACTCGCCTGCGTGATGGACGAGTACGGCGGCCTCGCCGGTGTGATCACCATCGAGGACGTTGCCGAGGAACTGGTCGGTGAGATCGTCGACGAGCACGACCCGGTCGGTGAGGACCAGGTGCACGCCGACGGCAACGGCGACCTGACGGTGCCAGGAACGCTGCACATCGACGAAGCCGAACGGGTCCTCGGCCACGACCTGCCGGCCGGTGACTACCAGACGATCAGCGGGCTGATCATCACCCAACTGCACCGACTCCCCGAACCCGGCGACGCCATCACCCTTCAGCTGGCTGCCAGCCCCGATGACGACCACCCGGCCCCGCGGCTGACCTTGATCGTCCTCACCGTAGACCGCCACGTGCCCCAGACCGTGCAACTCCACTTGACCGACACCACCAGGAACCCCCGCCTTGGCCAACACGGCGGCGCCGCCGCGGAGGTCTCCACGTGACCGGGATGAGCACCTGGACCGCCCTGCTGATCTCCGCAGGCATCATCGCCTTCAGCGCGTTCTTCGTCGCCGCCGAGTTCGCCCTGGTCGCCGCCCGCCGGAACCGGCTCGCCGAAGCCGCTGCCACCAGCGCCTCGGCCCGCGCGGCGCTGAAGAGCGCCCAGGAACTGTCGCTGCTGCTGGCCGGATCCCAACTCGGCATCACCCTGTGCACCCTGGCCCTGGGCGCGATCGCCAAACCCGCTGTCCACCACGTGATGACCCCGACCCTGGAAGCCTGGGGGCTGCCGGAAGCCACGGCCGATGTGGCAGCTTTCATCCTGTCGTTGATCGTGGTGACGTTCATACACCTGGTCGTCGGTGAAATGGCACCGAAGTCCTGGGCGATCTCCCACCCGGAAAGGTCCGCCACCCTGCTGGCGCTGCCGATGCGGGCCTTCATGTGGTTCACCCGCCCGCTGCTGGTCACCCTCAACCAGTTGGCGAACTGGTGCCTGCACAGGGTCGGCGTCGAACCGGTCGACGAACTAGCCACCGCCCGCACCGCCGACGACCTGCGGCAGCTGGTCCAGCACTCCGCCAAAGCCGGTGCCCTTGACACCAAACGCCACGACCAGCTCATGATCGCCCTGGACCTGCACAGCCGTCCGATCCGTGACATCGTGCGCCCGGCCGCGCAGATGGCCCACATCGACGCGGCCGCCACCATCGAACAGATCAAAACAGCCGCACGCAGCAGCGGGCACTCCAGACTCGTCGTCCGCCAGGACGGTCTGCCGGTCGGGATGGTCCACGTCCGCGACACGCTCACCGCACCCACCGACGTCACCGCCGCTGAGCTGATGCGACCAGTGGCCACTCTGACCGCCGACACCCCGATCTACACCGCGATGAGTGCGATGCGCGACAACCGCAACCACCTCGCCTTGGTTCACGACGACCAACAACTCCTGGGGATCCTCACCCTGCAAGATCTCCTCAACCAACTCCTCACCACCCCACCAACGACGACCGCGGCGACGATTGCCGGCATACGGACTTCTGCACACGGATAGTTGACCCCGGTTTTATGGGAACTGGCGTGCGTAGACCACCGTGCGCCCGGGGAGAAGGGTCATCACAATCGGAGATGGTCACCGCCGCGGAGGAGACGGCCATGAAGCTGAAGCGATGGGAGATCCTGCTGCAGTACAGGGATCACCCCGACAACGCGGAGCCCGACTACGAGCAGCCGTACACGAACCAGTACCTCACTCGCCGTGGCGCTGAACACCGGGCGGCGCAATGGCGACTCGACAAGAAGTTCGGATTGACCTGCGTAGTGCGAAGACGCCCGTGACTGTCGGGCGGTGGGTGCTCTGGGAGGGTGGGGCGAGGCGATGCGGCGACCCGGTGGAGAACGTTGCCCCGAGCAGGAACGCTCGTGCTCGAGGAGGTGTCGAGCGAGGAGGCCGAGGCGCATCAAGTGCTCGGCTGGGCGGCCGCATCGCCAGCCCCGTGAGATGCCTGATCCCGAGTCCGGGTGGGTGACCACCTCCTTCCGTACAGTCCTTCCCGCTGCATGACGTCCATGCCGTGTTGCTGTCCGCTTGCCTGCATGTTTGAGGGCCCGTTGGCGGAGGGCCGCGTTGGCGAGCCCACCTGGTTCCACGTGCCCTTGCGCTAGCCGGGTTGAGCACCCGCGCCTCAGGCTGATGTCCGTCCGGCTGCGGCTCGCGCGGACGGGCAGGGGCCCGCTTCGGACGGGGCGGCCATTGTGGTGGGCTTTCCCAGCATGCGGCGACGATGGCGTCGAACTCGGTGCGTACCAGGTCTTCGTCCGCATACACGAGGTCGACAAACGCGCGGGCCTCGTCAACCGGGACGTCGTGTATTCCAGCCATCAGTCGCTCACCAGCCCCTGACAGACCGCAGAGTGTGCTCAGGCCTTGATCTGTTTCTGCCCCGAATCGGTGTTCGCGATGGCGATCTTGCGGGGCTTGGCCCGCTCGGCGACCGGGATCGTCAACGTCAGGACGCCGGCGTTGTAACTGGCCTCGATCCGGTCCGCGTCCAACGTGTCGCCGAGGAACAACTGGCGGGAGAACACGCCGAGCGGGCGTTCGGCGACCTGCATCTCCACGCTCTCGGGCACCTCCGGCGGCCGCCGCTCGGCCTTCACCGTGAGCACGTTCCGCTCGACATCGAGTTCGATCGCATCCGGCGCGACGCCGGGCAGGTCGAACGCGACGACGAACTGGTCACCTGTCCGGTAGGCGTCCATCGGCATCGGGTTCGGCCGGGACCACGTGCCCGGGCTCGAACCGCCGAAGAACTGTTGGGTGATGCGGTCAAGTTCGCGGAATGGGTCAGTGCGCATCAACATCGTCCGTACACCTCCTGATCGTCGACTGGGACGTGGCCGTCAATGCACAGTCCTCTTGTACCATGTCATCCAATCGATGACAAGAACTCAGTCATCTAACCGATGACGTCGGAGGTGGGGAGTGGCCAGCCGATCACGCCAGGCACGAGCCCGTACAAGCCCGGCTGATCCAGACAACCGTCCGACGCCAACAACGCCATTGGCGGCGACGCCGGAAGAGGTGGTCGCACACTTGGCGGACACGATGAGCCGCATCTCAGCAAAGCCGGCAACGCGCGCGCGCCGATCGCCGCGAGCGCATGGCGCACCACACCAGTCGCGATCCGATACCGACCGGAACGTGGCTGCGTCCGGAGTGGATGGACCGCACCTGCTGGCGGCACTTGCGTCCCTGCGACAACTGCGCGAGGAACTGGCCGGATGGGAACCGACCCTGATGCGCGCCGCCCGCGACCGCGGCCTCACCTGGGCGGAGATCGCCCCAGCCCTCGGACTAGCCAGTCGCCAAGCCGCGGAGCGCCGCTACCTCAGACTCAACCCGCGGGCGGGGGAGACACCAGCATCCACCCGCGAGCAGCGCGTCCAGGCGACCAGACACCAACGCGCCGGTGACAGAGCCGTCGCCGACTGGGCACGCAACAACGCCGCCGACCTGCGTCAACTCGCGGGACAGATCACTGCACTCACAACCCTGAAACCCGCCACCAAAAACAAGATCAAACCCATCCGGGCCGCGCTCGGCAGCAACGACGCAGCCGACCTGATCGGTCCCCTTTCCCGGGCTGGACCCGCGCTTCGCCCCACCCACCCGCAACTCGCCGACCAGATCGCCGACCTCGACCACACCTCCGCCCGCATCCGTAGCGCCGATGGCGGCCGAGGCACCACAGCACAGCCGACCGATGAGTAGCTCGGACAGAAAGCCAGGACGGCTCGGGGACTGCAGCGCCGGATCGGCGCAGATGAGACGGAAACTGAGACTGAGGGCCGCCGGCCGGACCCTGGTCGGGTATCGGCACGGCGCCCACTCGGTGCGTTTCGGCTGGTAGGGGCGGAGGCGGCGGGATTCGAACCCGCGAGAGGGTTGAGCCGTCAACCCGCTTAGCAGGTGTGCGGGGCGGCGTTCATGTGCGATCGCCCACGCCCTCTTGGGCGTGTAGCGGCGTCCGGAGACCCTCCGCGCACAGTCCTGAACGGCGGCGAATGAGACAGAAATTGAGACTGGAGGAGAGCCTGCGCGCATCCGGGTGAGAATCGCCGGAGCGGCAGATCTGGTGCTGGCTCCAAGTTTCGTTTTCAGCACCGCCCGGCGCCGCGCACGTTGCCGGCATGAGTCCGCCGCGGCAGGCCGTCGAGATCGTCGACGAAAACGAACGCCAGCCGTCGCCCGGTGGACTCCACCACCCCCTCAGCCACGAGGCTCGCCGAGTCGATCGCGTCGGACACTGAGGTCGTACGACCTCGTGACCATGCACGTCGGCCGCCTTTGCATATGCTCCCCGCGCCATCGGCCTCCCGGCGCGTCACCGATGTTTCCGATGGAGGAACGTTGGGCCGCCTGGGTAATGGGCGACCGTTCCCAGGCGGCCCAAGGACCAGACCAACCAGGAAGAGGCCGGGACATGGTCTGGTAGGAAGCCTCTCAACATCCTCGCCGGCTACCGAGTTGTGGGCGATGCGTTTCCAAACTGGCTGGAGATCTGGATCCGAACCGCCACGGGTGCCAGCCGTCGGTCGCGTCGCTCCGGATCCGAACTCGCTTATCCACCATTTGTCCGCCTATGTGGTGGCCCAAACCTTTGCTGGGCGGACCTTGGCGGCTGCGGTCGCCCATGGGCAGTGCGGGGCAGGGACACACGGTCCTTTCGAGGGACTCCCAGCAGTTGCCAGCATCTCGCCGCTTCTCGAGGATCGAGCAAACTCGTCACCGAGCTTGGAGGGGAGGGGCGGCTCCTGCACGAGCGGACGGTCCGTGGCAGCAGCTCCTTCGCTGTTGTCCTGGTCGCTGGGGGTTTGCTGAGTGAGGTCTGCCCAGATTCGTTTTCCGCCGGTCTCGTCGGCCTCGACTCCCCACCGGGTGCTTAGTTGACCGATGATGACCAGTCCTCGTCCGTGTTCGGCGTGGCTGGTCAGTTCTCGTCTGGCTGGGGGGTCGAGCGAGCTGTCGGAGACGGCGATGTGAAGGTTGCCATCTTGGTCCGCGCGGATGAGTAGGTGCACGGAATCTCCACTGTCGCTGGCGTGGAGGACGGCGTTGGTGACCAGTTCGCTGATGACAACTCGGGCGTCCTCGGCCAGTGCGCCGAGGTGGGATTGGTCCCAGACCAGCAGGAGTTCTTCGAGTAGCCGCCGGGCAGCCCTCGGTGCGGTGTCGGTGGGTGGAAGGTTTGCTTGTGCCCACCAGGTGGCGTCCGACACGCGGATCGACCTCCCTGACATGGGGTCACGTTGTCCCCGTTGGTTACTGGCCAGTTGTGTTACTACCCGGCCAGTTCCCGGTTGGGGTCTCTCCCCTAACGCAAGTGTCCGGTCGGGGACGACCATTGCTGCTCGGACGCGTCACCGGCGGCGGGTTCGGGAGAGCTGTTCGCGAAGGTGGTCGTTCTCGCTGCGGAGCTGTTGGAGCTGATCTTCGAGGTGGAGGACGACGGCGATACCGGGCTGGTTGAGACCGCGGCTGGCGAGCCGGGAGATGTGACGTAGCCGGGCGAGGTCGTTGTTGCTGTAGCGGCGGGTTCCGCCCGCGGAGCGAGGTGGCTTGAGCAGGCCGGCGCGTTCCCATCGGCGGAGTTGTTGGCTGTCGATGCCGGTCAGATCGGTGACAACCGAGATCGGATACAGCCCTTGATCTCCGCGAGGAGAGACGTCCTCACCTGTGGGAACGTGGTTCGTGCTGCCTGCTGGTGGCTCGTCGGCGGACATGAGACGTTCTCCTGCCTGACGGGTTTGCTGCGGCCTTAGCGATCAATCTCTGATGCTTGACACAAAAGATATCTGGTACTAGACAGATAGATCTAGTTGAGCCGTTGAGGCTCAACTAGCGCGTCGATCGCCAGTCTCGGAGTCATCGAGAACCTGGACGAGGAGGTGGTGGCGATGTTGATGCGAACGGACCCGTCCGAGGTGGACAGATGGACCCGGCAGCCGCTCAGGGCGGCTCGACCGGCGGCGATGCCGCTAGACACCTACCGCAAGCATGAAGCGGATGGGGCGGAGTTGACCGCGGCAGGCCGGCTGCGGGGGTGTCTGCACCCGCTGGTCGCCTCGCGGCGACAGCCGCCACATTGAGAACTCTCCAGGCCGATTACCAGCTGGTGCTGTCGAGTTCCTGACTCCACTACCATCCCCTCCGGCCGCTGCGCACCCCCCCTGGGCGGCGGCCTTCGGCGGGGCCGGGGCGCCCTGAGGCAGTGTCGCCCCGCCCCGGCCCCGCCGGCCCTCTCCCTGCATGGGAACCAGTCAGCCAACAGCACCCTCAGGAATGTCGCGACAGGACACGTTGACCTGCGCACACGACCCCTGAGGCCCCCCGGCCACCAAGCAGCCACAGTCGAATGCTGCGGCCCCGTAATGAGGGAGTACACGATGAGCGTTCCTGCGACGTTGCGCCGCCGCATCCAAGGTGTCACTGCTGCGGCACAGACCATCGGCCACCGCCTAAAGCGCAAGGCGAAACCCGCCCCGCTGATCCCGAAGGACGGGCGCCGCCCGATCGCTGCCGCTAAGGACCTGCTCGGCCGTTTCAAGACACGGCCGAAGAAGCCTCGTGGGCCGGTTGCCAAGGCTCAGCTGGTCTTTGTTCGTATCAAGCGCTGGTGCGCGCAACAGGGCACACCACGCCGCCGGAACTAGTCGAGCACGCGTCGCGCGATCCGTTCGGCAGCAGCTACGGATGACGGAGGTGAGGGCAAATGTCAGAGCTGTGGGTGCGTACCAGCCACCGTGAAGGTCGAACCATCGTCAGTGTGTTCGGTCCGATCACTCGGCACACCACACCAACACTGCATCAACACCTCCGACGAATCCTCGCCGGCCCTACCGCAGGCGAGATCGATATCGACCTCAGCAGCTGCATCCACACCGATGTGGACGGTCTGCTCGCCCTCGACATCATCGGCAAGACGGCACGCCGCTACGGCCGGAAACTGGCGTATGTGGCGGTCCCACCGCTGATCGAGCTCATGGTCGGCCGTTACCACCTGGATCTCCCCCTCGCCCCGGACAGTCCCAACACCGATTACACCGACGGCACCGCCTCCACCATGGCGGCCACCGGCGATGAACAACCCACAACCAGCCAGTCACGCCACGGGCCATAGCCAAGCACCGCACCGTCCCCCCGCGACGACACCGTTCCCGCCACGACAGCCTCAGAAGGCGATGAAGCCATGCAGCGTAGACGAACAGGCCGAGACAGCTCACCCATGCGGCGTCTGGTTCGAGGCGTGGTCGCGGCCTGGCTGCTGGTGCTGGCGCTGGTCCAGGTAGTGGGACTGGTGCTGGTGTGGTGGATCTTCATCCGGACACCGCACGGCCAGGTCCTCGACGCCAGTGTGCTGCGCGCGGCCGGCATCGGCCGTTCCCAGGTCGCCGATCTGGTCGACACCCTGCTTGATGCGGTATCGCTGGCGTCCTTGATCGCCGCGACCATCGCGATCGGGTTCATCGCCGTTACCCGTCGCCGCTACCGGCTTGCCGTGGTCGCCACCCTGCTGATCGTCGGCGCCACTGCCACCAGCCGGGTGTTGAAGAACATCGTGATCGACCGGCCGGACCTCGGCATCGCGGGCACCAACATCGGCGCACCCAACAGCCTGCCCAGCGGTCACATGACCGTCGCCGCAGCTGTGACCGTCGCCGCGGTTCTGGTCGTCCCACCCCGACTGTGCAGCCTGACCGCTGTGGTCGGCACCATCTACACCGCGCTCACCGGGATCGCCACCCTGTCAGCCGGCTGGCACCGACCCAGCGATGCCCTCGCCGCCCTCCTCGTCGTCGGCGTCTGGGCCTCGGCAGGCGGCCACTTCCTAGTCCGCGCACAACGACACGAACCCGTCCAGGAACCCGCCCGACCGCACCACCACACCGTCGCCATCCTGGCCCTGGTCGGAGGGGCTTTGCTGGCCGCCACCGTCCTCACCATCGGACTGGTGGACCACGCAGAGCTCACCCCACCCGTCGAACTCAGCACACCACGGCTCATCGGCGCCTATCTAGTGTCCTCCGCCTGAAATTCGTCGGGTAAGTGTAGGTTTGGTGGATGGCGAGGACTGGGCGGCCGAAGGCTGAGCTTGTGTTGAGCGATGAGGAGTGCCAGACGTTGACGCGGTGGTCGCGTC
>NZ_JBEFTW010000056.1:0-29049 GCF_040196095.1 Actinopolymorpha sp. B17G11
CAATGTTCTCGTGGGCCACGGGACGGCTCCCTCTCTAGATCTCAGCAATCCAGAGACTGCCTCCCGTGGCCCACACCCGCACGCAGGCTGGCCGAGCCAGGTGTCACCCCAACCCGTGATCCGGAAGGGCCTAGGCCATCGTCGATGGCGAGCAGGCCGAGAAGGAGGTGGGCTGCGTCGGCGCGCACCAGGCCATCGGCCTTTGATCGTTCCTCGGCCAGGAGCCGCCTCACACCGGCGATCGAGCTCATCGAGCCTTCGGCGCCATAGATGTAGGTTTCCTAAGCTGCTCATCCCGGTCGTCGTTGAATGGCGGGATCTGGCCGGGCTAGCGCTGGGAGACAGGGAGGAATGTTCCGGCGGGAATGTGGTCTGAGCGGACGTTGAGCTGGTCGCCGATGTGCATGCCCTCGGAGTCGATGGTGACCTGCCGGATGTGGCGGTCATGGGCGGAGCCGCGGGTCTGGAGCACGGCGATTGCGAGTTGGATCTCGCCGCCGGTCTCGACGTAGCGCAGCATGATCGAGACATCGGCGAGGCTGCCGACCTCCAACGCGGCGGCGGGTGTGAATGTGCGGGCGGTCGGGCTGGGTGGTGCGGAGGTAAGGAGTGTGGTGATCTCGTGCTCGCGCAGCAGCGAGCCAAGCGCTATTACGAAGTCGAGCAGTGCTCGGGGAGTGGCGATCCGTTCCAAGGAGGACAGCGTGTCGATGACCACACGGATTGGACGCTCCTGCTCGACACTTCGACGGATGGCCAGGAAGTGGTCCTCCAAGGAGGCGAGTTCGGGAGGCTCGGCCCTGATTTGGACGAGTCCGGAGGCCTGCATGGCGGCGAGGTCGTATCCCCAGCCAGCGGCGTTTCGTGCCAGCTGGTCGCGGGTTTCGTCGAACGTGTAGAGGATGCAGTGCTCACCGGCACGGTAGGCCGCGTCGGTGAAGGTAAGGCTGGTCAGCGTTTTTCCGCTGCCGGTAGGTCCGGTGAGCAGGATGGTCGCGTCCTTGTAGAACCCGCCGCCACACATCTCGTCGAGTTTGGGGATGCCAGACGAGACCCGCGTCTGCGATGCGCGTTCAGATGGCGCGACGAGCACCAGCGGGATCACCACGATGCCTTCCCGAGCATCGATGGTGAACAGCCATTCGCCGGTCCGGTGGGGCGCCGCGCGGAACTTTACTACCTCGATGGTTCGGCGGCGCCGTTCGGCGTCGAGCACATTCCGCATCAGGACGACGTTGCTGAAGACGAACTCTTCTACGCCGAGCCGGGATATCCCGTTGTAGTCAGCGAGGCGTTCGGATGTGTGTACCGAGGTCACCGCCAGACTGTTCACGCCCTTGATAAACCGCAGCACCTCGTCTCGGACTGTCCGCACATCGGGGTAGCGGGCAAAGACGGCACCGATCGAGTCCAGCGCCACACGCGCAGCCCCAACGCTGCGGACGGCAGCCTCGATCCGCGCCACGACGGGGGTGAGCGTATAGGTTCCCACGGTGCTTGTCGCATCGCTGACTTCGCTGGACACGTCGACGAAGGCCCACTTACCTTCGTCCTCCCACCGTTGGATCGGGATTCCCAGCGAGGACGCCGACTTGCGAATGTCGGCAGGGGTTTCTTCAAAGGTGACGAAGACGGCGGTCTGGTCGAACAGTTCGATACCGCGGGCCAGGAACTGCATCGCGAAAAGTGTCTTACCGCAACCTGTCGTGCCCGCTACCAGGGTTGAACGCTCGGCAGGCAGCCCACCTTGGGCGATCTCATCGAACCCTGTGATGCCGGTGGGAAGCTTCTCGACTAGATCATTCGTCATCTCGATCCTGCCGTCTCGCGATCAACGGGTCGGGAAAACCCAGACCCGCAGCGGTGCGTACTTCATCGGACAAGTCACCAATCACCCGCAGCTGCGGCAACGGTCCCGTGCGGACCACTGTGGGCACCACGACAACCCCGTCCTGCTCCGCAACCGCTGGCTGCTCGAACACATCGACGACCTTCAGGTCGTACCGACCTGCAAGGCGGGACTCACACAACCCGCGCAGCTTGACCTCCGCATCCTGCGACTCTCGTGCCTGGCCAGCCACATAGATCGTGAACGAGTAAGTGATCAACTGCACATCAGACACAACCACCACCCAGCCAACGGCTCACCCAGATCGGCGGAGGCCTTACAGCAACCCATGAGGCGTTCGACAGACCGCGCGGTGGTCGGGTGCCACAGGACCCAATCCACCTCCCCCTGCAGATCGAACCGTAAGGCGGCGAAGACCAGCCCGTGTTGACCTTAAGTCCGAATGCGTCGTACATATCCAATCTTCCCAGCAGCAGAAGAGCCGCGCGCCCTCATACAAGGCTGCTCGACGAGCTGCCAAGAGAGTGGAGGGCAAAGGTCCCCGCTTTGCTTGGGACAGACCTCGTGCTCATCAGCCGGCAGGCTCGCGAGTGAGTAGTTGCGCCAGCAAGCAGCCGAGCAACGGGACCTCGCCTCGAAGCTGCGTAAGTCGGCAGCCGAGAGGCGACAACACAGCAGACGGCGCCGGGCGATCCCGATGGAGCAAACTTGTGACCAGTAACCTGGTCACGTCTCCGGATTGCTCGGCAGATTGATGATCAACCTTGCAAGCATGGCTGCCGCGTCCTTGTCACGCCCCTCGCTGCGCTGAACATACGTCTGCATCGTAAAGCCGACGCTGGAGTGGCCGATCCGCTCGCTGAGGATCTTTGGGTTGATTCCGTTGTCCATCGCGATCGTGGCATAGCTGTGGCGTACGCCGTGCAGGGTGATCCGCGGTAGGCCTGCCCGGTCCACAAGCCGGTTGAACCTTCGCGTGATCGTGTCCGGATGAAGCAACCGCCCGTCCTCGAAGCAGAAGACTTTGCGATGGCTGGGGTAGCTATGTCCCCACGCCTTCCGTTCCTCGTCGACCATGGCGAGGTGCTCCCGCAGGACGGACACCGTGTATGCATCGAGCGAGATAGTCCGCCTACCGCTGTCGGTTTTCCCGTCCTCATCGAGCGGCTTCCCGTCGACCACAACTCGGGTGGGCTCGATTGTCAGTGCCCCCGCGTCAAGGTCCACCAGGTCCCGTTCCACACCCGCAAGCTCCGAGCGTCGCATACCAGTCGTGGCGACCAGGACCCACAGCGCCCGGAAGCGATCCTTGCTCGCCACATCGAGGAATCGGCCAAGTTGCTCCTCATTCCACGTGGCTGGCCTCCGCCTGCGAAGCCTTGGCTTGCTCACATGTTCGGCAGGATTGCTTTCGATGTAGTGCCAAGCGACAGCCGTCGCGAAAGCTTTGTGGAGCATGTTCTGGACGTTCCGAACGGTCTTGGGGGATAAGCCATCTCCGAGGTCACGGGGTACGCGCCCGGCGCGGTAGCGGCGGATGGCTGCCTTCGCGGCATGGAGCCCTTGGCCAGACGCCTTCGCCAGCTCGCGAGCTGTCATCGGTCTTTCATCGCTGGTGTAGGTCTGCCAGTGCCGGTACATCAGGGCATTCGTGTTCGGCTTGCATCGGCCATTCTCCAGCAGGTGTCGGTAGAGCGCGTTGAGAACCGTCACAGTCACGTCCTGGAGACGTCTGTCATCAATGCTCGGAAACACGTAGGCGTCCAGGTAATCCACGTAGTTGACGTACGTTGACGGCTTCACCGAGTGCTCGATGGATACCAGCCACTCACCTACGAAACTGCGAACGGTCCGTCGCGACGCCTTGACGTGAATGCCGGCAGCCAGCGCTGTCTTGGCCTTGATCGCCTCGCTCCAGGCTTCGCCCTCGGAGGCAAAGCCGCCGCGGTTCTCGCGGCGACGCTTGCCGGTGAGCGGGTGTGCCTCTACGTCTACCCGGTAGGCCCACGTCTTGCCGCGCGGGTAGACCGTAATACCGGTCAGGTGGGAACGCCTTCGACGTGGAGTACTCATGCGGCCCGCCCTTCGCCGTCGCCGAGCAGATGACGAATCTTGGCCGTGATGACGTACACACGACCACCGAGGCGCTGGACTGGGAGATCGCCATCCTTCGCGTAGCGGTACGCCGATGCACGACTAAGCCCGAGGATCTTGGCGGCGTCCGGCACTGAGATCAATGCAGGCAGGTCATGCGGGATGTCCTTCTGTCGTACGGTCACTTCCGTTCCTCCCGTTGGTTGAGTTGGGGATGGGAGAGGGAGCACTGGTCCTCGGCAGTCCCCGTAAATCGGTCTTGGTGCATGGCGGACGAGCTGATCCGTTTCGCCGCACTCGGGCGAGGTTGACCACCCCGTTCGCGTAGCGGTGCTGCGACACCGCAGGCGACCGAGCGGCGTGAGATGCGGTTGGATTGGCCTTCTGACAGACCGCTGCTGGTGCCGGCCGCGACGAGCTGGCTGATTACGTCGTCCTCGTCGAGGCCTGACCAGTGGAGGAGGCCGCCGGCTTGGTAGGCGAGCGCGGCGAGGGCGCGTTTGCGGCCGTCGCGCATGGTGGCGAGCCGGGCGGCGCCGCGGTTGATGACGGTGGTGAGGTAGGCGCCGGGTCCTCGGCCCTGGGCGGCTGGTCGTGGTCGCGGCCGTGGTCGGGTGCTCTGTTGTGGTCGTGGTGTGGTGACGCGGATGATTTCGCGGGCGAGCCAGGTGGCCAGCTGGCCAGCTGGCCAGGGTGGCTGATGTCGCCAGCGACAACCTCGTACTGGCCGGCGGTTGTGGTGGCGCCTGGTGCGATGCCGTAGGACCAGCCGGCTTTGATGTCGATCTGCCAGCCGAGGCCGTGGTCGCTGAGGGCCTGGTGGAGTCCGTGGACAGGTGCCCGATACCACAGGTGCCGCCCGCCCGAGGGAGTCTTGACGGCGACGGGACGGTGTTGCGGTCCGCCTGGCCAGGGGTTTGCGCCGCCGCGGAGGTGGGCGAGGAGGCGGAGGGTGTCGCGGCCGTCCCGGTAGCGGCTGGGGTCGTTCCAGTGGTCTTCGGGGATGGGTTCACCGGCGAGGTTGATGCCGGGCAGGAGCCCGGTGGCCAGGTTGGCGGGTAGCGGGTCGTGGTGGCTGTCGATGTCGATGAGGACCAGGCCCGAGGGTCCGGCCGCGACACCGGGTATGGCGTCGGGCTTGGTCTGCCACCAGCGGGTGATGGTGGCCGGGTTTGTGGTGGCGGCGCGTACGCCATGGCACCACCTGCCGGCGGGCAGGCACGGACACTGCTCGATCGGGTGGGACGTGTTGGCGGCTCGGCATGCTGGGCAGTTGCGGAACGGTCGTCGGCTGGTGGGTCAGGGGGAAGACCTGCCAGTTGAGGTCGGCCAGATCCAGCGCAAGACGCAGACCAGGCTTGTCCTCGGCGCGGGTGGGGGCGGCGTGTCGTTGGGTGGGTTTGGGGATCCAGCCGGCGGGGGTTGGTGAGCAGGCGGGGTGTTCGGTCTGGCCGGCGTACGCCGGGATCAGCCGGCGACGGCAGCGACGGCAGCGGGGTTCGGGCATGCGACGGTTCCCTCCTGGGGCCGGGGCGACTCACCCGAACATGCCGGACGACTACCAGGTCCACCACGCGCTTCCGCAGCGCTACGCTGGCATCATGGAGCGGGTCGGGGTCAACATTCACGATCCGTCGATGCTGCGTGGCGTCGATCCGGCGGTCCACACCAAGATCACGACTGAGTGGGGGCGTTGGCACCGAGGCTTGGGCGGACGGATGCCCACAGCGCAAGAAATCACGTTGTTCTCCTATCGAATCGATGAGCGGTACGGCTCGTACTTCGAATGGTGATCGGGATGACCGACCAACTCTTGTCAGCGTTCTTCGAAGATCTCGCTCGGGCGATGGACTACTGGGTCGACACGGTCGCCGAGACCGTCGAGGCGCCGGACGGGAGCCGCCCCTGGATGGAGGACCTTGAGCCGTTCCAGCGACTGAGCGAGGCTCTGGGCGGCCGAACGGAAGATCTCCGTCCGGTGCTTGCGAGGCGATGCGAGGCCTGATCAATAGTGTGCTGACAACGATCGACGGCGGGACTGCAAGCGCTGAGGTTGGCCGCGTCCAACTTGCTGACGCCAACGGCGAAGTCTTGGCCGAGGGACTACACGAGCTGTTCGTCGACCACCTGTTTGGCACTGGCCGGCTGGAGTAGGCGCTGAACAAGTGCGAGGCCGGCTTGGTGGCGCAGCAGGATGGACTTACTCAGGTTCATGCGGGCGCCTTCTTGTCCTCGAGTTGGTCTAGCACTTCGAGGTGGAGCTGGAGCTGGTCGTCGGCGGGCAGCGCTCATCCTCGTCAACTCCAGATCGTCGGTGCTGTGCCGCCAAAATTGCATTGACGCGACCTCCGACGCGGCGGCGCCTTGTGGCAGCCTCCACGCAGGTATGGGCGCCGGCCTCCATGAACTGCTGTGCCGTCGCGGGACCATCATGGCGGCCGTGCCGAGGGCTGGGGCTGCGGGACTGGGCGATCCGGGCGGTCCTCGACTCCGCCTGTCGGTCGCAGGTGATCGGTCCAGTCTCAGTTTCTGTCTCATTCACCGCCGTTCAGGACTGTGCGCGGACACCCGCCGGACGCGGCAGCACGCCGAACCGAGCGTGGGCGATCGCACTTGAACGCCGTTCCGCACACCTGCTAAGCGGGTGCTTGCTGTCCCTGATCGTTGTGTGGACCATGGATCGCGGGGAATGGGCGGGGACGGCGGCCCCGTCTGGCGAGAACGTTCAGGTCAGCGCCGTAGTCCTTACGGGTCTTGAAACCGCTAGGGGATGACCCCTCGCCACGTGGGTTCGAGCCCGACACCCTCCCACACCTCGCCGGCAACCCTCACGAGGTGTTTCGCGGGTCCTACCGACCATGATCATTCCCACTTCGGCTTGCTGCCAGGCCCCTCGATTCGAGCTTCCACGTAGCGGGCAGGCTGTGGTGACCAAGCTTGTGACCAAGACAGGTTGCAATGGTTGAGATCGGGTGAGACGGATCGGCTCACGATCGCAGCGTTGGCGCTGGTCAGCCAGTGGCTGGTGGCATCCTCGGCAACTGCTGAGACGTAGGGGAGGCTGCTCATAACCCAGAGGTCGCGGGTTCGAATCCCGCCCCCGCTACCACCGAAGGCCCGGACCAGACGGTCCGGGCCTTCGCGTTGCCATGTGAGGTTTGACGTGCGGTTTGTGGTGTCGCCGGTGCTGCTATCCCGATACTCAGGCGGCGTCCGGCAGTGGTTCGTCAGGCAGACCTTCACTCGAATCGATGCGATCAGTACCCCGATCCGTACCCACGGCACCTCCTGGAGGCCAGTCGCCGCGGTTGACCGCTGATCACCGAAGGCATGGCCGCCACGTGTGGACGTATGTGGCAGAGAGGCCGTCGCTGGGGAACCTGAGGCGGACAACGCTGGACTGGACGTCTGCCGCTCAGGAGGACGCTCCGTAGGCATCCGTGGATGCCCCCTTGGTGGCGGGGCACATGGAACGCGCAGATAGCACGTGCGCGCCGCCGGCAACGAGCACTGACTGAGCGGAGCATCCTGAGGCAAGTGCAGCCTGGACCGAATATTGGGACAGTTACGCCGCGCGCCGATCGGACCAAAGCTCGGATAAAGGTGAAGTACAGGCGGTGCAGCCATGGTTGACCTGTCGCGGGCGCGCGTACGGAGGTATCGGGAAGGAAAACAGGTTGTGTCTGAGTTTGGTGACTCGCCACCCATTGCCATTCGGCGTCAAGGTCGTCCTTGCATACTTGTGGTTGACAGCGCCGTAAATAGTTTGGCCGTGCTTCTAATGGCCCTCGTTCTTGGACCCGAGCTAGACATGGGTGGGTCGGATGCGGTACTGGTCCCGGAACGCTTGGTCAGTGGGGAAGCAAACCCTCGGTCGCTCCTGATCATGTTTATACACCTGTACGGGACTGCGGAGTCTCTGCATTCGCCTTGCGAGGGATCTCAGTGGCTGTGAGGAGATTGCTTCTAACAGTTGCCGCTTCGGTAATTAGGACCTTAGCTCGACTGCCGAGCTCCATCTTGCGCGTACTCGCGGGTCCTCCGGTGATGGTCGACAACCATATACTCAGTGTCCATTCTCAGCTGCTGGTCAAAATAGGCGGGCTGGCAAAGCGTTGTCAATCCGAGATCCCGAGCATTGCCGATATCCGTCGCGACTCCGACCTCGGACTTATCTCCTTGGCGAAAGGCATTCACCCAGGCATACGAACAAATGATGTAGCTATCCCTGGCCCCGGTGGACGACTTCGAGTGCGCATATATCAGCCAGCGCGGGTGAACGGACCCGGGCCTGCGCTTGTCTATTTCCATGGCGGCGGGTTCGTGATGGGGAGCATCGAAACTCACGACGCAGTTTGTCGATTCCTGGCGACGCATGCGGACGTTCGGATCTTATCGGTTAACTATAGACTGGCCCCAGAGCATCCGTTTCCTGCTGCAGTGGAAGACGCGGTTTCAGCGTTCCATCAGATTGTCGAGAATTCCAGCCAATTTGGCGTAACGGCGCATGCCGTCGCGGTGGGCGGTGACAGTGCGGGCGCGTGCCTCGCTGCTGTCGTATCGCATTCAGCTGTCAAGAATGCCGTCCCGCCGCCCGTATTTGGTCTCCTCCTGTACCCGCCCACCGATATCGTCGGACTTGGTTTCCGCTCACAGGACCTCTTCCCATTCGTCCTAGACAACGAAATCCTGGGCTTGTGTCGGGATCAGTATCTACCCGATCCCTCGCTGTACGATGATCCGCGCGTATCGATACTGCAAGAGACCGCTCTACGCGGCCTGCCACCGACCTACGTGGCAAGCCCAGGGTTCGACCCGATGCGCGATGAGGGCGAGGCATACGTCGAACTTCTACGCCGGTTTGGCGTCGATGTCGAGCACCAGCGACGCCCCACCCTCATGCACGGATTCGCCACCTTCTTCATGATTGACCCAGAAGCAAAGATCGCGATGCTCCAAGCAGCACATGCACTTCGACGCGGCCTGAAGGTGCGACCGGGAAAAGCATATTGCGGGGACGGGTGTGGGATCACCTAAGCTTGTCTCTTAACCTCCCGCCACTCTGGACGCTGGGGGTTAAACGACGAGCTTGGAGCCAGGACCAGCAACGTAAGAGGTGGCAGTCCCTGTTCAAGGTATGGGCGCAAAAGCCCCAGGCCGCTGGTGCTGCTAGCGCGACGGTCGGGCGTCGCCCAGCACCGGTTGGTCAGCGAATCTTCACTCGAATTAGTGCGATCAGGATCCCGATCCACCCACGGCCGTTCCTGGAGGCCACTCGCCCCGGGACGTGCGCTCGATCAGCTGCCCATCGCCTGTGCCATGTCCGGTCCGTACCCGTTGACTTGTGGGTGTAGATCTCCGCTGTCACCACCACATCCGTGTGTCCGATCCGCTCGCTGTGCGCCTTCACGTTGTGTCCGGCGTCCTGGGAGATACAGCCATCAGGGCCTTCGACATCGGCACATCGGGTACCCAGATCCGTACCCAAGGCGCCTCATGGTTGTGTGACAACGGCGTTTTCACGTCGTTGGTAACCAGATTGGTAAACCCGTTGGTGCGGTCAGCTCGTGTCTTGTGCTCTGTCGGGTGATGTGCGACAGGTGTCCGCCATCTGATGTGCGACGCCTGGATGCACTCAATGCGGCATGAGGGTGTCTGGCGCGCCGGTCCCTCGGCTCGGCGAGGCGACGCACCTTGGTGTCGGGCGACGTCTCGCGAGGGCGTGAGGACTCAGGGGGTGGGAACCGGCTCGGACGAGGGCCGCCACTCTCGCCTGATCAGCCCGTAGACCCACGAGTCAGAGACCTCGCCGTTCACGATGCAGTCTTCCCGCAACGTCCCTTCACGCACGAAGCCGAGCTTCTCCAGCACGCGGGCGGATCCCACGTTGCGCGTATCGGTCTCAGCCTGGACGCGATTGAGGTCCAGCGTGTCGAATGCCCATCGCAGCAAGACGCGTGCTGCCTCCGTCGCGTAGCCGTGGCCCCACGCTGCATCGTCGAAGCAGTAGCCCAGCGATGCGCTGCGGTAGTCCGGATTCCACCGGTTCAGGCTGCACCAGCCTATGAACGCCCCGTCGGAGACACGATTCACGGCCAGCCGCGCCCCGGTGCCTTCGTCAGCCATCTGCCGGCAGGCCGTGATGAACCGCTCGGCGCGCACGCGTTCGCTCCACGGCGGCGCATCCCAGTAGCGCAGCACGTAGGCGTTGCTGTGCAGCGCGAAGAGGTCGTTCGCATCCGCGTCGTCGAAGGGTCGCAGTCGAAGGCGAGCGGTGTGCAGCGTGGGGGTTGGCAGCGACATGGCGTCATGGTCCCTTCCCGAGATCGGTGGCCGATCAACCAGACATCCGATGCCGGCCACTCGCAACGGGTTTTCTCGGCGGGCGGGCAGGACGACGTGCTCACTCATCGGCAGATCCGTTCGCCACGTCCAGGCGTCGCACATCAGGTGGCGGGCATCTGTCGCACATCACCCGAAGGAGCACAGTCAGCTCGCGTCCCTGCTGCCGATCATCGCTCTATGTAGATCAAGGGCGCCGCCCTGGCTGAGGTGAGATTTCGGGTCTGGTTCTGCTGGCAGACCGCGCTCGCCTGGTCGACGAACAACACCTCAGCCACCCTCGCTCGATTCCTTGCCACCACCGCCGAGAATTCCCCCGCATAGCAGCACCGGGCCGGTGCAGGCGGATCGTCATCGAGGTCGCCATCGGTGAAGGAACCTCCCCTGCGTCAAGTTGTTCCGGGTCAACCGTTCTAGCTCTACCGAAGGTTGGCGTCACGTGGCGTCCGGTCGCTGAGCGCCTGGTCGTGGGCGACGGCGACGAACGAACGAAGTCGACGAAGTCCCAAGCCGGCAAATGATGTCGCACGCGTATCGATACGGCCAACACATTGCATTGGACGTATCGACGTGGCGGCCCTAAGTTCGAGGTCATGGAGCAACGATCTCTCGGCCGAACTGGACTGAAGGTTTCCGAGCTGTGCATGGGCACCATGACGTTCGGAAATGAGACTGATGAGCAGACCGCGCACCAGATGCTCGACGCCTTTGTCGACGCCGGCGGGACTTTCGTCGACACCGCCAACGGATACTCGGCCGGTGCGTCCGAGGAAATCCTCGGTCGCTGGCTGAAGAACAGGCAACGCGACGATCTCGTCATCGCGACGAAGGTGTTCCACCGGGTCGGGCCCGGGCACAACGACCGCGGTGGCGGGCGCAAGCACATCATGACCGCGGTCGAGTCGAGCCTTCGCCGGCTGGGTACCGACTACATCGACCTCTACCAGACCCACGTCTTCGACGAGAACACCCCGCTCGAGGAAACCCTTTCCACGTTGGACAGGCTCGTCACGAGCGGCAAGGTTCGATTCGTCGGAGCGAGCACCTACGCAGGCTGGCAGCTGCAGAAGTCGATCGACCTTGCCCGCCAGCACGGGTGGGAGCCGTATGTGTGCCTGCAGCCGCTCTACAACCTGCTCGACCGCGACGCCGAATGGGAGCTCGTCCCCGTCTGCCTGACCGAAGGGCTGGGACTCATCGCGTGGAGCCCACTGCGGATGGGGCTCCTGACCGGGAAGTACCACCGTGGCATGACGGAACCGATCAGCGGAACGCGGGTCGAGCGGCTGAACGCCATCGGCGATCCTGCCTGGACGAGGTATGCAACCGAGCACACCTGGCGGGTGCTCGATGTCGTGAGAGAGATCGCCGAGGAAGCCGGACGGTCTGCCGCGCAGGTATCGCTGCGCTGGCTTTCGCAGCGACCCGGAGTGACCGCACCCATCATCGGGGCACGCACAATGGAGCACTACGAGGACAACGTCGGAGCGGTCGGTTGGTCGCTCACCGATGACCAGATGCGTCGGCTGAACGATGTGAGCGTACGCAGCCTTCCGTATCCGCACGATGTGCTCGCATGGGCTCAGACCCTGCCATGAAGCCGCGACAGGTGAGCGCTGCGGCCAGTAGGTGCGGTCGGCTACCTTCTGGACCTCGGACCTGGAGTGAACTCCTGGTCCGATGATGAGTGTCTCCCTGGAAGCTTCACCGCTCAGTGGGGCAGGGCAGTCGCTCATGGTCAGGTCGCGGTGAACGCGTCTCTCGGCCAGCTGAAGCGTGGTGTCACCGTGGTTGGTAGGTCCCACCAGGCGGGCAACGCTGTGGGCTCCCAGTCAGGATGGGCCACGAAGTCGCACCACGTGCCGTCGAAGGGAAAGGCCTTGCGCTCGATCGCGCGGGTAACTGCTTCAGCGCGAGCCCTGATGGTGCGCGCCTCCTGCTCGGTCCAGAACATCGGATCGCCGGTCTGTGCCGCGAGCTCGTCTTCGTCTTTCCACTCCCACTGACCATTCGGTTTGACGAGGACGTCGAGCGCAAGGTCGAACAGATCGATGCCTCCGGCCCAGCGCGACCCTGGAGACTCAAGGTTGATGTACCAGCCAATGTGATCCCCAGGTGCGTCGAACCCCCACCACACGGAGTGGTCGCTGTCGGGCGGGGTCAAGATGAGCGTTCCGAACCGGGAATACAGCGTAGGTTGCAGAGTCGTCGGCGTCTGCAGTTCCTGCGTGTAGGGCAGGTGCCTGGTCGGCTCGTTGTTCTCGGTGACGCGCCGCATCACCGTGGAATCCTTAGCGATCCAGATCAGCAGGCCCCGCTCGTCATCGGCGACCACCCTTGCACATTGAACGGTCGCCAATCGACCGTCGGGATGTAGGCAACGGCGAACGACGGTCTGCCCAGGTCGGAATCTCATGGAGGGCAATCTAACCAACGTCACGTCGGACGCCGCGCCATCCACGGGTCCGGCTCAGGGCAGACGAGACCACCACTGGGGCGCCTGCTCACACCCGGAGTGATCTCGCTCCCGGCCATGTTCCTGCACGTTCCAAGCGGTGTGGCCCGGACCTGCCCTCGAACGGCCGCCAATAGCCGTCACTAATCCACGGCTAGCGCGCTGAGAGTGAGCGTACATCTTCCAAGCTGACGTGCTTACGGACAGCCGTCACAGGTTGGACCAAGCGCGGTGAGGCTGGAGAATCGGACCCATGGGACGATTCTGGGAGTCATGGCGGACGACTGTCCATTCTGTGCCCTTGCTGCGACTGATGGCGATCCTGAGCTTCTCTCCTACCAATCATCTGTAGCGGTGGCGTTCTCTAACCTCTACCAACGCGATCGCAACCGCGGACATCAGTTGGTATCCCACGCGAGCACATCGCCGACCTCTACCGGCTCCCGAGTCAGATGTACGCCGGCATTCTCGGCGCCGTTGCAGTCGTTGCACGCGCGGTCCGCTCAGCCTTCGACGCCGAAGGAGTCACAGGTCACCAGCACAACGAAACCGCTGGCGGGCAGGACGTGTTCCACATGCACTTTCACGTGATTCCACAGTCGTCAAACGACAGCTTCTACGAGGACTTCCCCGCAGGACGGCGAGAGATTCCGCTAGCCGTCCGGCGTGATCAAGCAGCCACAGTAGTAGAGGGCGGATAACCTGCCTGCGGTGCCCTCGAACCGCATGACCGGAGGAGTCGATGCAGGGATGACGACAAGGCGGCCGATGCCCACAGGGGACGACGTGCTGGGGTACTTCAACACCCTGTCGAACTGGGGGCGGTGGGGCGACGACGACGAGCGTGGCACGCTGAACCACATCACCGACGACGTTCGGCTGGCGGCGGCGCGGGCCGTGCGCCACGGCAGGAGCGTGTCGTGCGCATGGGAGGTTGCCGTGCCAGATGAGATGGAGCGGTCGACGACGACGTGCCCGTACGCCGTCGACATGCCGGGAGCCGAGGGCATGCCGGAGCGGTTCCACGCCGACCGACGGTGGGGCTTCTCCAACGAGCAGCTCGGCATCGCGTACCACGGCAACACCATCACCCACGTCGACTCGCCGTGCCACATCTTCTGGGACGGCACCATGTACAACGGGCGGTCGCACTCGCTGGTCGACGCCGCAACGGGATCGGCCTGGGCAGCCGTCACGGCGGCGGCGAACGGGATCATCACGCGTGGTGTCCTGCTGGACGTCGCGAGGGTCCGCGATGTGCCGTGGTTGGAACCGGGGGAGGGTGTGTTTCCCGACGACCTCGAGGAGGCCGAGCGTCGCCAAGGGGTTCGGGTGCGGTCCGGCGATGCGGTGTTCCTGCGGACCGGCGGCGGCCGCGCCCGACACGAGGCCGGTGCGACGCCAGGCTTCACCCAGGCCGGCTGGCACGCGTCCTGCCTGCCGTGGCTGTACGAGCGGGAGGTTGCGCTGATCGGCGCCGACACCCCTCAGGACGTTCAGCCGTCGGGGTACGAGGACGTGTTGATGCCGGTGCACGCCGTTGGCCTCGTCGCGATGGGTCTGTGGCTGCTCGACAACTGCGACCTGGAGGGGTGCGCGACGACGGCCGCCGAGCTCGGCCAGTGGGACTTCCACCTCGCAGTTGCGCCGATCCGCTTCGCCGGTACGTCCGGCAGCCCGGTCAACCCGATCGCTACGTTCTGACGCGTTCACCAGCTCCTCAGAGCCGGTACCGACCGAGTGCTGCCACGGGCAGTACCTCGCGGAGAGCCTCACCGGCGTCCCCCGGATCAGGCTGCCCCAGCGGGCAACGAGGGGTACTCCAGGCCGCTGCAGCCTCATACTCACGCGGCGGAGCCGGGCGGCGGCCGCCATTTGCATCTTCGTGGCAGAGGCCATCCGCCAGCTGGGGGTGTCGTACGGCGAGTCACGCTCCACTGCTGGGCTCGGTGGACCTGTGCTGCTGCAGTACGTCGAGGTCGCGGCAGGCATATTGGTGGTGCGCCCACTCTTCGGCGACGACGATCTCCAGGTAGTGCCGCACGGGATCGGTCGTTTCGTCGCAGATCCGGTCGAGTTCGGTTTCGGTGAGCGCATCGACGATCTCCCGCACTCGTGCCATCCGGTCCCGCCGCACTACGAGCACTTCCTCAAGGGTCGGGTCGTCAGGGTCCGGGCTGACGTCACCCCACCCCCGAACCGGGGGCCCCCACGAATAGTCTTGGGCGCCGGTGACCCAGCGAAAGACGGAACCATCGGTCACGCCCACGAGGTGGCGCAGGGTTTCCACGAAGGACCACTCGCCGTCCACTCGCTCGTGCACCATCGGCTCCGGTAGCCGCTGCGCCCGATCGACCGTGGCCGCCCACAAGCCTTCGAGGATCGACCACGCTTCGCGGAAGCCCTCGGGCGTTGTCGGCTTCATCTTGGCGTGCTCCGGGAACCTGCGCAGCTTCTCGGCCTCCACCAGCGGGGCGATCGGAATGCCGTCCCACGTGAGGCCCTCGCAGCTGCCCCAGATCTCGGTGTTGATGAAGTCGGCACCAGTGATCCGGGCGTTCTCCATCCAGATGTTGTGCATACGCGACTCGGAGAAGTCCACCTCGACCAGTCGCGAACGGCGTAGGTCGTTCTTGAACATTGCGTGCTCAGGCATACGTGGCACTGTACGAAGCGAAACTGACCACCACTATGGCCTGTTCTTCGCGTCGATGCGCGAATGCCGCCGTGGCGGTTGCCCTGCCAAGCGACACTGTGGCCGTCGCTCAGTCATCGGCGCAGCGGACGCCCTGGCTTCTGAGGAACGTGCGCACCTGAGCCGAGTGCAGGGGGAGGTGGTACACGCCCACGACGAGTTGGCGCGCCAGCGAGTCCGTCCCGGCGCCTCGGTGCCACATGGGCAGTTGTGCGGCTCCCTGATCATCGGTCAGGTCAGCAAAGAGCTTGTCGGCCTGACGCCGACAGTGGTCGACGTAGCCGAGCAGCTGTTCGCGAGAATACGTAGGCGGCACGACGTACCAGTCTTCGTCGTGCGGAGAGAACGGGGCAGGAGGTGCCCAATCCGTCTCCATGGCAGACAAGTCGGCGTCGGTGAAGAAGAGCGCGTGGTAGGCAGTTCGCCACACGGCACCCTGGGCCCGGAGCTTGCGCTCACTGACCGCTGGGTCATCGAACGGCCGCCCATCAGGATCCGTCACAGGCCCGCCGTCGGCACTTACCTCCCACATACTCGCCTCCCACAGCTCATCAGGACAACCGCGCAAGACGATCTCCATTTCGTCAAGGCTCAACCGGTACTGTGCCGCGACTGCAGAAACCCAGATCGTGGTCATCTCCAACGCTCCGTCTCATCCCGTGTCCCGGAAATGGTCAGCCCGGAACTGCCTCGGCCGCGGCGTAGCTCCGAACTGGTCGGCGACGCTACTGAAGGGAACCGGCCAGCGTGGTGTCCTGTTTGAACCAGGGAATCTGGGACATGAGGACAAGGCACCGGGAACCACGGAGCTACGGCGCCTGCCTCTACGGATAGGTGAGGCGGGCATTCCACAGCGGTCTGGGATCAGTCCGTCGCCTGCCTGCTTCGACGCTCGGCCAGATACCGGGCTATCCAGGTCGTGTTGAGTGCGGTGCCCTGGCGCTCGGTCTGTGCGGTGATCGGCTGTGCGGACGATGGGTCGACGTCCAGGAACGTGAGTACCTGCCTCGCAACGCCAGCCGGGTCGGCGTCGAGATCCTCGTACGTGACCGTGAACGGCTCGATCTCGTGCTCGTCGAACCATCGCAGCCAGGCGGTGTTGTGCTCGTCGACCATGCGGAGGAGCCCGTCGATCAGGTCGTAGTCGTAGTCGGGTTCGGGACCAGGCTCCGACCCGGGCGGCCTGTACCACACCCCGGTCAGGTGAGCCCGCGCCAACGAGACGGCCTGCGCGATCGTGTCGGCGCGTCGGATGAGAACGAACCGTAGGTCGGGGAAGGTACGCCGCAGCAGCTGGGCGGCATCCAGCCCGGAGCTGGCGGGAAGGGTGGCGAGGTTGGTGAGCAGGTCGTCGAAGTATCCCCACATCACCTTGGCGGCGAAGACCCCGTTCGTGGTCGTACCCTCAGACAACGCGGCGCGCAGGTAGTCGGGCCATGGTGACTCCGCCGGGGCCGAAGCGTCCCAACGCTTTGCCCAGAAGGCCTCGTCCCCGCGCCAGAAGTACTCCTCGGCCCGGCCGGCGACGCCGCTGGACTTGAGCAGACCGCACAGCATCGAGCTGCCGCTACGCGGTGTCCCGCATACGAGGCACGAACGGATGGGCATGGTCGTGTGCCGGCTCACAGGTCGACCTGCCTCACGTCGGTGCAGGTCAGGGCGAGCGCGGTCCACTCTGCCGTCCCCGCCGTGACCTCTCCAACTCGGACGGTCATGGGGTGGCAGCCTAGATGGGCCGATCACCGAATGCGATCGATTATCGGGAGGGCGCCGGAATGGGAAGGCCGGCGTGCAACCCGCGTGCAAGAGCGGGACCGACGGATATGGACTGCCTGGACAACGAGGCGCCTTGGCGTGCCCTGTTACGGCTGAACCAGGACTGCATGGACTGATCTGGACAAGTGAGCATGGGTTCCATATTCGTGTGCCCCCGGCCCCACCGCCTTGACAGCTACTCCCTGTGGCAGGTCTCCGGGACGCCATCAGTGCACCTGATCGGTACAGCTAGCTGCCTCCGCTGGCACCATCACGCGGATGACATCCGCGCTCACACTCCCACTGCCGGTCGTACCCGATCCGTCGAGTCCCCGCGCCCGCCAGGTACTCCTGGATGCGGTCGCAGACGACGTTCCCATACGCATGCTGCTAGACACGGGGACCTACCGCAGCTCGGTACCGCACCGAGACGCTCTTGCTGGCCGTCTCCGGCCGGAAGGTCCGGATCCGAATACGGGCGCGGGTCAACATGACGTGAGGCTTGTGCGGCTGGAGACGTTGCAGTGGGTTCATTGACGGCACGGGGACTGACGGTGAGTCTCCAGTCGCCGGACGGTGCGCCAATCTACATCGTCTTGGACAACCTGTCCGCTCACAAGGGCGCGAAGATCCGCACCTGGGCTGCTCGGAACAAGGTCGAGGTCCCCACATTTGACAGATCTGGCGCATATCGCCCACTAACACGAGCCACGCGCAAGATCGGTTCAGCCGATCTTGGAGCTTTGGTGCCACCCTGGTCACGCGGGGCTGTTCACAGCGTCTCGTTTCGGTTCAGGACGGCGTTGTGGACGGTCGGCGGGACCCGTAGCCGATCGTCGCTTCGATAGAGCGGCCGGAGGTCGTCGAACCCGGCCTCGGGCGCGCCGGTCAGTGTGGCCAGTCGGTCGTACAGAGCGATCCAGTCGCTCGGGATCTGTTCATCCGGTTCGGGCATGGCGCCCCAGACGTCCCAGGGCAGCATTTCCAGGTTGTTCAGGGCCGCGACGTCTCGTACGAGGTTGCCCGCGATCCACCAGGAGCCGAACTCACTCAGCCCAGACAGACCGAACTTGCCCGGGTCGGCCTCACCAGCGCGGCACTTCGCCCACGCGTCACCCGCGGTCAGGAAACGGTCGCGTGGCACGTCGGTGACGTCGAAGTCGATGGCGAAGATGCCGCGCTGCAGCTCATCGATCTGGGCGTCGATTAGCACCCACCGTTCGTCTGCGACGTGCCAGTACTCGCACACCCAATGATCTTCGTACGCCTCAGTCGGGAAGTACCCGCCGAACCCGCATCGCGCCCGCGCTGGCACTCCCTTGTGGCGCAACATGGTAACCATCAGCACCGTAAAGTGCCGGCAGTTGCCCGCGAGCCGCTTCTCGGGCGGACGTGGGACGGTAAGCAGGCTGTCGTCGTCGGTCAGCAGCCGCTCAACCAGCCGCTCCACGGGTCGAATGTGCACCGGGCTGCGCTGTTCATCGGTCAGCGTGATCCCGTAGGCAGGGGCGATGTGTTCGTGGACGAGCAAGCCGTGCCCGACCTTGGCCAGGGCGCCGATGTCGCTAGGCAGCCCGTCGAACAGCTCCTGGTAGCGGCCGGGGGAGGTCATCACACCCGGTTTCCGGTAGAAGTCAAGTGTTGCTGGGTCCGTGGTGAGCACGGTGGCCTCCGTTCCGTGATGGCAAGCGGTGACTCCAAAGCTCGTCCTTGCCCCAGGGACAAGGTCAAGAGTCGATGCGTACGCGCTGGTCGATCGCCATGGTCTCGGTGACAACGACCGGTGCCCGGTCCGAGCCGGGGGGCCAGATCCCGCCGACCGGCCGTGCCGGGATGATCAACGCGTTGGACGGGATCGTGCGGTCGCGGCGAAGATGGGCGGGTGGGTATACGGGCGCGTGGGGGCTCTGACAGGTCTGCTGATAGGTGTGGCGACGAGCTGCTCGCCATCGGAGCGTTTGCCCGCCGGTCAGGATTGTCGATGAAGGCGTTACGGCTGTATGACCGGTGTGGGCTGCTCAAGCCCGCCGACGTCGACCCGAACAACGGGTACCGCCGCTACCACTCCAGCCAGCTGTTCATGGCGCGGCTGATCGAGATGTTGCGCTGGCTCGACATGCCGCTCACCGATATCGCAGAGATCCTGTCCACGCCGGGCGAGCGTGCTGCGGAGATTCTCCAGACCTACTGGGACGGCGTCGAACGGCGCATCGCGGGCCAGCGCGAGCTCGTGAACCTCCTCCGGACCAGCCTCCTCGGAGGCAAAAGCCGCTTCCCGCGGTACCAGGTTCACGTGCGCCACGTGGCAGACCAACTCGTACTCACCGAGCGCTCCCGGGTGCCGCGAGAGGAACTGGAGGGTTGGGCGAGCGAAGTGAAGCAGCGTCTGACCAGCACGGCGTGGGCCTACGGAGGGCCGAGCGCGGAGCTGTTCATCGTCTACCACGGACCCGTCACCAAAAACAGCGACGGACCCGTCGAAGTGTGCGTGCCGATCCACCCCGCCCCCGCAGCCCACGACGATGCGGCGACCCGTCGCGAACCCGCCCACCGCGAGGCGTACACAACCATCACCAAAGCGCAGTTCGACCTGCCACTGATCCTGTCCGCCTATGAAGCCGTCCAGCGATGGATCAACGACCACGGACTGACCCGCACAGGACCCGGCCGAGAGGTCTACATCCCCGGCGTGGACATCAACACTGCCCATCTCCACGACCAGGTGTGTGACGTCGCCTACCCGATCGGGTAGGTCGGGCGGGCGCGACGGAAGGTGGCTGCTGGGCGACCGGCTAGCGACCAGCGTATGTCCGCTACAGGATCCCTATCCGCCGAGGTGTATCGCGAATGATCGTTACCGGACGCGGGCAGTAGTGTCTGGCGTGTGATCAGGTTCTACTGGCCGACGATAGGGCGAAGGTAGGCTCGCCGGGTCCGGGCATGGATCGAGGAGGTGCCCATGCGCATCGGTATCGGGGTTGTCCTGCTGGTTTTGGGTGCGATCCTGTATGCCGCCGATGTTGATCTGCCCCATGTCAACGACGACGCACTCGGCTTGATACTGCAGCTGGCCGGCCTTGTCGTCATCGTCATGGCGGTGATCACAAAGGTCGACCGGCCGGAGGTGGGTACGAGCATCGGCCTGTTGTTGATTGCGGCGGGCGCCATACTGGCCGTGGCCGTCCGCGTCGAGTTGCCTCACGCCGCCGCCTATGTACTCGGAAGTGCATTCGTCAGCGCAGGCGTCCTCACGCTGATCGCGACAGTGGGGGTGATCATCGGGCGGCGACGCTTGGCAAGCGGCCGCCGCACGGTGAACGTTCGGCTGGTCGAGCCTCCCGAGTCCGATGAGGGTGGCCCGATCTTGCGGCCTGATCTTGCGGTCATTTCCGATAAGGATGCGGCGAAGGCCGCCCGCTTCCGCAGCCATCCGCACGGTGCCTATCCCCCACCCAGGGATTAGCGGCGCCGTCTGCCGATGAGCTGGTGGCGCCTGAGGATGACCTCCGGCCCGCGGAGTTCGTCCGGTCTACTACCTCTGGTGAGTCCTCCGGCGCCCGTGAGCCGTAGGGGCGGGACAAATGGGCCACCCTATCGAGGGCGAAGGGCTTCCGATCATGCCTATTGGAGCCCCACACTAATTGCCCGGTACGACATGCCGCTGTACTAAGTCTTCGACCAACGCAGGCGCGCAACCTGTTCCCCTGGGTGTCATTTCTTTCGCGTTGGAGGTGGAACGCCCTTGGGTAGGAGGTTATCGGCATCGAGGAAGACCGTATCGACGATCCGAAACGCCTTAGACTTGCCGAGCATGCACTCATCGTCCGGACCGACAGTTTCATAGTAACCGACGAGTCTTAGACGGGTGCCGAAATAGATTCCAGCCTGCAAGTCGCGATTGCGAAGCCTCCTATGAAGCACCGTGAATTTGGTTCTGTGGTGAGGCCTCACTCTTACCCGCCATCCCGACGGCCAGAGCAACGGGACCCTGCTGCTGTCCTCGTCGGTGACGAGCCAGATGCATCCGTCGTCTGTAGAGCCCTGAATCTTCCCCGTCAGCTCGGATGTTGCCGAACGGGTAGGCCTGCCGGACGAAGGCAGGTCTACGATCCACTCATCGGCCCCGTGACATTCAGCCAATTGATCGCCTCTCCTCGCGCCACAACCACCGGCGATGAAAGATCGAACCCGCGCCCGACAACGCTGCAAGCAACGCTCAGCGCCAGTAGATCCGATTGTTGCATCCACATCAGGTAGCCCTTGAGCGGTTCGTGGAGTTCAAGCAGTTCATCGATGGTGGCGTGTCGTCGGCGCGGTTCAAGGGCAGGTCGGGGGAACGCGGAATCTTGTCAACTGGCGCTTCGTCGGGCTCGGAGCACGACGTCTTCGATGTGGTGGGCAGCAGAGGCGGCACCCGCCGGGCGAGGTCGCTTCTCATGAACCTCGATGTTCCATTCGGTTGAGTCGGTGAGCATAGCTGCGAAGTCGTCGACTCGTAGGTAGGCGTCTGGGTCGAACGGTCGACTGTGGGCCAGATTGCCGGTCGGCGCACGCATCGGCTCGAGGTCGTGGCTCACAACAAGGAGCGTGCCGCCGGGGGCAACGGCGTTGAGCAGGTTGCGAACACCGCGGCCATCGGGAGTGCGGGGAATCGATGCGTAATGCGCTGACACGAGGTCGAACGCTGCGGTTTCAAATGCATCGACTGCGTTCGCGTCAGCGCGGTGGCAGACGACGTGGAGAGCGCGGCGCTCGGCCTCGGCGTTGACACGGTCCAGTGCGCGTTGGGAGATGTCACTGGCAGTCACCTTCCAACCTTGTTCGGCCAGCCAGAGTGCGTCGCCGCCCTCGCCGGCGCCCACGTCGAGTGCACGGCCAGGCGCGAGTCCGCCGACCTCGTTGACGAGTGTGCCGTTCGGGTTGCCGCTCCACATCTGGTCGCCGGCGTAGCGATGATCCCAGTCGGCCTCGTTGCCTGATCGTCGGGCGTCGGCTCGGATGTCGTCGTCTGCGAGACTGAAGCTGACCATGGCACCGACGCGGCTGCCGTCGGCGGCGGCCTGCAACACCTGCTGGCTCGGATCGGTGACGTTGCCGGCGGCGTAGAGACCCGGTATCGCGGTTGCCCCGGTCGCGTCGGTCTCCACGACATCCCCGAGCCCGGACGGGTGCGCCACCGGTCGCAGACCGAGCGAGGCAAACGGTTCGGCGCGTGCCCTGAACCGAGGACCAACCACTACCGCGTCGGCGTCGATGCGTTCGTGGTCGGCCAGCTCGACGGCCGCGACGTGGCCGTCCGCGCCCGTGACGATGCGGCCCACCGGCCCGGATCGGATGTCCACGCCGGCCGCCCGAAGGACGTCGATCTCGGACTCGTCGATGCCGACAGGGTTGTGGAGCACGACGGTGAGCCGCTCGCTGAGCTGGCGAAACAACCCGACGGGGTGCAGTCCCATGGAGTGGGTGACGATCTGGACGATGCGGCGGTCGCGGACCTCGAACCCGTGGCAGAAGGGACAGTGGATGACCTCGCGCCCCCAGTGCTCGGCCACTCCGTCGATGTCCGGAAGCACGTCCACCAGACCGGTGGCGGCAATGACCCGACGGGCGACGACGAAGTGACCATCGACGAGTTCGACGCGGAAGTGGTCGTCATCGGTCCGGGTCACACGACTCACCCGACCGGCGAGGACCTCACCGCCGTAGCTACGTACCTCCTCGCGACCCACGGTGGTCAGCTCTGAAGGCGTGACCCCCTCACGGCCGAGGTAGCCGTGCATGTGCGCGGCGGGGGAGTTGCGTGCATCGCCGGCGTCGATGACGATCACCGACCGGCGCTGACGCCCGACTTGGAGCGCGGCAGCAAGTCCGGCCGCTGATCCACCGACGACCGCGACGTCACAGTGCCGTTCTATGGGACGGAAGTCTGAATCACTCATGCCCCCGGACGCTACGCCACCCTGGCGATATGTGCGAGGCTACTTGCAGTATCCGCAAACACATGGAGAGGCGATGACGGAACCCAGGGAGATCGAAAAGCTGGTTCGGACGCGGCTACGGAGTCTTCGAACCACGCTCGGCTTGTCGCTCGACGAGGTCGCCGCACGCACCAACCTCAGCCCCTCCACCATCAGCCGCGTCGAAACCGGCAAGCGGACGATCAGCCTCGACATCCTGCTGCCGTTGGCCACGGCCCTGCATGTCGACCTCGACGCCCTGCTCGACGTGCGCAGCGACGACGATGTGGTCATCCGCCCGACGCCGGACAGCACGGGCGAGCGCACAACCTGGATGTTGAGCCGACCGACCGACAGCACGACCGCGGTCAAGATGCGCCTCGAACCAACCCGCAAAGCGGCTGAGCAACGGGTCCACCCCGGTCACGACTGGTTCTTCGTCACCGAAGGACGGGTGCGCTTGTCCCTCGGCGAACGCGAGATCACCGTCGAGACCGGCGAGGCCGCCGAGTTCGCCACCATGACACCGCACGCCTTCGCAGCCATCGACGGCCCGGCCGAGCTCATCATGATCTTCGATCGAGACGGCCACCACGCCCACATCCACCGCGAAACCGGGTAGCCATCCAAGAGCGTAAGACCTCGGCGCCCCAGGGCGGCGACTGCCAGCAGGTTCTGGAACTCAGCACGTTCAGGGTGTCGAGAATGCGGCGCTGGCTCCGTCCTAGGTACACCAGTGGCCACAACGGCCAGCGCGAGGAAGGAGAACACCATGACGATTCGGCGGATGGACAACGTCGGCATTGTCGTCGACGACATCGAGGACGTCGCTGCCCGCCTGCGTACTCAAGGCGCGGAACTCGTCGGTGAGGTGACGCAGTACGAGGACAGCTACCGGCTCTGCTACGTCCGCGGCCCTGAGGGGATCTTCATCGGGTTGGCCGAGGATCTCGGCTAGCGGCCCGTCGCGGCCGACCTGCGACCCACCAGAACGATCCGCCTGGAGAGACCGAGAACGGCAACGGGAGGAACAACAATGCAACCGAACGAGATCACCGAGGTACTGAACCGACCGATCAGCCAGGAACTGTTGGCCCGCGACCTGACGCGCTTGGCCTATGTCGCCAAGGACGGCACACCCCGCAATGTGCCGATCGCGTTCGCCTGGAACGGCTCGGAGATCGTCATGTGCACGACGAAGAACGCGCCGAAGCTCCCGGCCCTACGCGACAACCCGACGGTCGCCCTGACGATCGACACCGAGGTGCACCCACCCAAGATCCTGCTCATCCGCGGCCGCGCCGAGCTGGACTACGTCGATGGCATCCCGGACGAGTATCTCCGGGCGACCAGCACCTACGAGATGACGCCCGAGCAGCGGGTCGAGTGGGAGGCGGAGGTGCGTTCGCTCTACCACGACGGCATGGTCCGGATCGTCGTGACCCCGACCTGGGCGAAGCTGATCGACTTCGAGACGACTCTGCCGAGCGCGGTCGAGGAACTGGTCCGACAGCGGGAGGAGCGTCAGCACGGCTGAGCGGCGCGCGGTCGCTCGCAGTGGGGGGATCGCCCATGCCTCGACCCCACCGCGGCACACGGGGTCTGTGAAGTCCGCCAGAAATGTCCCAGGAAAACGTCCCGGTGGGATGTCGAGAACCCGCTCCCCGCTCCGTCCCCGCAGTGAACACGGCCACAATGGGCCGTTCGCGTAAGGAGAACATGATGGCCAAGTACCTGCTGCTCAAGCACTACCGGGGTGGCCCGGCCCCCGCCGCGGAGTTCGGGCCGATTGACCAGTGGACACCGGACGAGGTCGACGCGCATGTGCGGTTCATGCGCGACTTCGCGGCCCGGCTGGAGGAGACGGGCGAGTTCGTCGACACCCAGGCGCTGGCGCCCGACGGCGCGTTCGTGCGGTACGACGGTGAGGGGCGGCCGCCGGTGACCGACGGGCCGTTCGCCGAGACCAAGGACCTGATCGCCGGGTGGTACATCATCGACGTGGAGTCGTGGGACCGCGCGGTACAGCTGGCGGGGGAGCTGTCGGCGGCCCCCGGGCCTGGCGGCAAGCCAGTCTACGAATGGCTGGAGGTTCGCCCGTTCTACGGCGAGCAGTCCACGGTCACCGAATGAACGAGTCGCTGCTGCGGGACCTGGTGCCCGCGGTGATCGGGGTCCTCGTCCGGCGTAAGGCCGACTTCGCGTCGGCCGAGGATGCCGTGCAGGACGCCCTGGTCGAGGCCGTGCGCGTGTGGCCGGACGACCCACCGCGGGACCCCAAGGGCTGGCTGGTCACCGTGGCCTGGCGCAAGTTCCTCGACGCTGCCCGCGCCGACACGTCCCGACGGCACCGCGAGGAACGCGTCGAGGGCGAGCCCATGCCCGCCCCGGGCGAGGCGGTGGACGACACGCTCCAGCTGTACTTCCTGTGCGCTCACCCTTCCTTGACACCGGCCTCGGCCGTCGCGCTCACGCTGCGCGCGGTCGGCGGCCTGACCACGCGTCAGATCGCGCAGGCCTACCTCGTGCCGGAGGCGACCATGGCCCAACGGATCAGCCGGGCCAAGCGGACCGTCTCGGGCGTCCGGTTCAACCAGCCCGGGGACGTCGCCACCGTGCTGCGCGTGCTCTACCTGGTCTTCAACGAGGGCTACTCCGGCGACGTCGACCTCGCCGCCGAGGCGATCCGGCTCACCCGCCAACTTGCGGCCAAGATCAACCATGAGGAGGTGGCGGGCCTGCTTGCGCTCATGCTGCTCCACCACGCGCGGCGCCCGTCACGGACCCGCACCGACGGCAGCCTCGTGCCCCTCGCCGAGCAGGACCGCAGCCTGTGGAACACCCGCCTGATCGCCGAGGGCGTCGACGTCCTCCAAGCGGCCCTCACCCGCGACCGCCTGGGCGAGTTCCAGGCCCAGGCCGCCATCGCCGCGCTGCACGCCGACGCGCGGACGGCCGAGGAGACCGACTGGGTGCAGATCGTCGAGTGGTACGACGAACTGCTGCGGCTCACCGACAACCCGGTAGCCCGCCTCAACCGCGCCGTCGCGGTCGGCGAGGCCGACGGCCCAAGGGCCGGACTGGTTGCCCTGGCGGAGCTCGACCCCTCCCTGCCCCGCCACACGGCGGCCGCCGCGTACCTCCACGAGCGTGACGGTGACCCAGTCACCGCAGCACGGCTCTACGCCGAAGCCGCCCGATCAGCACCCAATCTCCCCGAACGCGACCACCTCACGCGACAGGCCGCACGGCTCAACGCGCAGCTGCGCAGTTGAGCGGCGGACGGTAGGCATACACCGACGAGGGTTCCTTCACCATCTCCATACAGGTCTGGATACAGGGCTGACGCCCCGTTTCCCTCGACGGCGTCAGGGACGCCAGATGACGACCTCGACGGCACTGGCCCGCTCGGCAAAGCGGCCGTTCGGGGCTGATTTCTGCAAGAGGTGGCGCAGATCGCCTTCGAAAGCGGGGAGTTGGTCGGTGAACAAGTGCGGTGCCGAACTGGAAAGGGAGAACACCGCCGAGATGATCTCGTCGATGCTCCGGTCGGCGATCCGTTCCTCGTCGATGGTGATCCGGGTAGGGCCGGTATAACCGGCTTGTCGCATGACGGCCTCCTCGCCTCCGCGGGTGCCTTGCGGCAAGTGGCCTTGTCCGGCCCGGCGTACTGGTCCGAGATACCGGGCGACCAGGTCCTCGATCTGTTCCCACGGTGGTGGCGGGTGCGGCAGCGGGTGCTCACCGGTCACACCACGGTGCGTGGTGGCACCGACGTGGATCCAGGCCCCACCTGGGCTGAGCATGTCGCGGACGCGCCGGGCGACCAGGGGCTGATCCATCCAGTGGAACGACTGGGCGAACGAGGCGACCTGGAACGTGCCCAGGTCGGCTGGCAGGTCCTCGGCGCGCAGATGCCGCCATTCGATGGCGCCTGCCTCCGCCTCCCCGGCCCGGCGCTGTGCTTCGGCGATCATGCCGGGGTCGGCGTCGACGCCTACTGCCGAGGCGAACCGGGGTGCCAGCAGGACTGTGAGCGACCCGGGTCCGCAGCCGACGTCCAGCAGTCGCCCGGTGCCGTCGAGATCGAGTTCATTGCAAACAGCGTCGGCGAGGCTGGGCGGGTAGGGCATGCGGCCGATGCCGTAGTGGGCTGCGCTCCCGGAGAACAGCGTCTCGTCCCACGTCCATTCCTTGGCGTCCATTTCAGGATGGTACTGGCGAGGCGATCCGCGGCCGGTCGGTGATCCGACGCCACAGCTGGGCAGGTGCATTCCGCATGTGACGCCTGGAAGTAGCCGAGCACTCGGGCCGGGACCGTGAGGATGGTTGTCAAAATCCTGTGGGCAGACGCGGGGTGTAGGGCTCCTCGAGGGCGTGCATCTCGCTGTCGGTGGGCTGGATGCCCAGTGCCGCGGCGGCGTCGACCAGGTGATGTTGCTTGGTGGGTCCGACGATGGGCGCGGTGACGACGGGATTGTGGAGTACCCAGGCGAGGGCGATCTGTGCCATGGGCACGCCACGCGCTTCTGCGACCTGCTGCACCGCATCCGCGATGGGCTTGTCCTGCGCCTCGAAGAACCGACGGCCCACCGGGTCGGTGGAGGCGCGATGTGTCTGCGTGCCCCACGGCCGGGCCACACGGCCCTTGGCGAGCGGACTCCACGGGACGCTGCCCACGCCCTCGTCGGCCAACAGCCCGAACATCTCCCGCTCCTCCTCCCGCTGCATCAGGCTGTACTGGTTCTGCATGGAAACGAACCGCGTCCAGCCATGCAGGTCAGCGGTGTATTGCAGCTTCGAGAACTGCCACGCCCACATGGACGAGCCGCCGATGTACCGGACCTTGCCGGAACGTACGACATCGTGGAGGGCTTCCATCGTTTCCTCGACGGGCGTGTCCGGATCGAAGCGGGGGATCTGGTACAGGTCAACGTAGTCGGTTCCCAGCCGCGTAAGGGATGTGTCGATCTGCTCCAGGATGGCCTTGCGCGACAGCCTGAGCCGGCAGGACCGTCGTGCATCTTGAAGAACACCTTCGTCGCCAGCACGACGTCCTCCCGGCGGGTGTACTTCTCGATGGCTCGCCCGACGATCTCCTCCGAGCTGCCGTAGCCGTAGACGTTCGCGGTGTCCCAGAACGTGATGCCGAGCTCGACGGCCGCCGAAAGATCGGCTCCGCGGCGTCGTCGTCGAGGGCCCATTCGCTGAAGCCTCGGGATGGGGCACCGAAGCTCATGCAGCCCAGCGCGATCCGGCTGACCTTCAGTCCCGAGTTCCCCAAGCGCGTGTACTCCATGACACATTCCTTCCGTGACAGCTCTTGTGTACGGCGGGGCAGGAGCCGAAGTGTTCCGGCGCGGGTCCGCCGAAGTTGCGCAGTTCCTCGGGCGTCCACACGCTCACTGGCGCGGCGAACACCGCACGCTTCGTCTACCTCGACCCGGCCTCGAGGGACTTCTTCGTCGACTGGGAACGTGCAGCCGCCGACATCGCCGCGATCCTGCGGTCAGAGGCGGGGAGAAACCCGCACGACAACGCCCTCACCAACCTCATCGGCGAACTGTCGACCCGAAGCGAAACTTTCCGCACCCGATGGGCCGCACACAACGTGCGCTTCCACCGCACCGGCGTCAAGAAAACTGCGCCACCCGGTCGTCGGCGACCTCGACCTCAACTTCGAGGCCCATGGAGTTCCCCTCCGACCTCGGCCTCACACTTCTGGTGTACACCGCACTGGCCGGCACGCCGACAGCCGACGCCCTCCAGGTGTTGGCTAGTGCCTCATCCGGAAACGTTGATGACGTAATCGTGTCGTGTTGACCGGTCCGGTGGTGAGTCTGGAGGCTTGCTGCTGGAGGTGGTGATGGCTCGTAAGCCTGAGGTGTTTGTTCGGCCGTTG
>NZ_JBEFTW010000057.1:0-28748 GCF_040196095.1 Actinopolymorpha sp. B17G11
CGCACCCACGAACCAAGAACGTCCCGATCACCGTCATGCAACACCAACGCCGCAGCAGGAGGATGAGCCATACCAGCATCCTCCCAGGAACAACCGTCCAATCATTAACGCCACGCCGTACTAGGTCGGTCCGGAGTGACGCTGTGACAGAGAGAGTGGGGAAAGCAGGGATTTGACGACCGTCACTCCCCGCTACTCGCGTTTCCGCAGGTCAAAGCTAATTGAGTGACAGCTGTGACAGTGATGGCATGTCCCCTCTCACCCGTCATTGGCTGTGACGAACAAAGTCCTCCAGGACTCCGCAGCAGCGGACGCTGTGCAACCCCGTTTCAAGGCCGCCGTGTCGCTGTTTTGCCAGGTGAGGGCCCACACACGCGAGCCGATACCCTGGCCCATCAGAGGACCTTGATCAGGCCGAGTAGTGCGTCCTGGCGGCGGTCCGGGTACTTGAATCGGCACGCCGAATACGGTGGTTGCTCGTCTCCGTGGAAGGGGATTTGGATGCCCTCAAGGTGATCGGGATCGTAGACGGTGATCAGGTCGATCCTTAGTGGGACTCCGCCGCGGTCGAGTGGAGGACCCGCATAGAAGTCACTCACGTGTTTCGCGAACGGTGATTGTGAGATGGTGCCGAGGAACGTCGGCGACGGGTCGGGTCTAAGTGAGCGCAAGGATGTTGCCGACACCGCGCAGTATCCGACGTGCAATTCGACGCCGTGTGGGTCGTACGCACCGTGGAGTTGACTCTTGCGCTCCGGGTCGTATCGGTCCGTGCCGTTCGCGATGATCACCTCTGCCAGCGAGTCGTGGGTGTGGCCTGGGTGGTCGATCAGGCTGATGCCGCGCATCGCGACTGCGCGCTCTTCGGCCTGGCCGAAGTTCTTGCAGACGGCTTCATCGATGAGTGGGCCGATGGCTTCGATGTCGGGTCGCTCCCTGACGGTGTACGTGGCACTGAGTCGGTGTGAATTTAGGCAGGTTAGCCTGCGCCTGCAAATGGGATTGCGTTCGTAGGCTTGCGCCGCGCAGATCGTCGTTGCGGGCTGCTCTCCCATCGGTCGGACAGCTTGTTCGTACCCGGTTCTGTGCAGGTGACGGCGCTCAGGCTCGACGCGTCGACCGTCAGGCTTGGCCTGGCGCCCTGCACAGGTTCTGGTTAAGCCGCTCGCGGTGGCCGTCCAATGGGAGGGCAAGCCGACGCTGCCCTCCCTGAGAGAGGACCGGGTGCAGGGCATAGCCCTGGGGTCCTCGTTGAATGAGTCACCACCGGCTTCCGCCCGGCGAGCCCGAGGACGGCCCGGCGGGCAACCGGGAACCGCTGAGGTCCTCCGGCTGGAAGGGAACCGGCCACCTGCGGGGAGCGGGAGTAAGATGTGCGGCGCTTCGGAGGTTGTCGCTTTCGAGGCGCCCATTTCACGAGAGAAGAAGGCCGCCGCAGGATGAAGATCACGCACGTCGAACAGTTCGCTCCGAAACACCGCACCCGGCTGATCCGCATCGGCACCGACGCGGGCATCGACGGATGGGCCGAGAGCACGCTGGAGGGCAAGCCGAAGTCGGTCCCGGCGGTCATCGACGAATATGCGCAGTACCTGATCGGCAAGGACCCTCTTCGTATCGAGCATCATTGGCAGCAGATCTACAGATCGGCCTTCTTCAGGGGCGGCGCACACAACATGAGCGCTTTGGCAGCAGTCGATGCAGCGTTGTGGGACATCGCCGGCAAGCACTACGGGGTGCCCAGCTACAAGCTGATGGGCGGCACCGTGCGGGACAGGATCAGGGTGTATGCGCACTGGGGCATCCGCGACCTGTCCGACGAGGGACTTGAGGCCTCTCGCAAGCGGCTCGACATGCTTCAAAAGAAGGGCTACACGGCGTACAAGGCGGGTCCAGCCGGCCTCTGGCGCGCCCACGAGCCGCCGTCGAGGATCGACCAGTTTGTCGAGGCGGCCTACAAGATGCGTGAGTGGGTCGGCCCGGACGTGGAGCTGTGCTTCGACTTCCACGCCAAGATGACGCCGGCGCTGGCGATCGAAGTGTGCAACGAGATCAAGGGCATGCGGCCGATGTTCGTCGAGGAGCCTGTGCCGCAGGAAAACACCGACGCGTTGAAGCTGGTCTCGGATCACGTCCCGTTCCCGATCGCCACGGGCGAGAGGCTCCTGAGCCGGTGGGAGTTCCGCGAGGTGATCGAGAAGCAGTGCGTGGCGCTGCTGCAACCGGATGTGGCGCACTGCGGCGGACCGAGCGAATTGAAGAAGATCGCCAACTACGCGGAGGTGTACTACCAGCACATCATGCCGCACTGCGCGATCGGCCCGCTTGCACTGGGCGCGTGCATGCTCGTCGATGCCGTCGTCCCGAACTTCCTGATCCAGGAGCAGGTCGACGCCGGGCTCGGCAACGGCCTGCTGAAGAAGGACTGGGAGGTGATCGACGGGCATATCCCCTTGTGGGAGACGCCCGGCCTTGGGGTGGAGGTGGACGAGGCGGAGGCCACGAAGGAGTTCACGGGCGAGTCGTACGGGTACCACGCCGAGCTAGGCGGAGAGACGTATCACGAGAACGACGGCTCGGTAGCGGATTGGTAGGCAGGGTTGCCAATCCCACACTGTGGCGGGTTTTATTCCCCTCTCCCAGCGAGAGAGCGGGTGCCCGCTTGCGGGCGCGGAAAGGGAGCAACTGTCGTTAACGACTTACGTTCGGCATTCACCTTGTCCCTGGTCCGCGCCCCTGAGAACACGGTGCCGAGATGGAGCTGCTCGGTGAGACGTATCAGCTGGGGATCGGCTCCACTGCGGGCGACCTCATATCGACAGCCCGACCCGGGTGTCCGGCTTGAGCCAACCTGCCTTCCCAGGAGGATTGCCCGGCCAGTGGCGTGGCGTCGTAGACCTGGGCTGGCAGGGAGGCAAGCGACGCAGGAAGTACATCACCCGACGGACCCGGCAGGAGGTAGTCCGCGAGCTGCGCACCTTGGTTGCCGCTGCTGAGGCCGGTCGCCTGGCGCCCGGACGTACACCGACCCTGGCGGAATGGCTGGACACCCACATGCGCGAGGTAGCGGCCAGCAATGTGCGTCCGTCAACCGACACCGGTACGAGGAAGAGATCCCCCTCCACATCGTTCCGTCACTCGGACGCCATCGGCTCGATGCGCTTCGCCCTCAGCACCTCGCGCCGTTCTATCAGGACCGCACATAGGTCCTCTCGGTCGGGAGCGTGCGGCGGCTGCATGCCGTCCTTCGGCGCGCTCTGAACGTGGCTGTGCGATGGCAACTGATCAGTGTCAATCCGGCAACGCTCGTAGAACCGCCGTCACTCAAACACCAGGAGGTTTCGCCGTACTCCGTCGACGAGGCCCGGACGTTCCTCGCGACGTCGGTTGGCTACCGGCTACATGCGCGATAGATCCTTGCCGTCGCCCTCGAAGCGATGCGGGTACACCGGCAGCGTCAGGCTGAGGAACGACTTGTAGCCAAGGCCTGGTCAGATCCAGATCTTGTGTTCACGACGTCGCTGGGCACACCGATTCATCCTCGCAACGATCATCGAGCGTTCGCCGCGATCGTGAGGCGCGCTGGTCTTCGGCGCATCCGCCTCCATGACCTCAGACACACAGCCGCGAGCATCCTAGTAGCTCAGGCGGTCCCCCTCGGCTCGTCATGGAAATCCTGGGACATTCCCAGATCAGCATCACGATGAACCTCTACAGCCACGTAGCACCGGAGGTCTCTCGCGAGGCAGCAGACCGCATGGAGTCGGCCCTGTGGTCAAGGCTGAACGACGCAGACGGCCAGGACAGCGCAACGAAGGCAGTGAAACTCACGTGAGAGGCAGCAGTTCCCTTCGGCTACGACATGGCACGTCGTAGCCGAGGGGAGGTTGTGGAGATCCGCTCCGACCAGCGCCCTCTGTGGTGCCGAGCCCGTCCCCTTTAGAGCGTTAGCGGAGCAAGACCGAGCGCGGTTCTGGCGCGAGTGGCGACATCCTGTACGAAGGCCGCCTTGGCGATGTGTACTCGCTTCCCCAGATGCCGTGGTCGACGAGCTCCATCTTGATTCGGGCATATACATCACGGTCCGATGTGTGCGTCCGGAGCCAGTCAGCGAACAGGCGAGGATGCGCGTACGGCCACTGGTTGGCGGTGAAAACATGCGCGATCGCCATCCGAACCGAGCCATCCAGCAGGAAGAGCGCCTCGTGGTCACCGATCTCGATGCGGCCTGTCCATCCAAGTGCCTGGAACGGCTCATCCCAGTCCGCGAGCCGCTGACCCGCGGGAAGTCGCAGAGCCAGGTCGATCACCGGCTTAGCGAGCAGCCCCGGGACTGAGGTCGACCCGACATGCTCGACCGCCCACTGAGGTCCCAGCCCACCCACCAGACGCGCTGCGATCTCCGCGTAGCGCTCTGGCCAGCACGGGTCGTACGGCACAAGCTTCTCTGACGGATACCTCGATTGACACGACATGCCACGCCACGCTACGCACCCTCGCCGACAATCTCGTCCCCGTCATGCCAGACGGCTCAGTCGAGCCGCAGACCGGTCCGGCCGGGGAGAACCGGGACGCGCCGCAATTGGACTATGGTCAGCGGCATGAGTAACTCGCCGGTTGCGCTTGTACGCGAGTTTCACGAAGCGTTCGAGCTGTCCATCGCAGCTCAGCCCACGACGGTCGACCCAGACCTTGCGGAACTTAGGAAGCGGCTTCTCGCCGAAGAGGTTCGCGAACTAGACGAGGCGGTCGCCTCAGGAGACCTGGCGGCAATCCTGCACGAGCTTGCTGACGTGGTGTACGTCGCCTATGGCACAGCGCTGACGTACGGTCTCGACCTCGACGCGGCAGTAGCGGAGGTGCATGGGGCGAATATGACGAAGCTAGGTGACGACGGCCGCCCCGTGGTTCGGGATGGCAAGGTGGCGAAGCCTCCCGGATTCCGGCCGCCCAACATCGCGCCCCTTGTGGACCACACTCGATAGCTAACCCGTCACCCGCCGGACGCTGGCGTCCAACAGCTTGGCTGCTCGTATGGCTGCTTTGGGCGAGCGTGCAAAGCAGACGTAGCGGCCGGGAGGCGCCACAACCGCCTCTGACCAGGGCTTTTGAGTGAGCCGCCTGTGGGAATCGAACCCCACGACCTACGCATTACGAGAACCGCCGCCAACACCCAACTGGCCCTCCACCAGCAACTTCACCACCACCCACTCCCCCACCACCCCCACCGATCGACACCCGTGAACGGCAGTTCATGCCACGAACCATGCCACGTGGCGCCATCGCAGCGGAAGCGCTGGAGGGGTATGGCGCGACATGGCCGGTGTCGCCGAAGGCCTCGCGTACTCCGGGGAGCACTCCATGTCGCCACCGGCAGAAATTCCCCACAGAGCCAAGGCACGCTTCGCCGTCGCCGACTACATCGAAGTCTTCTACAACCGACAACGGCTGCACGCCACCCTCAGCTACGGCACCCCACACGAAGCACTCACCGAGTTCCAGCGGCAACTGGGCGGACGTCGAGAAAGTCGAGGCGGTGATCGCGAATCTGCGAGCGCAGATCGAAGCGGCTGGCCTCGAACTGGCCGGCCCATTGCGCTGGATCTGGCTCTCAGACCCAACCGTCACGCCTGACCCCGACAACCACTACACCGAGTTGCATTGGCCGGTCAGAGGCTGACCTGGCCCACCAATCCCCGCTTCCCACGACACAGATCAACTTGACACAGAGAGGCGCCGTTCGGAAACACCCGCTATCGACGCCGGGCGGTGGAGCCGCGTTCGATGATCTGGGGTGGGGGATCGTTGACGACGATGTCGCGTGGGTCGTCTCCGTTGATCAGGCTCGCGAGCATGGTTTGTCCTGCATGGCCGAGCTCATAGAAGGGCATTCGAACGGTTGTCAGGGCGGGACGGATGTGGGCTGCGGAGGGTATGTCGTGATAGCCGATCACGGAGAGGTCGTCGGGTACGGGGATACCCAGGTCGGCGGCTGCCGATAGTACTCCCAGGGCGGTGGTGGAGTTATTGACAACAGCCGCCGTAGGGCGGCTTGGCTGGGTCAGGATCTCATGTGTTGCGCGGTAGCCATCGTCGGCGGAAAAGCCGACGGGACGGATCCACCGTTGGCGACTGGTCAGTCCAGCTATCCGGAGGGCGTCGCGGAAGCCTTGGCGTCGTTCTTTTGCAGCGAAGTGCTCCTTGTCGCCGCCGATGAAGGCAATTTGCTCATGTCCAAGCTCGATGAGGTGGGTGGTCGCGACGAACGCGCCGTTGCGGTTGTCGAGCCTGACCGACCCTTGTCGTGTCGTGCTGCCGGCATCGAGCTGGACAACGGGGAGCCTCCGTTTGGGAAGGGTGTTGAACGGTTCGAGAGCGCGAGGTGATCGGACAAGGAAGCCGTCGGCTCTGCCTTCGCCGATCAGGCGTCGGAGTAAGTCGCTGCCCGGACGTACGCGTTGTGCCTCAGTGAGGATGAGGGCATAGCCAGACGACTCGGCCGCGTCCTGGATACCCCGGAGCATGTCCTCGTAGATCGGGTTGCTGAGCTTCGGGATGATCGCCGCCACGAGTCCAGAGCGGGACAGGCGTAGGGATCGGGCGGCGTTGTTGGGTACGTAGTTCATTTCTGCGACTGTGCGCAATACCCGCTCGCGGACCGCTGCGCTGGTGCGGACGTACTGGCTGCCGTTGAGAACGGCGGAAACGACAGAGATGGAAACTCCGGCGCGCTTTGCAACGTCGCGCAGAGTAGTCATGCGCCGCAGGTTAACACATCCAGGCGAACCGGCCTCCGGTGAGCCTGTGCCGCGTCTGTAGGCGCGGGTTGACGCGGCTGCTGCTTCGGCATCGGCACAGGAAGGACATTGGCCAGCGGCGGACAGTGTCATCTTGATGCAAGGTTACATCTTGATGCAAGGTTACATCAGCCCTACTGTGGCGATCGGCGACCCTATACCTGCGCAACCTAAGGTCTTGCGGAGGTGCACAGCCGTGGGACTGGGTTGCCGTCTCCCGACCACAGTTTGAAGGTGAGCGCGCATGGCGGACGCATTTCCCGGAGTGGCAGGCGACGAGGGTGTGGCAGGTCCTGTTGGTGGCGACGACGCGCCTGAACGGGCTCGGATACTTGTGCGGTCGTTGTGGCAGACCGTCAACATCGGTGACGTCGCCCACGCGCCGGGTACACTGCGGGCCCTCCAACGCCATGGCAATGCCACGGGCCCGGGGGTCGACCTTTCCCTGTGGGTACAGCGGATCGACGACCGCGAACGCGCGATGCTGGAGCGGTTCTTCCCGGCCGTCCGTCTCGTCGAAGGAGATCTCGACGAGCGCGGTGAACCGACGACACCGGAGCTTCAGGAGGAGTTCGAGCGCGCCGACCTCCTCCTGCACGGCCCGGCCGCCAGCTTCGGTGCCGAGCCTCAGGTCCGCCTCTGGAGTGCGGCGACCGGCAAACCGTACGGCATCTTCGGCGTGACCGTCGATCCGGTGACGCATCCTGACTGGGGGACGCTCGACGACCTGGCGACGAAGGTCCGCGCCCTACCCGCGGGGCACCTGCGACGGGAGACACGGCGCCTGCTGGACGAGGCGTCGTTCGTGTTCTGCCGTGACACGCTGAGCCTCGAATACCTCGAGCAGCAGGGCGTGACGGCACCCGTACTCGGTTTCGGTCCGGACGCGACGTTTATGTTCGACGTCCACGACGACGCGGCGGCGACGTTACTGCTCGAAGGGTACGACCTGGCTGCGGGGGACTTCGTCTGTGTCATCCCACGCCTGCGCTACACGCCGTACTACCGGATCCGTGGGACGGAGCCGACCGCTGAGGATCTTCGGCGCGATGAGCTGAACGCGACCTTTCAGGACCGTGAGCTGAGCAAGCTACGGGACCTCGTCACGGCGGTTGTGCGCCAGACCGGCCGCCGGGTCCTGCTCTGCCCCGAGATGATCTACGCGGTGGAGCTCGCCCGCACCGAGTTGTGGGAGAAGCTTCCCGCCGACGTCCAGTCGGCGGTCATCGCCCTGCCGTACTACTGGGCCGCGGAGGAGGCCGCCGCGGTGTACGCCCGGGCGCATTCGGTTGTGAGCATGGAATGTCATTCGCCGATCATGTCCGTCGTCGCCGGGACACCCACGGTGTATCTCAGGCAGCCGACGGACACGATCAAGGGCCAGATGTGGGCTGATCTCGGACTGGCCGACAGCATCCTCGAGCTCGACGATCTCCGCGCTGGTGAGCTCGAGGACTTCTTCCAACACAAGTACGCCGACTACCAGAACGCCGTCGAGAGCACCGCTCGTGGTCGTGAGCGGGCGCAAAGCATCCTGGGCGACATGGTGGCGACGGCTCTCGACGCGGCGACAGGTGTCCGGCATTCCCGCCAATCTCAGGCGGGCTAACCCAAGGAGCTTCGTGATGAAGGTGTGGAACAACCGAGGCGTCAGCCGGCGGTTGCTGCTGAGGTCGGCGGGCGTCGGCGTCGGGCTGCTGGCCGTCACCGGGTGCGACCTGCTGTCCACCGACCCGGGGGGTCAGCAGAGCCCGCGCGGGAAGCCGAACGAACCAAAGGGTCCAGAGGCCCCGTCGTTGGCGCGGCAAGTGAAGGACGGCAAGCTGCCGGCTGTCAAGATGCGCTTGCCGGAGTCTCCGCTGGTGCTCGAACCGGTGGAGCGCGTCGGCGTGTACGGCGGCACCTGGAACAGCGTGCTGCTGGGTCCCTCCGACACGGCCTGGGTCCAGTCGACCATCGGTTACGAGGGCCTGATGAGGTGGGACCCGGAGTGGACCGAGGTCGTTCCCAACGTCGCGGAGTCGGTCGAAGCCTCCGCTGATGCCCGCGAGTTCACCATCTATCTCCGTGCAGGAATGAAGTGGTCGGATGGCCAGCCGTTCGGGGCCGACGACCTCGTGTTCGCCTACGAAGACGTCCTCCTCAACGAGGAGCTCTTTCCGGTTGCCCCGTCCTGGTTGGTGCACGGCGGTCAGCCAGCCACGCTGGAAAAGCTGGACGACCACACGGTACGCCTGCGCTATGCGGTGCCGTCGGGGATGTTCCTCACCGATCTCGCCCGGATCGAGTCGTCGGCTGCCCTGGTGGACAAGCCAGTCCACTACCTTCGGGAGTTCCACGCCACCTACAACCCTGAGGTGACCAAGCTCGCCGAGGCAGAAGGACTGGCGACGTGGCCGGAACTCTTCGCGGCTAAGGCCAGTGACTGGGGAAACGCCGAGAAACCCACCTTGAACGGCTGGATCGTCACCACTCCGCTCGGCGACTCCAACCGGGTCGTCGCGAAACGCAACCCCTACTACTGGAAGACCGATCCTGACGGCAGCCAGCTGCCGTACATCGATGAGGTCGTCTACCAGGTGATCTCGGACGCACAGGTCATCCTCCTCAAGGCCACGAACGGCGAGTTCGATCTCGTCACCCGGCACGTCAACAGCCTGCCGAACAAGCCGGTGCTGGCACGTGGGCGCGAGTCCGGCGGGTACGACTTCCTCAAGCTACGCACGAGCTACATGAACGAGATGGTCATCTCGCTCAACCTGGCGCACAAGGATCCGGTGAAGCGCGCGCTCTTTCAGAACAGGGACGTCCGGATCGGTTTGTCCCACGCGATCAACCGCGACGAGCTCAACAAGGCGGTCTTTCAGAGCCAGGGCGAGCCGTGGCAGGCCGCACCAAACCCAGATTCGGAGTTCTACGACGAGGGGATGGCTAAGCAGTTCACCGATTACGATGCGGCGTTGGCGGAACGTCACCTTGACCGAGCAGGCCTCGTGGACAAGGACTCCGACGGGTTCCGCGTGGGACCCGACGGCAACCGCCTCACGATCACCGTCGAGGTGGCCTTACCCGCCTTGGTGCCGTTCTGGGTTGACGCGATGAACCTCGTTGCCGAGCACTGGAAGGCTGTCGGCGTCGACACCAGGGTGAAGACCGAGGACCGCACGCTCTACGACGAGCGCACCCGCGCCAACGAGCACGACGCCGGAGTGTGGAACGGCACCGGGGGATACGGCGATGAGATGCTCGGCCCGCTGTACTACTTCCCGGTCCAGGCTGCACTGGTCGCCTGGGCGACGCCGTGGGGACAGTGGTTCTCCACCCGCGGTGAGGACCCCGCGGCGGAACGCCCGCCAGATGCGCCTCGCCGGCAGATGGAGATGTACTGGCGGATGCTCGAGACGCCGGCTGAAGAGGAACGGAAGCGGATCTTCCGGGAGATCCTCCAGATCGCGAAGGAGCAGTTCTACACGATCGGCACGATCCGCATCCCAGAGGGATACGGCACCGTCAGCCGTCGGCTGCACAACGTTCCCGCGGTAATTCCTGACTCCTACCGCTACGCGACGCCCGCACCCACCAACCCCGCGCAGTACTTCCTCAGCTGACCCACGTGACGCGTGGTGGATCGCCGCCTGCCCTGGGCCTCGATCCACCACCACGGGCGATCGGAGTCCACCTCATGACTGGCCGTCAGTTCCCATGCCTGCCGCCGCTGACCCGGCGGACCTTGCTCGCTGCGACCAGTGCGGCAGCGCTTGGACATGCCGTGGCCGGCACTGGTCCGGCCAGCGCTCAGCCGGGATCGGAGACGATCACGGCTACGGTGACCCCCTTGCCCCTGGTTGGGCTCCTGCCGCCCGACGGGCCGGAGCGGGCCTTGTTCGCGGCCGAGGAGCAACGGCTTGCGCCATACCTCGTCATCCTCGCGCCGATGGCGAACGACATCGTTGACGACGATGCCGAGACGTACGGCTGGATGGCGGGCGGCTGGTGGCGGACGCCGTCGCATCCCCGCAACTCCCGCATCCAGGAGCACGTAGCGACGATGGGCTGGTTCCTCGCCCACGAGCGCCCGTGGAACCCCTACTACCGCGATCCGGCGCTCGAGGCTCGCCTGGACGCCGCCATCGGGTACTACCTGGGGCTCCAGGGTCCACGCGGAGCCTGGCCGGTGACGTACGAGGAGGAGAGCCTCGCGACCACCGGGTTCGGCATGCTGGCCCTGGCCGGCACGCTGGGGTACCTCCGGTCCATTTCGGCACTGCCGGACCGCCAGAAGGGATCGAGACCGCGCTGCGCGCCGCGACCACCTGGATGTTGGAGACTGGCCCGCACTGGCGGACGCCGATTCAGGCGGTTAACCAGGTCGTCGGCGGGCTCGCGGGCGTGGCCAGCGCGCTGCGCCTGATGCCCGACGCGTCCGTCGCCGAGGCCCTGAGCCGGCGGATCGACGACCTCATCGCGGCCGGGCAGAGCCCGGCAGGCTACTTCTACGAGCCGTACGGCGTCGACCACGGCTACAACTTCACCGTCACACTCCCCGACCTCGCCGACCTTCACCGGCTGACCGGGCACCCGGGCCTTGTCACGATGGTGGAGAAGTTCGCCGACTGGTACTGCCTGGTCCGGGTCCGCGAACCCGACGACGCCGGCTGGATCTACTTCTCCGCCCTCAGCGCGCGCACCATCTCGAACTCGGTGGGCGACTACTCCCAGGAACCCGACCGGGACGTGTTGGCGACGCTGCTCCTCGACGAGGTGCCCACGCTGGCGCCGTACTTCACCTCGGCGGAGGCGCGGGCCGCCGGGCGGGCGGAATGGGTGGCAGATCCGGACCCCGTGCCGCCTTTGGTGAAGCCGGACACCTCACCACGGATCGTCCTGCACGCGGACCTGGGCGAGAGCTACCCGCCCGAGACTCTGCGGACCACGTGGATCGAACGCCTTCCCTACGTGGAACGGGACTCCTTCACCGAGATGCGAAGTGATCCACGCGGCCAGGACTACCTGTTCGTACGCCGCCCGTCGTACTACGCGGGTTCGTGGTTCGGCCCTCGGGAGACCGGTCTCGTTCGATCCGGTCCAGCTTTCCTGTGGCATCCGGCCTGCGGCATGTTCGTCCACTCGCGCAACGACGCCGACGGCCGGGCCTGGGCGACCGTCCTCGCAGACGGAACCTCCACCGCGTCGAGCAGCCTGACCGCCGGCTACTTCATCGGCGAGCCGGAGCGCGGGATCGCGATTCCGCCGGAGCGGCGACTGCCGGGTGGCGGCCCACTCGGTGTGCGGTACGCCGATCCTGCCGACCTCATTCGGACCGACCTCGTGTTCACCGACGTGGAGCTGCGGCAGCGGATCGAGGTGGCTGGCCAGGCGACCCAGGTGATCCCGCTCGTGGTGCGCACGAACGACCGCCTCGAGCTCGCCGACGGCACCGCGCTCAGCCCGGGGCAGAGCGTCGACACCACCACCGCCGGCGTGACCATCCGGCGCGGCGCCGTCAGCCTGCGCCTGAGTTGGGACGAGTCGCATCCGATCAGCCTGGCGGCGACCACTGCGGCCTACTTCCTGGACAGGAGCCGAAGTCTGCACCTGCTGCGGGTGTCCTTCGAGAACACCGTGGAGGTCCGTTACGTCCTGGCCTGACCTGTTTGGTCAGGCCCGATCGGAGTGTGTAGAAGGTAATGGCCAGAACTCAGACTGCGGGACGACACGTGGAGGAGCCTCGAATGGGAACAACGCGAAGGGCATTTCTCGCCACCGGAACCGGCCTCGGCCTAGGTGCCCTGGTCTCGGGGAACCAGTCGTTCGCAAGTCCGGACGCCTATCCCACCGGTAGGCCACGGTCCCCCTTTCTCCGTGCCAATTCGCGTGGCCATCTAACCTATCCGCGCGACGCCGAGGGCAATCGCATCCCTGATTTCAGCTGCGCCGGCTACCGCCGTGGCGAGGTGCCGATCCCCAACGTTCCGGTGGTGCGCACCATCAGCCCCATCGACGGCGACAACACAGCGCACATCCAGGCTGCCCTCGACGCCGTCGGGGCACTTCCCCAGGACGTGACCGGCTTCCGTGGAGCAGTCCAGCTCACAGCCGGCACGTACCCGGTGTACGGAACCATCAAGATCACCCGGGACGGCGTCGTTCTGCGGGGAGTCGGTGACGACGAGGATCCGTCGGCGAACACAGTCATTCGCGCGATCGGCGATACTCCGACTGGTCGGTACGTGGTCGTACTGGGCGGTGGTCCCGGCGGATGGTCACTCGGGGAGATACCGGGCACTCGAACCGACATTACCAGCGACCTGGTGCAAGTCGGCGAACGATCGTTCACTGTCGCCGATCCCAGCCTCGTCAGGCCAGGCGATACGATCATCGTGAACCATCCGTGTTCTGCGGCGTGGCTCACGGCGGTGGACGGCGGCGGAACTCATACAGACCCGCCGTGGGACGTCGACGAGTGGCCGATCCGGTTCAACCGCGATGTTGTCGACGTATCGGGAAGCTCCGTGACCGTCGACACCGGAGTCTTCAATCACCTGGATCGCTCGTTGTCGCAGTGCTACGTCTACCGGTGGGAGCAGCCGGAGATGGTGCGGAACGTCGGCGTCGAGGGAATTCGCGTCGACATCGAATACCTCGGCGACCCCGACACCGACGAGGCGCATGCCCGCAGTGCGTTCGTGGTCCAGCAAGCCCGTGACGCCTGGGTTCGCGACTGTACCGGACTTCACTTCGTGTATGCCGGCGTGGATATCCGGACCGCGACGCAGGTCACCGTCGCCAACTGCCGTGCGCTTCGGCCGGTATCACTGATCACCGGCTCACGTCGTTACAACTTCAATGTCTCCTCGTACTCGAGCCAGGTCCTCTTCTCCGACTGCCATGCCAGTGACGCGCGACATGCATTCGTCTCCAACGGGACGGGCACGGCGTCCGGCCTGGTGTTTCTCCGTGGCAGCTCCGAGCGAAGCCTCGCCACCAGTGAGGGCCACCGGTCCTGGACGCAGGGAATGCTCTTCGACAACCATCGCGAGATCGATCCGCGCGTTGATACCACGGTTGGCCTGTTCAACCGCGGAAGTGCCGGTGACGGGCACGGCTGGGCGGCGGTGCACTCGGTCGCGTGGAAATGCGATGTTGCTGGAACCAAGCTCGTAGTACAGAAGCCGCCGACCGCGCAGAACTACGCCATCGGTTGTTTCGGAACGACTACTGGCGACGGCCCCTTTGTTCAGCCTGCCGGCCACATCGAAGGCAGCAACGATCCGTCCATCAGCCCGCCGTCCTTGTACGAGGCGCAGCTCGCAGATCGCCTTCTCGCTTAGCCCCGCGCCAAGACCTAGAGCAGCGTGACTTCTCCGTTGGACGGGCGCCGGGCACTCATGACGGGCGCCGCAGGGCGAATCGGGCCCGATGGGGACGCGCGGCGAGGACCCGTCGGTTGCCACCGCGGGTCCGGAAGGCAGGTGCGATGGAGCTCTCCGAGGATGCGTCGCCAGCCGTCAGCGACGCTGATGACATGACTGCCGGTGACGCGCGACTGGCGTTGACGCCGCCGATGGGATGGAATAGCTGGAACCGCTTTCGGCGGCAGATCGACGAGCAGTTGGTTCGCGGTATCGCTGACGCGATGGTGGAGTTACGGATGCGCGACGTCGGCTACCGGTACGTCATCGTCGACGACTGCTGGATGGCCCGGTCGCGTGGTCGGTCGGGAGACCTGCTCCCCGACCCGGACCGGTTCCCGCACGGCGTAGCGGCACTCGCCGAGTACGTTCACGAGCGTGGCCTGTTGTTCGGGATCTACTCCAGTCCGGGCGAGACCACCTGCGCCGGCTATCCAGGCAGCGCGGGACACAAGGAACGAGATGCGCAGCTGTTCGCCGCGTGGGGAATCGATTACCTCAAGTACGACTGGTGCTACGCCACCGATGTGCCGTCGCATGCCTTCCTCCGCATGCGAGACGCGCTCGCCGCGACCGGGCGTCCCATCGTCTACAGCGTCAACGGCGGTGCCGCCAGCCGTGCTAAGCCGTGGTCATGGGGCGGATCGGACCTCTGGGCGCTCGATGCCGTCAACTGTTGGCGCACCTCCAACGACATCTGGGCGCGTTGGGACACCGACGGGACGATCGCCGAACGCAGCATCATGACGATCTTGGACGAGCAGGTGGGCCTCGAACGCTTCGCCCGGCCGGGGCGATGGAACGACCCCGACATGCTCGAAGTCGGCAACGACGGCCTTACCGACATGGAGTCCAGGACGCACTTCAGTCTCTCGTCGATGCTCGCCGCCCCGCTCATCGCCGGAAACGACCTACGCGACATGTCCGCCGCAGCGCTTGCCGTCCTCACCAACACGGACGTGATCGCTGTCGACCAGGATCCCCTCGGTCGTCAGGGGAGGCGAATACGGCGAGACGGTGCCAGCGAGGTCTGGCTTCGCGAGCTGAGCGGTGGTGACCGGGCGGCCCTCCTCCTCAACCGGGGCTCAGAACCTCTGACTGTCGAGATCGCCGCCGCGGAGGGCGTGCTGGAGGGTGACGCGACGTACTCTGTGACCGACCTCTGGAGCGGCTCATCGATCGAGACCGCTGAGGTCCTGAGAAGCATCGTCGAACCACATGGCTGCACCATGCTGCGGTTTGCCAGATGCGGCTGACAAAGGCGGGCGAACGGACGTACGTGAGGCTTTCGCTCCAGCCACTCCTACGGGCACGGAAAATGCCACACACGCTTTGCTGCCAGCAAGCCCATCGCCGGCGTGAGTGAGCGTCGCACGCGTCGTCGTCGCAAACGGCCGCGTCCTCACCATCAAGCTCGCCGACACAGGAACCCCCAGATAACCTCGTCGATGCGCTCCTCGACGCGTTGCCGAGCCGATGTCGAACACGGCAACGAGTTGCGTGCGCAGAAGCCAGCTCCCGCCGTTCGAGTCCTATCCCTAGGCGTCGCCGTTCACAGGACTGAGACGTCGCCTGGAGCCAGGTCGAGTCGGGGACGAACGCAGCGGACGCGGTGCCGCCACCTGCCTGCGTCCACTGCGACGTCTGCGCTCACCTCGACAACGACATCGGGCTCCACTCGGATGTAGCGGGTAGGTCCACCGCGCCAGGCGACGGTGAGCACGGCCGGCCATGGGCGGTCTGCGTCTGGGCGGCCTGAACAGGGGCCAATGGCGTGCTCGATGGGATGCGGCGCATCAGCCGTTCGAGGATGGCCCGGCGGGCCGACAGCCTGGTGCGCCGCAGGTCGCCGTGTTGGTGCTCTTCGAGGACGTCAGAAGTGGTGTTGTGGCAGGCTCCGTCTGGCGGGTGTCTTGCCGCGGTAGTTGGCGCACCGGGCATTGCAGACTGGTGAAGTCCAGCCGGCTCGATGGGCTCCACCGGACCCTGGAGCCGGCACTGTCGGCCTTTCTCACTCGATGAAGAACTGCTCCGGTCGTGCGGGTGCCGGTGTGAGGTAGAGGTACGCCTCGGGAATGGGTTCGGGAACGTTGTGGAAGTTGTCCGCGACGATCCCATAGTTCTCCTCCTGGAGTACGGTGCCGATCACGTAGAACTCTTCCTTGGCGATAGCGAGGATCTGCCGGAACAGCTCAGATTGGGCCCCGCGGTCGGCAGTCAGGGTCAGTTCGCGGTACAGCTCCATCTGCCGCTTCGCTGGCGCCGGCGGTTCCTGGCCCTCGGCGCCGTCGGTGAAGAACCAGAACGCCCAGGGGATGGCGTAGTTCGACTCTGTGCTGAACGGGAAGTACCACCGCGGTTCGATGACCGCGTCCTGTGCACCGCCGTCGCCCTGCCAGATCGCTACGTCGTGCTTGTTGGCTTCCTTGCGTTCGTAGAACAGTGTGCGGTCCTCGGCCTTGATCTGCGCGTCGACACCGACCTCCTTCCACTGTTCGCGGATCAGTTCCATAGCGCTGACCCAGAAGTCCTTCAGCGTGGGTGTGGGAATCTCCACGGAGAAGCGGATCCGCTTACCGTCCGGCCTGAGTCGGAATCCCTTGCTATCGCGTTCGGCGTATCCTGCGCGGTCGAGAATGTCGTTGGCTTTCGCCACGTCGTACTCGGTGTACTGACTGGCGAACTCGTCGTCGTAGAACTCCGACTCGCTGCGCGGTGCGGCCTGCCATGGCAGACCCTGCCGCTGGAAGGCCACCGTGATCAGTTCCTCTCGGTTGATCGCGTGCGACATCGCGATCCGGAAATTCTTGTTCTGGAAGACCTCCCGCAGACCCTCGTCCTCGTGCGTAAGGTTGAACGCGATGATCATCTCGTTCATGATCGCCGGGACGAGTTTGAAGAAGTCGTAGCCACCCCTCTCGCGATTCCGAGCCAGTGTCGGCTTGTTGTGCAGCGTGTTGATGTGCCGTGCGTGCATGTTGATCTCACCGTTGGAGATCTTCAACAGGATGACCTGGTTGTCGTTCACCATGTCGTAGGCGACCTGGTCGATGTACGGCAGCTGGCGACCCTCCGGGTCGACCTTCCAGTAGTACGGGTTGCGTTCGGCAACGATGCGTTGGCCGTCACTGAGCGAACTGGTCGGCTTCCATCCCCACACTGTCGGCAGCTCAGGACTGTCGAAGACCAGACGCTTGGCGCCGAACAGGTCTATCCAGCTGTCATAACCTTGTTCCTTCGCCAGCTGTTCCGCGTCTGGGTTGTACTTGATGTGGAACTGCTGGAGGTAGTGCTTCGGCATCGACGTCAGGTCCGTGCCGTTCGGGCTCGCGATCCGCTCCAGGAACAACCCGTGTGGAGCGCCGAAAACGAACCGCACGGTGTGGTCGTCAACCTTCTCGACCTCGGGCAGCTTACCTTCGGTGACCAGCCAACTCGGCGCCTCGGGGAAGATGTCGCTGTTGAACCAGATATCTTCACAGCAGAAGACGATATCGTCGGCGGTGAACGGCTCACCGTCCGACCACTTCATCCCGCGCCTCAGCTGGAAGGTGTAGACGCGGCCGTCGTCTTCCACCTCGAACGACCTGGCCACATTGGGAATGACTTGGGCCCAGTCCGGGCTGAAGTGCACCAGCTGGTCGTAGCCGATTGTGCGGTGCATCACGGCGGTGTCACTCGGCCCAACCATGACAGAGCTCCAGGTCCCGCCGTAGACTCCGATGCGCTCGACCGGCTCGACCACCAAGGGCTCCCCAGGTAGCCGTTCCGCCAGGGACGGCAGCTCACCAGACGTCACTCTCGCCACGAGCGACGGCGCCTGCTTGGCTGCATGGTAAGGCCCCTTTCCGCGACCCTTCGATGTTGGCTCCGTGTTCAGCCAGCGGCAGCCGGCGGCCGATGTCACCACCAGGGCCGTGCCTCCTGCAGCCCGCAAGAGAACCCGTCGCGTCACGTCTCGACCCATCTGTCCCTCACCCACTCCATTCCATGGCAGAAACCGCTTTCCCAACAGCTACAAGATGACTTGTCCGTTCTCACAGCCACGCCGACTCATTCTGAACTGACTCCTCAGCCGGAAATGGTTTGGATTCCAAACCGGGAGGTGCGCTGTCGGCGCAAGATCGTCCCACGCCGGCTCGGCATATCGCTCATCACCGCTCAGCGCCGAAGTGAGCGTGGCTTACGGAGCTACCGAAGCCACTGGACTTCAGCAGCTTCGCTGCATCCAGCACACCTCGGTGAGCTCCGCCGGCGTCGACCGCGCTATCAAAGCGCTGGCTTCGTGAACAGTACTCATGACTTCCATGAACAACCAAAAGCCATACATGGAATCTCCGACCTGATGATCGAGCTCTTCGGCGCACCCGGACTGCACGCACCCTCCGGGATCGGCACCTCCAACCTCTCTGACAACCGACCCGTCGAAATCGAACCGAGCGTGTCCATCCGCGGCTGAGATCTCGCCACGGCCCACCCTCCGCCGTCAGGCGACGCGCACATTGAGGTACGGCGGCTCGTCAGACTCGCGGCTTCGAATGTTGACGACAAGACCGTTCTCACCAGCCGGCGGCCGCTCGACCGCGGCGAGGCTGATCGCCCCACCTGACGCGACTGCTGAGCGGAGAGACTCTGTCAGGTCGACGCTGTACCACCCTGCCGTTCGGGTGATGTGGGCCGTGCCGAGCTTCTCCCCGAGCGCGGGGCGCGTGTTCCACGTCACAGCATTCTCCTCGAAAGTCCCGGCGAGCACATGAACGTCGACATCGATCTCGTCGCCGTCATTGTCATAGACATTTGCATGCAGGTTCAGCGTGATCGACTCCACCGTGCCGTCCACACTGTCCGGTTCGAAGCGGAAGTAGGCCTCCCGATTTACGCCGGAGTTCATCCATTGGACCGTCTTGACGAGCAAGGTGGTTGCAGCGCCGTAATTCGTGTCCGCCTTCGCGCCGTCGTTGACGTAGGTATCAGCGACAGGTGTGAAGCGACGGCTGTTGGGATCGATCACCGTGACAGTCTTTCGACCATACTCCAGGCGCCAGTCCTCGGTGAGGACGATCCCAGCTACGGAGACCTTACCTTCGGCAACTGCCATTAGCTCTCCAGTGGCAGTGACGGTCGCAACCGTGGGATCATCGGTGTCATAGCTAATCGTCGCGTTCGACAGATCGGCGGTGGTCCCATCATTCATCGTCGCGGTGATGTCCAGCTGTGTACTGGTGTTGAGAGCGAGAGACTCGGGCGCCTCCAAGGTTACCGCCGCCAGGTGTGGCTCGATTGCTGGCGGTTGCACTGTCCGCCCGGGGATCTCGACTTCTGTGATGCTGTTCCACGAGCTTGCGGTGTTGCCGTGCCCGACGATACGGACATATTGCGCAGTCGTGTTGTCAAAGGAGTAGGTCTCGAGGCTGGTCTGATTGCCGGAGCTCCATCCGGAGAAGACGTGGTGCCAGTCGCCCTCCGCGGCCGCCACCTCGACATCGAAGCTGCTGGAGCGCTGGTCCCCCAGATACCAGGCGATCTTGACGCTCGATACCGGGCCGTCGGCGCCCATGTCGTAGGCGATCCACTGGCCATCGCCCTCTGCCGACCATCTGGTCGTCAAATCGCCGTCCATAGTGTTCTCGGGAACGTTCCCGTCATGGCTGCTGGCGATGATCGTGCTCGGGAAGAGGCCTGGCCCGAGTTTGGGGATGAAGTACACCTCGTAGCGTGCGCGAGCCTTGCCCGCCTCTGTTGACTCTACGGTCGCGAATCCTGGAACTGAACGTGCCTGATGGACTACCACGCGCCCGGCGGAGTCTGCCGCCTCCGCCGAGACCACCGGCACGCTCTCGCCACTGGCGACATCAACGGTGTAGACGAATGTCGCGCTGGAGAACGAGGGAATTGTGGCGCCATTTACCGAAAGTGTCCGGAGACCGCTGACCGTCTCCGGCCCAGTGGTCCACTCGGACAGGGGAGTGACCCCTGTCAGCTCCGGCGCCTTCTGCCCTGAACGTAGCGGGCTGAGCTGCACAGCCACCGTCGCTGTCTCAACGTCGTTGAGTCGGATCGCCAGTTTGCGGACACCGAGGTTGTCTGTCTGTCGATCGGGATCAGGTGAGGTCCACAGTGGTTTCGCTGGCGCGTTGTAAAAGACGGCACTTGCGGGAGAAGAGATTCGGGCCAGGACTCTGCGGTCGCCAAGCTCGAGCGTCGCGCTCCTACCGTCAGACGAGATCGCGATCGCAGCACTGGTGTGCATGAACCACCACGCCTCCCCCGAATCCTCGGTGGCAAACTCATCCTGGACGAGAAGCTGCTGACGGTTGTCATGCAGCTGCACACCTCGCCGCCACGAGCGCAGTGCTGGGTGAGCCTTGGTCAGCTCCGCTATGGCATAGGCCGCCTTTGGACCCGACTTGTGTTCGATGATCACGCCGGTCCCTCTGACTTGCTGGTCATCGCCTCTACTTGGATTGATGACAAGTGTGTTCTGGCCCTCAGCCCGCTTGCGGTAGTACGTCCAGCGCTGCCCGCCAGGGCCGCCGGTGAAGTAGCCGGGAAGGTTGTAGTCGTCGGAACCAAGTTCGATCGCCCAGCGGACTCCGATCGCATCGAAGACGAAGTCCCCGAGATCGAGGTCGGCATGCCCTGCTGAGTTTTCGCCAGCCTTGAACGCCGCGAAGATGGCGTTGGTGTCTTCCCAGCCGCTGCGCATGGTCACCGCTTCACTCCGCCCGAAGTATCTGTCGAGCGGAAGCTGCGCCTCGATGGGGGCTCGCACCTTCGATGGATCGAACCATAACAGCGAGGCTGGACTTTGGAACCAACTGATTGCGTTCTTGTCCGCGCCGATGCCGCCCCACCAACCATAGACCGGATTGTCATATCTCTTGGCAAGCCAAAACATCTCTGGTGGCTGCGGTGACCCTGACCCTGCGTCGTAATAGTTGAAGTTCATCCCGGTGGGACCGGTGAGATAGATCGGAAACAGCCCGGTATCAGCTAATCCTGGGGAAGTGCTCAGGCCGTAGTCATCCCCGGTGGCGGTGATCAGACTCTCGATGTAGGGCACAAGGTACTTGGTGGCATATCCCCAGTACGAGCCGACGCCTTCGGGATAGCCGCCATGCGGCCCGTATGCTGCGACAGCGAGTGGGATGGAGGCCAGCGCCTCGTCCAGGATCCGCTGGCTCAGTTCGGGTTCGTGTTCGGCAATCGCCAATGCCCCGATCGACAGGCCTGCGTTACACACGATATTCCAGTTGCTGGTAGACCTATGCCAGTTTGGGAATGCTGTGCCGCTTGGAGGGTTGCCGGTGTAGACAGCCAATCCAGGTTTCAGGCCGAGCTCTCGAATCGCTGTCTGCATGGCAGTGCGTCGCGCTTCCGTCCAAGCGTGATACAGCCAGTCGTAGGCGATCGCCACCGCATGTGCCATCTCGGCGGTGTCCAGGAAGTGACGCTGGCTATTCCAGTCAGGGAAGTTGGCGACGGCATGCATCTCCTCCCAGAGGCGCTCGGCGTAGACCTGCTTGTTCTCGACCGCATACGCCAACGCCAGCGAGTATGCACGCCGCACCACCGTTCTGCTGGTGCCCAACAGTCGTAAGCCATCTGGGATGGCGTACTCCGAGACTGGAGCAGTCAGGATGGCATCGGCGTCGGCCTTCACCCTTGCATACCAACCTGCCGCCCGCTCACTCCCTTGGATCGTCGCCTTGACGCCATCGAAGTCCCGCAGCATCAAGCGGGGATGGCCGGATACAACTGGTCCGACTCCGCTGGAGCTGGCCGACACAGGGACCGTTGGATTGAGGAGAGTAACCCCGAACCCGGCCATGCTGGTGAGCGCTGCGAGTGAACCCTTGACGAATGTGCGACGATACACGAGGTCTCCTCGGATGGTCATACGCGGATGCATGTCGTGCTGAGATGTGTAACCGGTACCATATAGACGCGGGCACACTTTTCAATCCGTTCGTCCAGTGGCGGCCAGGCGGCACAGACGCCACGATCGACCGCCCTGGAGAGATTCTCTGCTTCACTCAGCGACGATCCCGCGGCGTCGTCCTGATCCGGTCAAGCACTTGACGACCTTGCTTCCAGACGCTTGTGTTAGCGGTTACATAGAAGTGCTGACCTTGGAGCGCCCTCCGTATGGTGACGATGTACGACGTGGCGAAGCGGGCCGAGCTTTCCGTCGGCACGGTGTCGCGATACGTCAACGACAGCGGGTATGTGGGGGCAGCCAGTCGGGAGAAGATTCGGCGGGCCATTGCCGAGCTCGGCTTCGTGCCAAGCACAGCGGCCCGGAGCCTCACCACCAAGATGTCCGGGTTGATCGGATTCGTGGCATCCGATCTGACCAACCCGTTTACCGCGGAGCTCGCCCAGGGTCTGCAGGAGCGCGCGAGCCACCAGGGCTACTGCGTTGTGACCAGCTCAACCGACGGGGACGAGCAACGGACGTTGGAAGCGCTTACCGTCCTGGAAAGCCATCAGGTCGACGGGTTGGTTGTGACGCCTCCGGAGACGCCGGCCATCAATGACCATCTGGTGACCGCGGCCCGTAAGGGCACTCCGATCGTGCTGATCGGCATGGAGCTCGATCCGCCTGTTGCTGATCGGGTGACGACCGATACCTACCAGGGTGCCCGGCTGGCTGTCGAGCACCTTCTCGAGCTTGGGCATCGCAGGATCGCCTACGTGGGTGCACGAAGTCAGGCGAAGGGGCGACGGAGAGCCTACGCCGATACCCTACGTGCCGCCGGCATCAGCGGCGACAAGGACTTGATCGCCGTACGGGCGCTCAACCGGCAGGGTGGCGTCTCCGCGGGATCAACGCTCCTCGATCTGTCTGATCCGCCGACCGCGGTGTTCGCCGCCAATGATTCGGTTGCCCTCGGTGTCGTGCAGGCTGCGTACCGCCGCAAGCTCCGAGTTCCGGACGACGTGTCTGTCGTGGGGTTCGACGACACGGATCTGGCGGAGCACGCGATTCCGCCGCTTACCACGGTGGCGCAACCCAAACTGCAGATGGGCCACGAGGCGATCTCACTTCTCTTCCACCGGATCAAGGGGACAGGCCCAGATCGAATCGTCGAACGCCGGTTGACCTGTGAGCTTGTTGTCCGCGATTCCACCGCGCCAGCCGCCGCAAGCCGCCGTCGCCGCGCTCAGCGTTCCCGAAGATTCCAGCGCTCATGACAGCCACCTCGCTTCCGCGGAGGGATGAACGTGCTTGAACTCGACATCAACGGCTCTGTGTTCTCTGACAAGGTTTACGGATGCTGGCTGGGCAAGAATGCTGGCGGCACCCTCGGAACCCCACTGGAGAAGGCCTTCGGCGAGCCAGAGCCGTTCGACGTGTGGTGGTATCCGGAGTTGCGTGAGGGTGGACTTCCCAATGACGACCTGGAGATTCAGCTCGGCTGGCTCAAGGCGATCGAGGAGGTCGGGCCAGAGCTTACCGCCCGCGACCTGGCGCGGTATTGGCTCGACCACGTCGGCTACAACTTCGACGAGTACGGTCTGTCCAAGACCAACCTGCGGCTCGGCCTCGAACCGCCGGTGAGCGGGAACTACAACAACTGGTTCAAGGATTGCATGGGATGCCCGATCAGATCCGAGATCTGGGCCTGCATCGCTCCCGCCGCCCCACGGATCGCCGCACGCTATGCCTACCAAGACGCGATCTGCGACCACGCCGGGGGTGAATCGGTTTATGGCGAACTGTTCAACGTCGCGGTCGAGTCGGCGGCCTTCGTCATCGACGATCGCCGCAGGCTCGTCGACGTCGGCCTGTCGTACGTGCCCGACGACAGCCGAACCGCGGCGGCGATCCATGCCGTCCTCACCGCACACTCCGAAGGCCTGGACTGGAGGTCCGCCCGCAAGCGCGTCCTGGAGACAACGCCCCATTACAACGCGCAGTACTCCCCTATCAACCTGGGATTCCAGGTGATCGGGCTGCTGTACGGCGAGGACTTCGGCGCCGGCGTCTGCAAGACCGTCAACTGCGGTTACGACACCGACTCCTCCGGTGCGAGCATTGGCAGTTACCTTGGCATTCTCGCCGGCCGGAGCGGGCTACCCTCCAAGTGGATCGAACCGCTCGGCGACGCCATCGCGACCAACGAATCCTGGGGCGGCGTACGTCACCTCTCCGACGGCACAAATCCCATCCCCACAACGTTGCAGGAGCTGGTCAAGCGCATCCAACGGATCGCCCACGCCGTGCTGACCGCACATGGGCAGGTCGACAACGACGGAGTAGTTCGTCTGAACGAGGCCGACCTGTACGCCGACAGCGACGTGCTCGCCCTCCGCGACTCGAGCCCCACCAGGGTGGACTATCCCGGCCCCGACGTGCAGATCGGCGTCGAGTACCTCGACACACCGGCCGTGGCCTCGGGCACGAGGAAATCCATCGTCACCAGGTTGGAAAACGTCCGGCCCGACCCGATCGTCGCGACCTGTTCCATTGGTGTCCCCAGCGGATGGCAACCACCAGCCCCACAGCAGGTCGAGCTGTCGGCCCATGGCACCGCGAGCCTCGCCTGGGAGATCGAAGTTCCCGGACATCGGCTACTGGACAACAGCAACAGGCTGTACGTCGCGGTTGCGCCAGTCGAGCGGCCCGCGCAACCAGCGGTCCCTCTCGTCCTTGTAGGCGCGGCGGCTATCCGGGTGAGCGGGCCGTACGACCGCGACGGGCGTACAGATGCCGAGCTCCTCGACACCGTCCTGCCACCGGAAGAGCGGGACGGCGACCTCCTCTCCCCCACCGGGCGCCGTGGCCACTGGCGGGAACTATCGGCGTACGACAACGCCCTCCCACTCGCCGACGAATTCGAACGCCCCGGCGTGCTGTATGTCCAGACGTTTTTCCACGCGCCACAGGACGGGGAGAGCCGACTTGCCGTCGACGCCAATTGCCCAGTGACGTTCTGGGTGAACGCCGAGCAGATCACCTCGGCCGAGCGCTATAGCGGCATCCGACCCAATTACGGAGGCCGAGCGGACTCAGCCGGTGCCGTTTCGCTGCGCGCAGGCTACAACGAATTGCTCGTCAAGCTCGTCCGCAACACCGCCGCAGCACCGGTCGAGTGTCACGTCACCACGGCAAGCAACGACAAGTTCCGCGCAGGCCAACCGCACCTCGGCCGCACCCGATTCCCCTGGCACTGATCAACGGGTCCTGTGGGCCGTTCGATCACAATCGAAGGAGCTGGTGGGCGCTGTCTCATACGAACGACCATTGCGCGCGTGACCACGATGGGAGCCCAGCGCAGCAAGATGTGCAGAATCTGGATCAGCCGCGCGATCGCGCTCGTCATTCTGAGCGGCCTTGTGGGCAGTGGGTGGTACTACCTCACGAAGCTCCCACCGGATCGGATCACGTCCAGACCATCGATGCAGTCCGCGCCGGCAGCCATCCCCGCCACGATCGAGGTGACCTTCCCGGCCGGGTTCGCTCCCGCCGAAGCCACCCTCGACGCCTTGAACCTGACCCGCTCCGCGATCAGCTCCGACAGGCCCGCCCTCTCGGCCAACCCCATCACCGGGACCAGCCCCGCGCACGACACGAGGTTCTGATCACCGAAGATCGGCGTGGCCTTGGACCACAAGTACGGTAGTTTCACTTCCAGTGCCTTCTCGGCTCGGTCGAATCAGGACGTCAGCACTCCCGATTCTCCTTGCCCAGAAGGCACTTCCGCTGCAAGACCCGCCGCAGCACCAAGGCCGTCAGCTAGAGCTCCACGGATCGAGGCCTGAAGATGAGACTGGGCGTGGCGGTTCAGGTTTCGGTCCCAGGCGCCTTTCCCAGGTCCACCGCAGATCCCCGGCCTTTTTTCTGCGCCGACGGCTGGTTCCGGCCATTGTCGCGCTGGCTCACTCTGACAGGGCGTAGGCCACGGCCACGGCGGTGGTGAGGTTGCGGCCACGGTGGTAGGTGGCCTCGAATGCCTGATCCCCGAGAGCGAGGCGGCAGCCTGCCTCGCACTGCTGGTGGGGTTTGGTCCAGTTTTCGGAGCTGAAGAGCGGCTGGCCGATGGGCTGCCATATCTGCTGAGCGACCCCGAGCAGGACGGTGGCGCGCTCTGGTGCGCCCTCGTCGGCGGCGATCCAGGCCAGCAGTTCGACGGCAAGGGCTATGCCCACCAGGTCGGAGAAGGTGCGCTTGATCCGCAGTGCGTGTCGAGCATGCGCAGCCGCCTGCGCGAAGCTGCCTGATCGCCACTCGGCGAGGGCGAGGTGGTGCAGGCTGTACGACCGGACATATTGCTCGCCCCGCTGATCATTAACCCGGAGGCACTCCTGGAGGATCGAGGTGGCGTCGGCAAGCTCACCCTCGAAGATCATTCTCAGAGCGACCAGATGCCGGGTGAGCTCCAGAATGGTGTCCAGGTCGGCCTCGTGGGGGCTGCTTGGCGACCTCGACTTCGAGCAGTCCGAGCGCCTCGGGGAGGACGGCCCGGGCTCGCGGAAGGTCGGCTGCGAGGATCGCGCTCAGCGCGATCAGACGAGTGCCGCGGGCAAAAGCGGCGTCGTCGCCGAGCCGCCTGGCGGCCTCTCGGATCTGCTCGCCCACGGCGGTTGCCGCCGTGGCCTCCCCTTGCAAAGTCATGATCCAGCCGTTGACCCACAAGGCCCTGGCGCGCTCCCAGGTGGCCTCCTGATCTGTTCGCAGCGCCCAGCTCAACCAGTAACGACCTTCGGGAAGCAAGCCGCAGGCGAGCCAGTAGAACCACAGCCGCGCGGCCATGGCCAGGCCGATCCGTTCCTCGCCCGGGGTGGTCAGAAAAAGTTGAGCGCGGCCCGGAGGTGGGAGTGCTCTGCTCGCGTCTCGGTGACAAACCGCTCCTGGTGAGGGCCGAACCATTCAGCTTCGCGTTGTTCCACCAATCGCAGGTACCAGTCTCGGTGCCTGCGTTGGAACCTGGTCGATTCGCCGACCTGTTGAAGCTGTTCTTGTCCGTACTGGCGAACTGTGTCCAGTAGGCGGTACTGCGCCCGACCGGATCGTTCCTCCCGGATCAGGATGGACTGGTCGACCAGCCTGGCGACCAGGTCGAGCACCATGCCGGGGTCCAGGCCGTCGCCGGCGCAGACGGCTTCGGCGGATTCAAGGTCGAAACTGTCGGGGAACACCGAGGCCCGTGCCCACATCAGTTGTTCGTCCCGGGTGCACAGCTCGAAGCTCCAATCGATGGCGGAGCGCAGTGTCTGATGGCGGGCGATGTCATCGCCAGCGATCGCAGGCCAGTCGTAGCGAGCGTCGAGGCCGACCAGCAATTCCTCCAGGCTCATGGTCCGAAGTCGCACGGCCGCCAGCTCGATCGCCAGCGGGATCCCGTCCAGACGGTGACAGATCTCGGAAATGACGCGGCGGTTCCTCTCAGTGATCCGGAACCCCGGCATCACCTCCGCCGCCCGCTCGGCGAACAACGCCGCAGCCGGGTACTCCGAGCCGTCTGGCGACGGCAACGAGTCGACCGGCGCAGCCAAGGGCCGCACCGGCCAGATGTGCTCACCGCTGACCCCCAACGGTTGCCTACTGGTAGCAAGGACCCGCAACTTCGGTGCAGCCCGCAACAGGCTGCCCAGCACGTTGGCGCCAGTCGTCCACCAGGTGCTCACAGTTGTCCACGACGAGTAGCACCTTCTTGCCCTGCAAGAAGGTGGCAAGATCCTCCAGCGGCCGCCAGCCCGGCCGGCTCGGCATCCGCAGCGCCATCGCGATGGTATGCGCCAACAGCCCACCATCACGCAACGGCGCCAACTCCACCACACGGATGTCATGGCGGAAAACCTTCCGCAGCCTGGCCACGACCGACAACGCCAGCTGCGTCTTGCCCACACCCGGAACACCGGTCAACGTCACCAGCCGGGCCGTCGTCAACCGATCCTTGATCTCGGCAACGTCCTGCCGACGACCGACCAGATCGGCCGACTCGACCGTAGGCGGGTCGATCCGCCGCGAACTAGCGGCGTCCATAACGAAAGGCTAGCCCGCCGCAGAACCCCTCGATCCCGCTCCAGGGTCACCGGCGGGTTATCCGGCCTCGGCGACAACGGAACAGCCGCAGCGCTCAGGAGCCCATCTTGACTGCTTGGCTTGCTCTCACCTCCGCGGACGTCTCGCGAAACCTGCAGTGTTATGGACAAAACGTGGCAGCCTGGAGATGGGGCTACCCTCGGTCATGATGGTGGGTGGCATACGGAGAGTGACGTGACTCGAGCCCCATATCGGGAGGGGAGCGTCCTTCCCAGTGATGTGACAAGTTTCGTGGGGCGTCGGCAGGCGACGGCCGAGGTTAAGCGCATGCTGTCCGCTTCGCGGCTGGTGACGTTGACCGGTTCCGGTGGGGTGGGTGCGAGCACCTGACGGGCGCTTGCCGCCGGCTGGTGGCGAAGCTCCTAGTACCCCGTGGTTGAGATCTTTTGACGGTTCGTTTTGGTGAGGATCTGGTCGGCGGTCTTGGTCCAGACGAAGGGGTGGCAGCGGTCGTTCCAGCCGGTGATGAATTGGCGGATCTTGGTG
>NZ_JBEFTW010000058.1:0-27238 GCF_040196095.1 Actinopolymorpha sp. B17G11
GACCCCATGGCCCCAGATGTCATCACTGTCCGTGCCCATCCCGCCGGACCCAGCCCGGCGTGTCGAGCCGGAAACACCGTTCAGTGCACAGTCCCGCCGATCATGTCCCCCGCCGTTCGTTTTAGGGTTGTGGCCAACTGACACGCCTGCTGTGGACGTCGGAGAGCGGCGGTGGAGCATCTCGGTCTGGGGGTTCGGGTAGGGTCGCGCGTCGTGTTCGAGAAGGCAGAGGTGCGGGCGTTCGGGTTGCTGGCTGTCGGTGGTGGCCACGAGGTCTACTGGGAGGAGTCGGGGGATCCTGGCGGCATTCCTGCGGTGTATCTGCATGGCGGACCAGGCGGCACCCTCGGCCAGGGCAGCTACCGGAACAGGTTCGATCCGTCGAGGTTTCGTGTCATCGGCCTGGACCAGCGGGGCTGCGGTCGATCGACGCCGCATGTCACCGTGCCGGGCTACGACCTGACCCAGAACACGACGGCCCATCTGATCGACGACCTCGAACGGTTGCGTGAGCACCTCCAGATCGACCGGTGGCTGGTCAACGGTGTGTCATGGGGCTCTACTCTCGCCCTCGCGTACGCGCAGGCTCACCCGGAGCGAGTCCTTGGCATCGTGGCCATGGCTGTCACCACGACCGACCGGTTCCAGGTCAACTGGATCACCGAGACTGTAGGTGCGATCTTCCCCGAGGCCTGGGATCGTCTGGCCAGCCACGCCGAACAGGCCGGCATTGGCTACCGGCGCGATCACGGCCGCCTCATCGAGGCGTACGCACAGCTGATGAGGCACCCGGTCTCGGCGACACGCGATGCCGCATCGCTCGCCTGGGTGGAGTGGGAAGATCATCACATCTCCATTGGTACCGGCGGTGTGCACCGGAATCCTCGCTGGGATGACGACGAGTTCCGGCATGTCTTCGCCACACTCGTCACCCACTACTGGGCCAATGACGGCTTCCTTGCTCCGTCGATCTTGGAGCAAATGGACCGGCTGGCCGGCGTACCCGCCACGCTGATCCACGGACGCCGTGATGTCAGCGGGCCAGCGGCTATCCCCTGGAGACTCCACCAAGCCTGGCCCGGCAGCGAGCTGATCATCGACGAGGGCGAAGGACACGGCGGCAACTCCATGGTCGAGGCCTGGTGCACCGCCAACACCCGCCACGCCAACAGGACCAGCTCGGACACAGCTTGACCCTCGCAGAGAGGGATCGCTCACCGGACACCCCACTCGTCCCGTTGGCACCCAAGGAGAAGCCGGGCACTACTCGGCAGCGGTTCAATGCCCACGGTCAGGGTCAATGCCGCCCAGCGTGTGTGAGTGGGCGGTTGGTGGCTGCACCAGTCCGCAGATCCGGGACAGGGAGGGCGGCAACTGGCCTGGACCTTGTTCACAGCGGCAACCTTGGCGGCATGTCTGATCCGTGGAATGTGAACATCCACTACGACGCGAGGTTGGATGCGTGCGTGCCCGCCTCCGCGAGGTCGGTGCTCGACGTGGGATGCGGGGATGGTTTCCTCGCCGCCAGGCTGGCAAGGCGTGTCCCCTGCGTTGTCGCGATCGATGTGGACGCCCCGGTGCTGGAGCGGGCGCGAGCGCGGTTTCCGGAGGCGAAGGTGACCTGGCGCCACGGCGACGTGATGACGTATCCCTTCGCTCGGGAGTCGTTCGATGCCGTCGTGTCCAACGCGACGCTGCATCACTTTCCGAACAGCAAGGGTGCCCTCGCTCGCCTGAGCGAGCTGGTACGTCCAGGCGGAACGCTGGCGGTAGTGGGCTTCGTACAGATGGAACGGCGGGACTGGCCATGGGCGGTCGCTTCGTGGGTGGCACGCGGGGTAACTATCCGCGTACGAGGCAATTGGGCTCATAGCGCTCCGGTGGCATGGCCGCCCCCCGAAACGTTCCGTCAAATGCGCCAAACCGTCCACGAAGTCCTGCCCGGCGCTCGCGTCGCCCGCCAGATCCTGGGACGCTACCTGATCGCCTGGCAGGCACCGGCCTGACTATCTCCTCGAGCAAGTCAGCAGTGTGGGGCCTCAGAAAGTGGGGTCTCACAAGCCGAACGGCGCCCGAACGCCGCGATGACGCATCAGAGGAGCAGCGTTCCGACCGGGCCGTGTCCGTATGCGGATATCCCTATCGAGACACGTCACACTCTCGCCTCCTTCTCAGCACCGCGTGGCGTAGCGGCGATGTGCTCCAGGAGGCGAGCCCTATCCCTAGACGGCGCGTGGCCGTACCTGTCGCAAAGCACGCGACTACCGGCGCCGGTTATGTCGCCCCTGCTGACGCTGTTCCTGGGTCCGGTTCACGTCCGCAACGAGGTCTCCGGTGCAGGGCGTGCGGCTTGACAGGAAACCAAAAGGTTTCCTATCGTCGGTGGGGTGGAACCTGTGTTCAAGGCGCTGGGCGACCGGACCCGCCGGGCTCTGTTGGACGCGTTGCTGGAGCAGGACGGGCAGACCCTGCTTGCCCTGTCGACGCGCTTCCAGATGACCCGACCGGCCGTGGCCAAGCACCTGGGCATCCTCGAGGAGGCCGGTCTCGTAGTGGCCCGCCGCCGAGGCCGCGAGAAGCACCACTTCCTGAACGTCGTGCCGATCCGCCAAGTCCATGACCGATGGATCACCAAGTACACCGAGGACTGGTCGGCGGGCCTGTCCGACCTGAAGAGAGACCTGGAGCAAGGCATGGAGAAGGTGTTCGAGATCTACATCGACACCACACCCGAACGGCTGTGGCACGCGATCACCAACCCGGCCAGTCGGGCCAAGTACCACTTCGGTGCCTCGGTCCATTCGGACTGGACCACGGGCTCGTCGTTCACCCTCGACCATCCCGGCGCGGAACGCCCGCTGGCCGAAGGTGAGAACGTCGTGGTGGATCCGCCGAGGCGACTCGTGCAGTCCATGCGGACGCTGTGGTCAGACGACGCCGAGAGACAGGGCACGACCAGGGTGACGTGGGAGATCGAGCCGGTCGGCGACGCGTGCAGGCTCACCGTGACCCACGACCAGCTCGCTGGCAACGCCCCACCCGAGCTCTACGGCGGCTGGCCGATGATCCTCTCCGGGCTGAAGACGTGGCTCGAGACGGGCAGGACGCTGACCACCCCCGGTTCGTTGATGTACGGCGGCACCGATCCGTCGAACCCCGCATAACCCATGTGAACAAGGAGAAAGCCCATGACCACCATCACCGACGTACGCACGATCGGCATCGCTGTCGCCGATCAGGACCAGGCACTGAAGTTCTACCGCGAAACCCTGGGCTTCGAGGTCCGCCTCGACGGGATGGCCGGAGACATGCGATGGCTCGAGGTCGCACCGCCTGGCGCCAGGGTGTCGCTGGCGCTGACCACCGGCGAGACCACCTCGAATCGGGAGACCGGGATCAGGTTCGTGGTACCCGACGCCACCACCGAGCACGCCGCGCTGCGTACCGGCGGCGTGTCTGTCGGCGAGCTGCTGGCCTGGCCCGGCGTACCACCCATGTTCACCTTCGACGACCCCGACGGAAACCAGTTCGTGGTCGTAGAGCAGGCCGAGGAGGATTCACGATGAGCACCCGACTGGATCACACATTCACCGCCGTCGTGGAACGCAGCGACGCCAAAGGCGGATGGACCTACGTACGCACCAACTGGAGCGCCGAGTTCTTCGGCACCCGCGGCCTCGTCAAGGTAGCCGGGACCATGGACGGCCACCCGTTCGAGGCGTCGTTCATGGCCATGGGAGACGGAACCCACAAGCTCCCGATCAAGACCGAACTCCGCGAACGCCTCGGCAAGGAGATCAGCAGCACCGTGACCATCCACCTCACTGAACGCCGTTGATCTGCTCTCGGACACATCAACCCCTACGGCAGATCTGTCCAGTTCATGTGAACGTCACGTCCTTTGTTTCCGTGACTCCGGCCGTGCGGCCGGGTGCTGAGTGGTTCTGCCAATAGAGGTTCGTATGCGCGATGACCTTGTCCGGCGGTGGAGCACCCCACGGGCTCAGATCCTCCGTTGTGTGCGCGTCGCCGACGAGAGTCACGTCGTAGCCACGTACAAAGGCGCCGTGGATCGTTGATCGGATGCACTCGTCCGTCTGCGCTCCTGTCACGACCAGGCGTCCGACACCAGCCTTGGCCAGTACGTCCTCGAGGTCGGTGTCTTCGAAGGAATCGGCGAATGTCTTGTGCACCAACGGTTCTGACTCCTGACGTCTCAGTTCCGAGACGTAGGCCCAGGATTCACTCCCTGTTGTCATCTGCTCGGAGGAGTGCTGAACCCACACGATGGGGACGCCCTCTTCGCGAGCCCGGTCGACGAGCGTGCCTATGTTGGCGACGACGGTGTCGCGCTCGTATGCATCGGCCACGACGCCGATCTGGACGTCGATCACCATCAAGGCGCTGTTGGGTCGATCTGACAGCGTGGTCATAACGATCTCCTCTGCTCGTTGGACGGCTCTTGCCAGATGGACAGCTGTGGGCGGATCCGGCGGCTCGGGCCGGGACCTCCTGGGGCATCGACCGAGGTCAGGCGGGGTCGAGGACGCGGCTGACGATCCATGCGTGCTTGCCGACCTGGCGTACCCGCTCGAATCCGTTCTGCTCGAACAGTTCGACTGTCGCCGAGGCCAGCCAGTGGCCACTGACCGTGCGACCGGCGACGACCTGGGAGACGGCCTCGATACGCCCGCTTGCCGGCGTCTCGGTACCGGGCTGGCAATGGTTGTTCTGGCACCAGCAACCACCCATGACCCCGCCGTTACGGTCGCAGAGCTCGGCAAAGGCATCCCATGTCGACGCATCAAGCGCGCGAACCGTGTACGGCTTGGCCGCCGTCCGGTCAGTCATTCGACACCTCATCGCAGGACCACCAGGAGGACCCTCCAAACCCACCACGACATCCATGTCCGGCCTCGATTTCCCTATCCGCCCTCGCGGACCACGAGATCCCTCGCCTGGCACTTATCGCGTGTAGTTGATCGTTTCGGGACGCAGCACGCTAACCTGACGGGAGGACTCATCCAAATCTTTCGATCAGTGACGGTAGCGGAGTAATCGAGAAATGTCGACCAGTCAGCAGGTGCCGGACTACGAGCTCGACGACGTGCGCATCGTCACGTCCACCCAGGAGCTCAAGGCGATGTTCGACTCCTTCCGCGGCACCCTGCTCGAACTACTGCTCGAGAGGGCGGCCTCGGTGCAAGAACTAGCCTCTGCGGTAAAGCGCCCAAAGAGCACGGTCGCCTATCACGTCGATCTCCTGACCGACGCCGGGATGCTCAAGGTCGTACGAACGCGCACCATCCGGGGACAAGAGGAACGCTTCTACGGGAGAACCGCACGAGTCTTCTACGTCGGCCAGATCACGCCCGAACAGACCGAGCTGATCCCTAACCGAATGGCCGAGTGGGCAGCCGAGGCCGCTCCCGCTCACATCGACGACAATCTCCGCGCGATCAAGCGCTACGCCTGGATCGACGACGCAGACGCCGAGGAGTTCTACCGCCGCGTCCTGCACCTGGTCAACGAGTTCGCGCAGTTGCCCAGACGAAATCCAGGCAAGGCCCACGCATTCATGGTTGCGCTCTATCCGACCGAGTACCCCCGGCTGCCGGACCCCCAGGACCAGCCGGGGCTGTCCGGATCGGTGGAGACGCACTCCGTGGCCAACCCGAAACACGTCCGGTAGGGGAATCCATTCCGGACGACCGTGAACACGCCCGATGATGGGGGTACTACGAGACGGCCTGATCAACGGAACGTGCCACCCTCGTGCCACTATGGGCGACCGCTTCGGGTTCCCCAAACGGACGGCCTGCGCCGGGGCGGATGATGCACTGGATGTGCCGGACAGCCATTCATCTCGTTGGGCTCAGCGCGCCGCTGACGCGGCGCAGCGGGGGACGAGCACCCATCGAAGGCCTCAGGGTTTCGCCCCGAAGCCCAGACTTGGGGAGGAAGCGCCGGGCTCCGGCACGGGTCTGGTGCAGTGCCAGCAGGCGGGGTTGTCATGAGGTATGCAACGCAAAGTTCGTGATGAGGTCGGCGAGCATCTCTGGTTGATCCCATTGCACGTTGTGGCCTCCGGGAACGCCCAGCCCGTTCCGTTCGCCGTCCGGTCACAGGGATCGGGCTATGGATTCGCGAGCGCGGGTATGCAATTCGGACGTACATCGTCCGGAACAGGTCCTACGATGCCGGCATGGCTATCGCACGTTCCCAACATGTGAGCTTTGGCTGTCCCGATCCAGGTGCTGGTGCGCGACCTGTCCGTCTGAACCTAGGAGGGCGGACATGACGAGTGCACCCGGCTTTACGGCCGGCGAGCCGCCAAAGTGGGACGTCGAGCGTTTCATGCACGGCGATGAGGTCGACACGGCCCTGATAACCCTCGAACGGAACCGGCGCACGTTCGCGTGGAAATGTGCCGACGTCGACGCAACTGGGATGGCCCTGCGGCTCGGCCCGTCGTCGGTGACCTTGGGCGGTCTGCTCAAGCACCTGGCCTGGGTTGAAGAGCTCTACTTCCAACACCGGCTGGCGGGAAGGGCGCCCATGGCGCCGTTCGACGGTCTCGACCTCGAGGCCGACTGGGACGACTGGGCCTGGCGTCCTGCAGCCGATGACACCCCGCAGGCACTGCGCTCGCTGTGGACCGATGCCGTACACCGTTCCAGAGAGTCCCTGGCCGAGACGCTGTCCAACGGCGGGCTCGATCAGCCAACCCACGACGGGATGAACCTCCGGCGGTTGCTGGCCGACATGATCGAGGAGTACGCCCGTCACACCGGGCACGCCGACCTGCTCCGCGAAGCAGTCGACGGCTCCACCGGAGAAGGAGCCCCCGGGGAGTTCGCCGTCCCGTGAGTCCAGGCCGGCGCGCCGCCATCGTGTTGCGGCGGTGCCGAGACCTGAAGGCTCCAAGCCGACCCGCCACGGACGCGGCCTACGGCCCGAACGCCGACGGCCCGCGCTGATGATCAGCGGTCGCAGATGCGGATCCCGTGTGAGACGACGTGGCGGTGGTCGCCGAGTCTCGTCGACGTCTACCGGGGCCGTTCGGGCTGTCGCCGATATGGTGTGTGCCAGTCCGGAGCGCGGAGGACCCTATGGCAAGCCGCCCTGCCAACAGCCAACCCATGACTGACCTGACTCTGATCGACTCCCACGCCGGCGAGGTTCACCCAGCAGATGTCATCCTCGTGTTCGGAACCCGCCACTGGACCGCGGCCGAAGTCGCTGTCGAGTTGTACTTCTCGAACTACGCGCCGGTGATCGTCACCACCGGGGGTCCAAAGCGCCATCCCCGCGGCGCAAGTGAGGCGGTTCAACACCAACAGCTCCTGCTCAGCGCAGGGGTCCCTGCCGAGGCGATCATCGTAGAGAGTCGATCATCGACCACCACGGAAAACGTGACAATGGCACTGCCCCTCATCGCTGATTCCGTTAGCAATGTTCGGTCAGTGATCGCCGTGGTGAAGTGGTGTCACCGACGCGCCGTGGTGACTCTCGCAGCGCATGCTCCATGGATTGAGCGGATTTACGCGGCCGACTACGAGCCGTTCAATGCCCAGAAGCGGGTCGCTGCGACTCGGAGCAACTGGCAGGACACCTACCAGGAACGCGTCGAGCGTGAGACGCGGTACATGCAAGAACGGGCATCGAACGGCCTCGATCTATTGCAGCGCACTGACTCTGGGTGGATCCGCACGGTTTGATAGTGGGCTCTCCCGTGGCCCAATGCGCCCCCACAACACGACAAACGCCAGGAGACAACTCCGATTCGATTCTCACCTGTACGCTGGGGGGTCACCGAACGGACACCCGCACGGTCGGCGTCGTGCTCGCCCGGGGTATCGACGGTTGGCGTTCCCCTAACGAGACGGCGATACCGGCAGCGTCTCCGGGCTGTCACTGAGGTCCGGCAGCAGCCGACCTCGCTATGCGGGCTCGTCTACGTCGGGGAACCCTGCGCGGTCAGCCGGCTGGGTAAAGGCAGAACGGATGCCCCTCCAGGTCGGCGTAGACGACGCATTCCGCACCCATGTCGGGGAGCCTGGTGGCACCGAGTCGGGTCACGAGCTTCTCCGCGGCCGCGAGATCGTCGACTTCGATGTCGAGGTGGATCTGCGGTGGGCGCTCGGGGTCAAGCCACTGCGGTGGCCTGCCGTTCGCCCCCGCGTGGAATCCGATACAGTCGGGTTGCGTCCGGTCCTTTAGTCTGATCGTCATTTCGCCATCCTCAGCTTTCGTCAGCTCTTGCGTGTCCAGAAGGTCGGCATAGAACGCGGCGAGGGCGCGAGGCGAGTCAAAGCAATGGAAGTTGATACCGCCGAGTAGCCCTCTCAGCGCTCTTTCCTCTTCGCTACGTGGAAATGGGGAGCATAGGCAGAAGGGGTGACCGGCGGGATCCGCGTACACCGGACAGTCTCCGCCCTGGTGCTGGAGCCGTGTGGCTCCCAGTCTCTGCACCAGTTCCGTCGGGCTCTCGCTGTCATAGCTATGTACCTGTACTGGGCCGCACAAATGTAACTGCTGCGGATACGCAGGATCCGGCCACGTCGGCGGCCGATAGTCATCTACGGTGGCAAACGCGAGCCGCGTGCGACTCTTGTCATTCCCGATAACAACTCTCTCCGGCGTGTCGAGGTGCCGGATCGGCATCATTACCAGCTCGGCGTAAAAAGACGCCAGCTTCTGTGCATCTGGACAGTCAAAGGTGATGTTCTGCACGTTCGCACGCATGCTTAAAGCTCCCTGCAATCTTGGGGTCGGGTCGGCGGGCACAACAGCGCCGCTCGGAGCGGCGCCGAGGACTCTGCCTCAAACGAAGCTGTCTCCAGAGATTCGCACCCGCGGTCGAGCCGCTCGTCATCACCAACCGTAGGAGACGTCACTGACATCTCCTGTCAGTGACAGTCCTTCGCAACTCCTCGCCGAGCCGGAACAAGCCGACGCGCTCACTGCCGAGGACCAGCACGGATTGATCCTGTTGTTCTGGTTCCACGTCCGGGCCAACCGTGAGGTGAAGCTCAACATGGCCAGGCGCGTCCGGTTGGGGATCGTCTTACGAGACGGCGGCGGCCGGCGTCATCGCACCGTTCCGCAGATCCGCCGGTGGCAGGCACCCGCGAGCCGAAGCAGTGCTTGGATGGCCAGATGGCCCCGCCCCTTCTGAACCGCGAGCGAGTCCGGCAAGTTCTTGGTCCTGTTGCGGTACCTGGGCCACGAGACCCGAAGGTGCACGAGGAGGTCGTGTGCGACGGCTATGTCCGTCGCCGTGTCTCGTATGCCGTCCCCGCAGGTCGTGGGTCCGCGTTCGTCTGCATCCCCGATGGCCTGGCCGGACCGGCGCCAGTGGTGTTCTGCCACCATCAGCACGCGGGCCAGTTCGACCTTGGCAAGAGTGAGGTGTGTGGGCTGCGCGGTGACCCGGATCAGGCGTACGCGGCCGAGCTCGCGCAGCGCGGCTTCGTCACCATCGCCCCCGACGCCATCGGGTTCGAGGACCGCAATTGGGACGACGGCAAGAACATCGGCTGGTTCGAGTTGTCTTCCCGCCTTGTGCTGGGGCGCACCCTGCTGGCGGACTGCCTCCAGGAGATCTCCCTGGCCATCGACTACGCGACCAGCCTCCCGGAGGTTGACTCCACTCGTGTCGGCTTCCTCGGCCACTCCTACGGCGGGCGTGCCGCCATCTGGGCACCAGCGTGGGATGACCGCATCACAGTGAGTGTTTCGAACTGCGGTTGCATCCCTTACCGCGACTCGTTCGCACGCGACGCGGGCTTCCAGGCTGAGTTCGTCGTCCCGGGCTTCGCTGCCCGGTATGACGTCGAGGACCTTATGGCACTCGCGGGTCAGTGCGAGTACCTCCTCATAGCGGCGGAGGGCGACAAGTGGAGCCGGGGTGCTAGAGAAGTCGAGGCGCGCCTCAACTCCAGAGGCGCCGACAACGTGCGCGTCCACGTCGTGCCTGGCGGCCACGAGTTCCGGTTGCCGCAGCGCCGACTCGCGTACGAGTTCCTGAGCGGCCTGTCGGATCGGTGCCAACGGACTTCATGGCAGAAGTAGCGGCTGGGGACGGCAATCGGGTTGTCGGCGCGAGACGTGTCACCGGCCGCCACATCTGGGTGGGACCAACGAGAGCGAGACGGCAGCCCCCGGGCCCGCTTCGGTGTTCGGTGGTGGATCCCTCACCGGACGGACTTGAGGATCCGCGCCACTGGCCCTGGCCGATGCGGCCGCACTCCGGAATCTCTCACCGATTCGGAGCGGCTGAGTCCACGCCGACCGGGATGAGCAGCTGCGGAATCGTACACATGCGCTGACCTCCAGAGGGGGATGAGAGAGGAATTGAGACCTCTTTGTCGGATCTCACCGACATGCGTACAGGCCGAGACGTTGGCGTGCCCGCTGGCGGCGGTACCCATTCATTTGTCAGGGTGGCGGTGTGGCGGAGCAGCAGCTTGATGGCGGGATCGCGAACGCGGGCCAGGTCGTCCGCGTCGGTCCACACGTGCTTCGTCCCTCGAGTCCGCACTCGGGTTCGATTCACGCCTTCCTGCGTGCGGTGAAGGACGCCGGATTCGAGCGTGCCCCGATGCCAGTCGGCATCGACGCGGACGGACGCGAGCGCCTCGTGTTCATTGATGGCGAGGTCCCTGTGGCGCCTTATCCGGACTGGAGCCAGTCCGACACGGCGCTTGCGTCGATCGCCAGGCTGCTGCGCGGGCTGCACGACGCCGCCGGCCGGTTCGACCCTGAGGGTTTCACCTGGAACGACAGTCTGGCTGACCCCGCAGGCGGGCCGCTCGTGTGCCACAACGACGTAGAGCCCTCAAACGTCGTCTTCCGTGATGGCATCGCCGTTGCACTGCTCGACTTCGAATTCGCTGCCCCTGGCCGCCCCGTCTACGACCTGGCCCAGCTCGCCCGCCTCTGTGTACCGATCGAGGACGACTTCGACCAGGACCGGATCGGCTGGCGGCCCGCCGACCGACCGGCACGGTTACGACTCGTCGCCGACGCCTACGGACTGGACCGGGACGGTCGGGTGGAGCTGCTCGCCGCCATGAACGATGCCCTCGCCCGCATCGAAGCAGCCGCGCGGCGCAGCATCGATGCGGGTGATCCGAACGCCGTCGCGATGTTGAACCGGACGGGAGGCATCGAGAAGTACGACCGTCGGCGCCGCTGGTGGGCCGCCCACCACGACCAGTTCGCAGCCGCCCTCCTCTGACCCCACAACCTCTGCCCGGAAGACCGGTCGCCCGCTGCGGCGGTCTGGGCCACCGGCCCACGCTCGCCTTCAACGGCACTTCGCCGGATAGGTGCAGCTTGCCTCGGACTGGCGTCAGCGGACGCGATCCAGCGCCAGGGCGCTCTACCAGACGACATCGTCGAGCGCCGGCCACGGCGGACCATCCCGCAAAACGTGAAGGAACGCCACTCCCGATTCTCTGCCGCTCGGGTGTTGGTCGCCTCGACTCCAGCGGTGCGCTGCGACGATCGCGAGTACGATCCCTCTGCACTCGCCGACCAGGTCTTGGTCGGCGTGGGGATAGTGCTGGCTGACCTCGCTGGGCACCCAAGCCAGGTCGTACTCGACCGGCCCATGGGCGGTGTTTTCGAAGTCGATGAAGAGCGGTCCGTTCTTCGTGTTGAGGATGTTCCCCGGATGCGGCTCGCCGTGCAGCAGCTGTTCGGGGGCGGGCCGGTTGACGATTGAGCGGCCCAGATCGTGCAGCGTGTTGGCGAGCAGCGCCCGGTCGGTATCGGTGAGATCGGGAGTGACGTCACGACTGGCAACGTCTCGGCCAGTTGCAGCCACTCGATCCATGAAGTGTGGCGTCGTGACCTCGATCCGCCGCAGGCCGGCATGAAGACGGTCGAGCACGTGGGCGTACTCGGCCGGCGGAAGCATTCGAGACTGCACAGGTTCGAAGTAGGCCCACATGGCGATCTTGAAGCCGTCATGGGCGAAGACGCGTGGTTCGACCCGAGCCTCGAGCGGGGCGACCGGGCTGCCCGTCAGCGCGAGCCGTCTGGCGAGTTCGACTTCTTGCTCTGTGCTTGCGAAATGTGTCATGGGCGTGACTCGGGCGACGATGTCGCATGGCGTCAGGCGGATGACGAGTCGGTTGGAGTCGCTGAGAACGATCGCGTCGTCGACGTCCAAGTCGAGTTCTGACGCGGTAGACATCGCCGCAGCCACCGCACGCCGCGCCTCAGCTGCTTCCATCTCCATCTCCACCTCCCCTCCCCGCGACGTCGACTGACCCGTCGAGGAATTCCCTGATCGCCCGTTTGGACTTGAGCACGTGCCGGGTCGCGTGTTTCCCGTGTCGGGCAATGATCGCTTGCTCGGTTTCGGGGTCCGTGCGCCGGTTCCGCCAGATGACCGGGATGAGGCGCCATTCATCGCGCAACCGTTGCCAGGCCGAGTACTCACATCCTTCAGGCAGCGTGTCCGGCATTCGGCAGCCGCGCAGCAACGCGCGTCCCGCGCACCGCCACCACGGCGTGGCGAGGACCACCACGGTGTCGGCGCGTTCGAGCCGGAGATCGAGCGTCTCGGTGTAGTTGCCATCGGCGATCCACGCGTCACCGGCAAGGACGCGACGTTGTTTCTCGCGCCACTCGGCCTCCGATGGTTCAACCCAGCCGGGCTTCCAGAACTGGAGGTCCAGATGAATGAGCGGCAGGCCGGACTTGACGGCAAGTGCCCGGGAGAACGTGGATTTCCCGGATCCAGCCATCCCGGTGACGACGATGCGGCGTTGAGCTTCGTGGGGGTACATGACACCTTCGCAGGGTCGCAGCGGTGCCAGGTTCGACTACGTGAAGGCTGTCTGCGCCGTGGTGTCGAAGCTGGCAAATGACCTTCTGCGACACGGCAGGATCAAGGATGCCCGGCGGAGCTGGCAGCGTTCTCACGACTGCCATGCCCGCCAATGGGCCACCGGGCAAGGCTCCCCGCGATCAGGAAGCTCCCGGCAGCATCGCATTGCTGCATACCCGCGCAGCACGCGACGACACGTCCGTACCTACCGTGTCAGCGCGTGCCCCGCCGGCCGGGTAGGTCGCGATGCACCCGACCCCAGACGCCATCCGCCATGAGCAGCCTCTCCAACGAAAGTTCAAGGAACCGGCCCGCAAACGCCCGCCGTCCATTCAGAGCGATTCTAACCGGTCGCGCGGCATCCGCCAGTCGCGTTGGCCGCTGCACCGGACGGTCCGGTCTCAACGATCAACTCGGCCACACGCAATGTCATGGCACGTCATCATGGCACGTCGCCAAATCGGGCGGCAGATCTGGCACGAGCCACGACGGGCGGCGCCGAGAGCACCTCACGTTCGGAAAGCAATCCCTATCCGGACGGATCGTCTGCGGTGAAGAACAGGATCCGGCAGGGACGTCACGATCGCCTTGGAACACAGCGCCACGAGATCCTTGGGTGGCCCGAAGCCCGCGCTGATCTGAGGTTCGGTATTCAGCGCCTGGTCTCGTACCTGGTCAGGAGCACGCCGTCGGGAAACGTCCGGGTCTCCACCAGGTTCAGGTTCACCCAGTTGTCCAGGGCTGTGAAGAAGGGCGTGCCGCCGCCCACCAGGACCGGGTGGGTGACGATCGCGTACTCGTCGATCAGCCCGGCCCGCATGGCCGCCGCGGCGAGTGTGGCACCGCCGATGTCCATGGGGCCACCGTCTTGGGTCTTGAGCCGGGTGATCTCGGTGACCGCGTCGCCGGTGACCAGACGGGTGTTCCAGTCGACCGTGCTGGTCGTCGAGGAGAACACCACCTTCGGCATGTCCCGCCAGCGGCGCGCGAACTCGATCTCCGCCGGTGTGGCGCCCGGCTGCTTGTCGGCGGTCGGCCAGTGGGAGCTCATCGTCTCCCACAGTTTGCGCCCGTACAGCGCCAGGCCCGTCGCCCCCACCCGGTCGGACCACCACTGGAACAGCTCGTCGCTCGGCACGCTCCAGCCGAGGTCGTCGCCGGGCGCGGCGATGTAGCCGTCCAGGCTCATGTTCATGCCGAAAGTCAGTTTGCGCATGGCGTCAGCCTCCCGTGAGTCGGGCGCACCTCGTCGACGAGCTCAGCGTGGCGCTGCTTGGCGAGTTCGTAGATCATGTAGTCGTTCATGGTTGTCCCTCTCATAGGCTGCCGGCTTGTTTGGGCTGCGCCCCTCGTGGGCAGCCTTCACCCCTGCTACGAATGCCCCTGGCCCGATCCGACACCACCGCCCGGACTTCTTTCGAGGTCTTTCTAGTACGCCGCTTGTGACCGATCCGACAGCGAGACGGTCTCGGGCCAGGGGCGCGTTCCGGTCAGGGATTGGATTGCCCGAGGCCCGCGCCGACCCCGGCGACAGCCTCCCCGTGTGCGCGCTGGACACTTCGGGCGAGGTCGTCAACGACCAGCGCAGGTCAAGCGAGCGCTTCGACCAGTCGGATCGATCAGAGCCCATGAGGGGCGTACCCAAAGGACAGGAGATGATCTTCAGATGAAGTACCTGGTTCCGTGATCCACGACAAGCCCGGTCTCGCCACTCCGGACGAGATGGCTGCCATCAACGTGTTCGTCGACCGGCTCAAGGCGGAGGGTCACTGGGTCTTCGCGGCCAGCCTCGGGGCGCCCGGCACGGCGACCGTCATCGACAACCGGGGGTGGGGAGGCCATGGTCACGGACGGGCCCTTCCTGGAGTCGAAGGAGTTCCTCGCCGGCTTCTGGGCCATGGAGGCCCCTGACCTCGACGTCGCGCTGAAGCTCGCGACCGAGGGGTCGAGGGCCTGCAATCGGAAGGTCGAGGTGCGGCCGTTCCTGTGAGCGTGGTCGACGTCCGGGAGGCGATCACCGACGCCCACCGCAAGGACTGGGCGCCGGTGCTCGCCGCCCCGGCCAGGCGTTTCGGTGACCACGATATCGCTGAGGAGGCGGCGGCCGAGGCGTTCGCGACCGTCGTCGAGCGGTGGCATGACGCGCCCGACAGCCCTTCCCTGGTCGCCCACGCGCCGTCCGTTAAGGGAACGTCAGCCGTCGACGCCTGGGGCGACCACGACGACGACCATGCGGGCGTCCGCAAGGGATCCCCTCGCGGACGCTGCCTGGGGCATCGGATCCGGCGATGTCGGTGGTCCCTGGTGGACTGGGTGGATGCGGCTGATCAGCGTTGATTTCCAGCACGACTTCGCCTCCCCTGGCGGGGTGCATTATGGCGGGCAATCTTGCGTCGAGTTCGTCACGGACACGGTGGTGCCATTCGCCCGTACGCACGGCGTCGCAGTTGCCGAGATCGTCTCCGACTATCGCAGTCCGGGCGGCGACGACGCCGATGCCACCTGCGTGCCCGGTCAGTGGGGATATGTGTCTGTGATCCCTGCGGACGTCAAGCCGGCCGCACCGTGGGTGAAGGGTTCCATCGCGCCAACCTGGGTGCGCGACGGCGGTGGACGAGCGGCCGCCGTGCCCGGTCCTGCGCGGCCCGATCCGGCCGGGTTCGCGGCGTGGCTGGACTCGGCGATCGGTCCGCCGGACCCGAGTGAACCGGTCGTGATCATGGGGTTGGTGTTGGAGGTGTGCGTCCTGGCGAGCCTGATCGAGATCAGGCTGCGCGGCTACCCGGCCGTGGTGTTGATCGAAGGTGTCGACACCTCCGACGGCGACCAGCCACGTAAGCACGAGTTCCTCGACACACTCGCAGGTTTCTGGGGGCACCCGATGACCTGGGCTCAGTGCGCGGCCGCGCTCGCGGGTTGAGCGTGCGGACCGGGACCCGAGCGCGAAGGACGCAACTCGGAAGGCACTCGTACGCCGACGCGGCTGTGTCCGTAGGTGGATCGTTCACCGGGCAGGTTTGCGGGACGGAAGGTGCCCGACGATCGCGCAATCTGCGCAGTGTGATCAACGACCAGGGCGATCCGTCTCCGATCGAAATGTCGATATTCTTGGGCGGCGTTGTCGAATTCTTGGTGGCCGGTTCGTGGATAGGGCAACCGGACCGAACAAGGTCCCCAGAATCAAGGAGAACGACGGTGCAGGAGCAGGCCATGCGAGTAACCAGACCATTCCGATTCGGCGTCGTTGCCCCGCTCACTTCTGACCTGCCGACGTGGCGAGACCGCGTGCGCCGCATCGCCGGCAGCGGCTACTCAACGTTGCTGATGCCCGACGTTCCTACGTGGCAACCAGCACTTGGCCCCACGCTGGCAACCGCGGCCGCGCTCGCTGACCTGCGGATCGGCTCGTGGGTCTATGCCTCCGCGCTGCGCCAACCATCGAGCACAGCATGGGAAGCCCACTCACTCTCAGTACTCACCGAAGGCCGCTTCGAAATGGGCATCGGCGCCGGCCGACCCGGGATCGAAGTCGAGCTGGGGCTGCCGGCCGTCTCCCCGGCTGAGCGTCGCGCCAGAATGCGCGAGACCGTGACCACCCTGCGTGCCTTTGACGGCCCGGATCTGCACACGCCGGTCGTCATGGCGGTGAGCGGACCGAAGTCGCAGGCGCTGGCGCTCGACGTCGCCGACGCAGTGACGTTCGTACTCCCACCGGAAGATGATCGGGTCGAAACCACGCGCCGGGTACGCGACTTCGCTGTCGGCCGCGACATCGAACTCGCCCAGCACGTCGCCGCCGTCGGTGACGGTGTCGCTCCGTTCATGGCACCGCCCAACCTCGACACTGCGGCACTTCGCGCGGGAGACTCGCTCGTCATACTTCCGAGTGACCCCGCGGCAGCCGCCGAAGAAATCCAACGACGACGCGAGGAGATCGGCTTCTCCTATTTCGTCATCGGCGCCGACTTCGCCGACACGCTCGCACCGGTCGTGGCCAAGCTCGCCGGACAGTAGGCGCGCCGCGTCGCAGCCTCGAAGCAATCGCCACACTCCCTCTGCTGGCGCCGCTGAGGCCTGCTCACCACCGACCGGAAAGACAGCCACAACCGGTGGCTGAAGATCAACAAAGCCGATACCCGGCCCCGAAGTCGTCGCTATGCAGAATCAGCGCATCCTACTGACATTCGGGGCTACAGCGGGCGCCGCCCGCAAGGGGTTCGTTTTACGGACGAGCCGAGTAGGAGTTACGCGCCCGTGGTGCCGTCGATGCGCTCACGGATGAGATCGGCGTGGCCGGTGTGCTGCGCGTACTCCTCCAGGACCGGCTCCAACCCGAGGTGGTCAAGACCCTCACCGGCAAGCTCGGCTGACCAGCCGTCCACACTGCCGTCACGGAATCCAGCCATAACGCTCCCGCGCGGTCACCAGAGCAAAGCCGACGCCCTCAGCCCGCGTAATCGGCGCGGGTTCCGCAACGATAAGCATGCGAACTCCATTCACCACGACCATCTACACCTGGGCGTTGACGTCCCGGTTCGCGGTTAGTCCAAGCTGCGACCAGTCGCCACCCGGACCGCCACTGGGGTGCGGGGTGTCCGTTCGGGGAAACCGGCCGGACACGCTCGTGAGGTCAAGCCGATCGCCGGCGCCGTGATCGGCAGAGTCTCACACGCCCCGTCCGCAAGGATTCTCAAATGAGGGTAGGGCGGATTCCAGCGGTCGAAGCAACGCTTGTGTTTGCCTGTTGGGTGCTGAGCTTACTGTGCGGCGGCTGCTCCTGCGCTGTGCTCGGGCGTCAGGGTTGGTCAGGGCACCTGGTGGCTACCGTGTTCTTCGATAGGGCCCTGAGCCGGCGGTTGGTCCTGCCAGCACCAGCTACTTGCGCTGCGCGATCTGGAGCGCGGGTTTCTCCGGTCGAGCGCTCCGGGTTGGCCGTCGAATGGGGCGCGACGCCCTGCCGTGAGACCACCCAACCGCCAAGCTCGAACGCGCGACGCGGAAGTCAGGTGCCACCGGCCATCGCTTGGTGCTATCAAGTGGGCATGCTGAGGCTCGGAGACGTCACGTTCGTGACCCGCGATCCCGAACGTCTGGCGGACATCTGGTCGACCGTGCATGGCATGCCAGAGCTCAAGTCGTCGCCTCGAGGAAATCCTGCGTGCCCACGCGGGGTAGCGCTTCTCCCCCGTCTGCCATTTGACGCATGCGGGCCCCGTGCAACGTCCGCGGTCGACATGGACCTCACCGCGCTTCCTCTGCTGCCCGGCCTGTGATAATCAACAACGCTGAACTCGAACGCCGGCTTGCCGAGGTTGGTGAACCGGCCAAGTCGGCATCGGCGCGGCTGGCCCGCGGTATCGGTGACCTCCTCGGCGACAACCTCGTTGCGATGTGGCTCTACGGGGGCCAGCTGGCTCCTGGCGGGTCGCCGGGCGACGTCGACCTGCATGTCGTCGTCCGGCGTGCCCCGGACAGTCACGAGCTCGAGCGAGTCAAGAAATTGCACAGCACCATCTGCTCTGACCTCGCCATTCCGCAGCTCGACGCCTGGTACGTCCTGCTTGACGAGGCCCGCTCCACACGGCGACCTCGGGACCTGAACTGGCCAGTCGAGGAGCGCGATGAGAACTGGGCGATCAAACGTGCGCAATGGTTCGCCGGAGCCTACGTCCTGGTTCATGGTCTGCCACCGGAGCAGGTCGTTCCTCGCCCGGACCGGGCTGAGATCGAGGCGGAGCTGCTCGCCCAACTCACTGACGCCATCGCCATTGATGACCATCGCCATCCGGCCGGGCTGACGTTGCGGCTCTGCCGGGTTCTCCTCAGCCTCACCACCCGGAACGTTGTTCACTTCAAGCTCGACGCCGCTGCCTGGGCACTCGACAAGCTCTCGCCCGAATCGCAGGCCCATGTCGCTGCGGCCGTACGGGTCTACCGCCGCGTCCCGGCGCCCGGTGATCGGTCCCTCATTGCCGAACGGGTGTCAGCTTTCTGTCGGGAGATCTGCTCACTGGTCGAGAGTCTGCCCGGGCGTTGAGCTTCAACTCGGCGACGCTGTACTCGTGCAGCGTGGTCGGCGGTCTGGGGCAGGTAGCGTCCTTGTTCGTCGCGGTGGCGGTCCAGCTCTCGTTTGATCATCGACGGGCTGCGGGCCAGTTCGGCTGCGATCTGCCGCTTCGAACAGCCCAGCCACAACAGATCAGCGATCTGCGGCCGCTCGTGTAGCGACAGGTACCCGTCCGGAGGGTCGACTGTGCTGGGTAGGTGCCACGCTCTGGTGGCGGTGTCGGGTGCGAATCAGTACGCCGGTGCGTCGGGTCACCCCGAGCAGCTTGCATGCAGCTGTGTTCGTCAGCCCGGAACGCATCAATCCCAGTACCGCGTGTCGCGCAGGTCGGTCTTCGACGGCCGCCGCGTGTGCAGCAGTTCGACGTGGCGTGCTGACTCCCGCACCAAACGCTGCTCGCCAGCTGCACGCTCACGCCGCGCCCGGTCGTGAGCCCTGCGGCGTTCGGCCTCCCACCCCACCGACCGCTACCGCGGAATCCGCAGCTTGCGCGCCACGGAGCGCACGGACACACCCTGCTCGCGCAGAGCGACAAACGCCTCTCGGAGCCAACCCATACCCGGTCTGCTTGTCGACCCCGGCTGCCCGGGTGGACGGGTTGAGACCACGCCCTCACGAATCGAGGCCAGGGAACGTACGCCAGCGCCAGAGTCGGACCACAAGTACATCGACGAACTACTTTCAAAGAAGGCGTTGCGTCGACCGATAGAACCTGGGGGTGGCCTATCCGGACGCTTCCCGCAGTCACAGTTCGCGCCAATGCTCGTCCTCCTAGGCGCCACAGCCAAAGTGGGATCGTCGTCTTGGATGCCTGTAGAGGCCGCCCAGGTGGCGCAGGCCAGCGGTCACACGGCTGCTGCTCGAAACTCGACTGATCGTTTCGGTGGACACTGATGTCATGCCGAGGTGAGTGTTGACGCCGTTGCTCGGGCCGCGGGTGTGTCTGTGGTGCGGCGGCTGACAGGTGGCGAGTGGGGCGCTTACCTCGTCACAACGGTGGGGGGCGCCATGGCGGTGCTGAAGCCCTTGCCGCGCCATGAAATCTTCGCGGAGCATCGAGCCGTGGACGACCCTCCCGATCAGGCGTGTGTCCATGAAACCAGCAGGCTCAGACAAAGACGATCATCAGACCCTGCTGCGTGGGGGCCCAGTTGCCGGACTTCCGCGGATCAGAGCAACAGCGACTCCCGTAGCACCCGGCCCTCGGACTGCGCGGGTGGGTCGATCCCGAGGATCGCCGACATCGTCGCGGCCAGGTCGACGTGGCGTGGGTTCTGCGGCGGCCTCCCGGGCCGGATCCGGTGGCCGGACAAAATGAGTGGCACCTTGGTCTCCGCGCGACTGCCGTGGCGTCCGTCGAAGCCCTCGGCTGGCGGGCTGAAGGACAGCGCGTACGGTGCTGCCAGTTCGAGCACCAGCTGGCCGTATTGGGGCGCCATCCGCAGCGCTGCCTGGTCGGTCTTGGTCAGCACAGTCGCGACACCTTCGACGTCGGCAAGCGCCGCATGGGCACGGTCGATCGCGGCGGCGTCGGTGGCCAGCGCGCCGAGGAGATGCACGGACGCGATGCTGCCGCCGGAGACCAGGACGACATCGGTCTCCGGCGATGGCCGACCACCGGACCCGATCACCTCGGGCGTAAAGCCCGCGGTGGCGAGGGCGGCGACCGCCTGAGCGGCCATCGGCGTGTTCCAGCCGGTCATGCCGTGGTCGCCGGTGACCACCCAGGTCGTCCGGCCGAAGAGGTCGAGGTCCTTGACCGTTCGGATCAGCCGTCCGAGCTCGACGTCGGTCTCGCGCATGGTGTCGAGCATCCGCGGGTCGTCGGGCCCGAACGAGTGCCCGTCGCCGTCGAGGTCGCTGGAGTAGACCGCGAGGAAGTCCGGTCGCCGGGTGATGGTCACCATCGTGCCGCCGCTGTTGACGGGTTGCCCGGTGAGCATGGCGATCGCGTCGTCGACGCGCGCGCTGATCCGTCCGCCGGGCTGGGTGTAGAGGCCGTCAGGGTCGCCGTACGCGATGCCTTTGTCCTGCAGGATGAACCACTGCGCGGATCCGATCTGGATGCCCTGCGGTCGCCACGCCTGGGCGAGTCCCTCGACCGCACTGTCGCGGCTCTGGCCACGGGCGACACCGGCCGTCTCGTCGTAGTAGTAGGCGGCGTTGCGGGTGCGGTCGGGGTTGGCGCCGCACGAGATCGCCGTCCATGACTGGTTGGTGATGCTGGCCATCACGCCGGTGTTGGTGGTCACGGAGCCGAGCCGCGCCAGCGACATCAGGTTCGGCATCGGCGCCCGACCGTCGAGGTAGTCGATGTCGAAGCCGTCGAGGGCGACGAAGATCAGCAGGCCGCGCTTGGCGGCGGCGTACGCAGGCACGGCGTCGAGCGGCGATGCGAGCGCCGCAGCCACGGCGCCCGCGCCGGCGAGGACGCCGCGCCGGGACAGCGAAGTAGTGGACATGGCGCGACCGTAGAAGCCGCACGCTCCCAGCCGGCGCCGATTGGATGAACGGTCCGCAAACGGTCAAGGCCGTCGAGAATCCGGCGGCCATAGATGGCTGACAGCAGACGTTCGGCCAGATCCTCGGCGCTGCGCGCGCAGCCGACCTCGACCTGCCGGCCGCTCGGTTCACGATCCGCTCCGGCAAGGGCGGCCGAAGGCGGACCGTCCCGGTCGGCCCCGCAACCGTCCAGGTAATCCGCGACTACCTCGATCTGTGACAGCAGCACCCCGCAGCCGACGACCCCAACCTCTGGCTGGGTACCTGAGGGACCAGATCCGGGTACGACAGCCTCGGCAAGGCAGCCGCCGCGCCAACCCACGGCGGCCGAACGGGCCGCGGCCGCGGCGCGCCCGCTCGACCTGGGGAACCTGTGACCGCGGGACCGTCGGGCTTGAGCTGGCCGGTGGGCACTTCGCCGTGGCAGCAACTCACCCACGCTTCCTCCCGAGATCGTCCCAACAGCGGCCAACGGATGCCAGGGTGGGGCCGTGATCGTTGAGACCAAGGTCGTCGGCAGCAAGGACACCGAGTCCCTGCACGTCGCGGTGCCCGCCGATATCGGATCGCTGCGAGATCTCCTCTCGGCGCTCGTGCGTCATGAGTTGGCCTCCTACGAACAACGGCGAACGGCCAGCAAGACCCTGCAGGTGCTGACTCCTGCGGACCTCGCTCGCGGCGTCGACACCGGCGTCTACGGCCGCGAGAACCGTGCGGTCGCGGCCCCGCCACCCGAGGCTGAGGCAATTGAGCGAACCGTCGAGGCCTTCACGGACGGCCTCTTCTTTGTGTTCATCGACGACGTCCAGGTCGAGGAGCTCGAGGCGCCGGTCGTGGTCCGTCCAGACTCGACACTGCGACTGATCCGCCTGGTCGCCCTGGCAGGGGGCTGAGCATGCTGTCGGGTGATGCCGCACGGGCAGCGCTGCAGAAGTACGTCGCGTCCGAGGGCGACCGGACCAAGGGCGTACGCGTCCACAAGCTCTTGGCGCCCAAGCTCGCCACCGACATCGTCGCCGTCCTGGCCGACACCCGGCGCCCCTGCCGACCCATCTCCCGGCGGCTCGACGAACTCAGCCTCCCCAAGCGTGAGAAGGTGCTCAGCGCCATCACCCCGGAACTCGGGAAGGATCTCGCGCGCTGGTGGGAGTGGTCAGGGCAGCAGCCCTATCAGCGGGGTTGGCAGCGGCGCGCCTACCGGTCCACGGACCGGGCTGACTCCCTCGACACCCGCTGGATGGAGCTGCGCCAGTACCTGCAACACGCCGTGCAGTACCCCCAGCCGCTGGAATGGCAGGCCGCATGGGCGCTGCACTTGGGCCAGCACGTCCCGTTGGGCTCGCTCTTCGCCTCCGCCGTCGCCCACGGCAACACGGACGTCGCCCAGATCCTCACCGCGTGCATTCGCGGCGAGCACGACATCAGCGGCCCGTCGCAGCACGCGTACGTCGCACTCCTCTCATCGCCCGACCCCGCCGCCTGGGCGGAAGTCGAGCGGCGCCTCGTCGCCGCACAACGCTCCGAGGGACTGCGCCAGACGATCCTCGAGGCCGCTGATCTCGCCCATCCCGATGCATTCGCCCGGATTCTTGACCTCGTCGTCGAGCATCGGCTCGCCAGGTTCGCCGGGACCGTGCGTGCGCTGGGCGTCTGGATCGGTGAAGACCTCACGGTTCGGCAGGAGAAGCAGGTCGCCGACGCCGTGGCCATCATCCGCGACCATCTCCGGCAGCCCCCACAACCCGCAGCCCTGGCCGAAGCTGACCCCGTGTCCGCGTTCCTCGGCGTCTGGTCCCTGGCGGTCCGCGACGTGCACGCGGCCATCGCCGCCGCCGAATCCCTGCAGAGCAACCCGAACGAGCGCACCCGGCTGGCGGCCGCCCGGCTGCTCACCGACTTCGCAATCCCCGCTACCGGCGCCGCTCTGACCCGCGCGATCTCCGACCTGTCCCTTCCGGTGTACGCCGCCGCCGTGACCGCGTGGCCGGCCCACGCGTACGGGTTCGAGCAATCTCCGGTGCCGATGCCAGAACCGGTCCGGGCCAACCTCCATGAGCGGGTCCGCACGCTCGGCAAGATCCAGGACGTCGACACCGGACTGATCGGCACCCTGCCGCGCAAGGTCGGCAGCACCCTCGCCGCGGACGTGCTCATCTGTCACTCCGGCGACCGGCCACTCGACCTGGCGCTCGTGGGCGCGGCGTCCGCAAACGGCCGCTGGGTCGCGGCCCGCGAGTACGCCAAGGATCCGGCCAGCAACAGGGCGGCGCTGTTCTCGCTTGTCGCTGATCGCTCGACCATGGTGCGTGACACCGTCGGCGGCGCGCTGCAGTCGCTTCCCGCGATCTCCGAGGGCGAGGCCCGGCTTCTGGAGGACGCGCTCAGCCGCAAGGCGGCCGACCTGCGCACGACCGCGCTGTCCATTCTCCGGAAGCGAGATCCGCGCGCGCTTGCCGCTTCGATCGAGCGACTCGCATCCGGGACTGCCGACCAGCAGCGAGCCGCCGACGAACTCGTCGGCCGCAGCGAAGCAACCGCCGGCCAGACGAACGAGGCCACCTCGGCGATCCGTTTCAACGCCGCCGACCGCACGCCTGCTCAGCGCCCCATCGCCCCAGCGCCCGCAGCTTGGGAGCGACACCACGACCGGTGTCGGCTCGCGTGGACCTCGCTGAGCGGCTGGCTCGCCGAACACGCGGACGTCGAGGTCCAGACCTACCAAGGCGTCGAACTCCTGGCGAACATCCGATGGATCCACGTCGGCAAGGACGGTGCCCTTCCCATTCCGGAGATCCTCGGCCCGTGGTGGGAACGCATCCAGCCGCAGCTCACCGACGGCGGACTCGAGCTTGCTCTTCTGTCGCATATTCCACGGGTGAACCGACGATGGGCGGTCGATGTCACCCGAACCCTCGTAGGGCCGGTGGCAGCGGAGTTTCCGAAGGCCGACGTCAACGCCCTGCAGTGGCAGGCATTCCGAGCGATCGGCCAGCACGCCAGCCGCGATTCCTGGGCCGAGCCCCTTGTCCGCTTCCTGGAGACGGCCGCCGCTGCGCTGCCGGTCGACGGGCTCCGCGCTCCAGCGGAAGTCCTGGAGCGCCGCGGCCGGCGCCTCGAACGGGATCGCTGGGGCAACCCGATCGGCGCGGACGATCGCACCACCTTCGAGGACCTGTTCAGCGGCAGCCCAGGCTTCATCGACCCCACCGGGCTGACCGACGACCAGCTGGCTCGGCTCTGGCGCGCGCTCAGGTTCATCGACGAGCCGGAGTGCACCATTGACCGCTGGGACGGCCCGAAGGTCGAGGTCGACGTCCGCGACGCCTACGGCCGCGCCGGTGGCACCGTGCAGGTTCCCAACCAGCCCGATCGTTGGCCAACCCCCGCCCGGATCCTCGTCGAGGCCTTCAACCGCGGCGCCGCGACCAGAGCAGACCTCATCGACGCCCTCGTGGTCGCACCCCGCGTCCACCACTGGTTCTCCCATGGGCCACGGCAAGACGCCCTGCGCGTACTCACCGGACTCCGACCCGAGCCCTGGGCCGCGGGCGCCAGAGTTCAAGGCGTCGTCTCCGAAGTACGGGCCGCCGTCATCGCCGCGGAGGTCGCTCGCGGAGACCTGCCGACCGAGCTCTCCGAGACCTCCCATGGCCTGCGCACCACTTACGGCGCGCAGCAACTCGTGCAATGCCTCGCCGCACTCGGAAAGAGGCCGTTCGCCCGTGCCTACGCCTGGACCCAGTCGCGCGAAAGCAGCCTCTCTCACCTCATTCGCGTCAACCAACCGCTAGCGGACGACACCGCCGCCGCGCTCGGCCGGCTTGCCAAGGAAGCCAAGATCTCCGACCAGCGGCTCATCGAGACCGCTGTCTACGCACCTCAGTGGTCCCGTCTGCTCGAGCAACACCTCGGATGGACCGGACTCGAGTCGGCCGTGTGGTGGGTGCACGCGCACACCAAGGACGACAGCTGGTCCGTCGACGCCGAGATCCGCGCCCAGTGGGCCACTGAAGTCAGCCAGCGCACTCCACTGGACGCGACTGACCTCGTCAACGGTGCCGCGGATGTCGCATGGTTCCACGACGTGATCGGCACGCTCGGAGAAGACCGGTTCAACCAAGTGCTCAAGGCCGCGAAGTACGCCTCGTCCTCGGGCGGCCACAAGCGTGCACAGCTGTTCGCCACAGCCCTGTTGGGGACGATCGACGAAGCGGAGGTCGTGCAACGTATCCGCGAGAAGCGCCGTCAGGACTCGGTGCGCGCCCTCGGCCTGCTCCCGCTCCCGAATCAGGAGGCGCTGCTCGACCGATACGAACTTCTCCGCGGCTTCGTTGCCTCCGACCGCACCTCGGGCTCTCAGCGGCGGGCCTCCGAATCCACTGCCGTCGAGGTTGGGCTGGAGAACCTCGCCCGCACCGCCGGATTCCGGGACCCCCAGCGACTGGTGTGGGCCATGGAAGCGCAGTCGGTCCGAGACCTGGCCGACGGCCCCGTCACTGCCGCAGACGGCGATCTGGTCGTGGCCCTCGCCATCGACGCCTCCGGATCCCCCGAGCTCACAGTCCAGCGGGCCGGCAAGCCACTCAAGTCCGTCCCGGCCAAGAGCGCCAAGGTGCCGGAGATCGCCGCACTCCGAGACCGGGCGACGACCTTACGCAAACAGATCCGTCGCATGCGAACGTCACTGGAATCGGGGTGCGTTCTCGGGGATGCCTTCGTCCCGGACGAGTTGGCGGACCTCCTGCGACACCCGATCCTCGGCCCGATGCTCCGCGACCTCGTCCTCGTCGACATCGAGGGGATCGTTGGGTTCCCGCTTGACGGCACCACGTTGTCCGCCCCGGACGGTGCCGAACGCGTCGCTGTCGGCGCTCTGCGGGTCGCGCACCCGATCGACCTCCTGTCCTCGGGAGAGTGGCCGGACTTCCAGCACGCGCTGATGGTTGGCGAACGACGGCAACCCTTCAAACAGCTCTTCCGCGAGCTCTACACGCTCAACGCGAACGAACGCGACGAAGCCGGCGTGAGCTCCCGCAGGTACGGAGGACACCAGGTCGAAGCTCGACAGGCCGGCGGGATCTTCACCTCTCGCGGCTGGGTCGCGGACTTCGAGCAAGGCTTCTCCCGAACGTTCCACCAGCAGAAGATCACCGCGTGGTGCCACCTCGTCAACGGCTGGGGCTCCCCGACCGAGGTCGAGGACGCCACCATCGACGACGTCACCTTCCACCCAGCTGGGAAGTGGCAGCCGCTGCCGCTCGCTGACGTCCCTGCCCGGGTGTTCTCGGAAACCATGCGCGACCTCGACCTGGTCGTCTCCGTGGCACACGCGAGCGGCGTTGACCCCGAGGCGTCGGAGTCCTCGATCGCCATGCGCGGTCGCCTGGTCGACGAGACAGCCTCGATGCTCGGTATTGCCAACGTTGAGGTCGGCGGCCACCACGTGCGCGTCAAGGGCACCCTCGGCACCTACTCGATCCACCTTGGCTCCGGCGTCGTGCACCGGGTCCCCGGCAACGCGGTGTGCATCGTGCCGGTCTCCGCCCAGCACCGCAGCCGCGTCTTCCTTCCGTTCGCGGACGACGACCCCCGGACCGCCGAGATCGTAGCGAAGGTTGTTCTTCTGGCATGCGACGACAAGATCAAGGACCCGACGATCCTCCAGCAGTTGGTGGGTTAGCGCCGCGGAAACGTTGCCTAGTACGGCGTGGCGTTAATGATTGGACGGTTGTTCCTGGGAGGATGCTGGTATGGCTCATCCTCCTGCTGCGGCGTTGGTGTTGCATGACGGTGATCGGGACGTTCTTGGTTCGTGGGTGCGA
>NZ_JBEFTW010000059.1:0-25952 GCF_040196095.1 Actinopolymorpha sp. B17G11
GCGAGCCGGGCCGCAAGGCCGGACAGCGCAAGAACCGGATCCCGGGCATGGTCAACATCTCCGAACGGCCCGCCGAGGCCGCCGACCGTGCGGTGCCCGGACATTGGGAGGGTGATTTGATCATTGGCAAGAACAACGCCACTGCGATCGGCACTCTGGTCGAACGGACCACCGGGTACGTGCTGCTGCTGCACCTGCCCGACGGATACAAGCCTGAGCAGGTCGCCCCGGTGTTGGCCGCGAAGATCCAAACCCTGCCGCAGCTGCTGCGCCGCTCGCTGACCTGGGACCAGGGCGCGGAGATGCGGGACTGGAAACAGGTGAACATCGCAACCGACATTGAAATCTTCTTCTGCGACCCGCACAAGCCATGGCAGCGCGGCACCAACGAAAACACCAACGGCCTGCTACGCCAGTACTTTCCCAAGGGGACCGACCTGTCCGTGCACAGCCAGGCCGACCTGGACTGGGTCGCCGCCGAACTGAACGACCGGCCCCGCAAAAGACACGGCTACGCCAAGCCCGACGAACTCATCGGCCCACTCCTGCAGGCATAACCGGGGCGCCCCCGGATGTGCGCCACACGGAAGTGGCCGCCCGATAGCCAGCCGATCGAACGGGGCAAGGGCTTGCCGTCAAGGGTGGGGCGCAGCCCCATCGCGCCAGCGACGCCGCAAGGCGCCCTTGACGGCGAGACCTTCCCCCTCATCATCCCCGATCGGGCGGCCACGGCCTTCTCCTTGACGCCACTGCGACCCGGCCGTTCCGTTTCCGTTCGCTACGCTCGCCCCAACAAGCAGCCGTGTTGCGACCACCGCCAGAATCCGCCATCCCTCACCGGACACTACTCGGCCGCCAAGGTATGGCTCAGGTGAGGCTGGTGAGCGCCCGTCGGGGCTCAGAGTTGGTCGCTGTACTTATCGAGCGTGTCGTCGAGCGCCTCTCGCAGCAGGGACGCTTCCGTGCGGCCCGTCGCCGCAGAAAGCTTGGCCAGCTTGTCGAGGCCTGCACGGCTGTAGTAGTTGCTCTTGAGGACCATCTTCTCCTCGACGTAGATCGCGACCTGGTCCCGCCCTCCGCGCTTGGCACGCATGAGCGCTTGGCTCGCGCTGCGCCAGAGATCTTCAGCCGTCGTGCCGTGTGGCGGGTTTGCAGCGACGCCGACCGAGGCGGAGCTCCGCAGTTCGTCGCTGCCGATGTCCAAGGAGGCGAAGTGGGAACGCATCTCGTCGAGGAGGATGAGGGCGTTCTCTGCCGACAGTCCGGGGAGCAGGACCAGATACTCGTCGCCCCCGACCCGAACGGCCTGCGCATCGGACGGCAGGTTGCGGTCGAGCGTGGTCTCCCACGCGACCAGGACCTCATCGCCTGCCTGCTGCCCATGACGTTCATTGAGAGTGGCGAAGTCGTCGAGGTCGGTCATCGCCACCGCGATGGCAGCGCTCCCGCGGTGGAGCGCCTTCTCGAGCGTACGGAGGGCGGTGGATCGGTCGATGATCGACTTCCTCTTCCTCGTAGTAGCCATCACATATATATGCCACGTGTACTACGACCCGTCAAGCCGGCTGGTGCTGTGTACGACGCGTCACAGCTTTCGATCGTGGCCCACCGGTACGAAGGCCGCACGGACACGAAGCGGGACGGCTTCGCGTTCAAAGATCCGGGCGCAAACCCGCCGCCCTCAAGGCGATCATCAGGCTGACGGCCTAGTTGCGCACCTCCGCGATCTCGATCAGCGTGGCGTCGGTGAAGGTGCAGTAGGCCGGTAGCCGCTGAACCTGTACCTGACCCGTCCGCCAAGTCCGCAAGAGCTCGTCGAGCTCCCCGTCCTGGGTGGCCGGACATGTGGCGCACCACCACGATGGCCTGCAACCTGTTCATCTCTCGGCCTTTCGTCGGTCACTCTCGTTGACGATTTCGACGATGCCGGGCGGGACCTCGTTGCGTCGCCGATGGCCGCCGAAATGGAACCCGACCTCATCCGGACACGCACCCTCGACGGACTCCCCCGGAGTGGCACGCAACCGCAACACATGCCGCGATCGGGCGGCTGCCGCGTAGGCCCGTGATGCTCGGCCTACCGCCAGAGCATGCCTCGCGGTTCAACGCCGTCTCGACGACGAAGGTCATAGTCCGAGGCATGCCGTAGGGCCGGCGGTTGACGGGACCGTCCGTCCGCACGCCGAAGGGCATCCGCTTTGATCGTGTCCGGTCAGGGATCCAGGTTCGTACGCGGGAGGTTCCCTTGCGGACACGGGCGGACCGGCAGGGATCATTGGCAACATCGCTTCATAGCTGCCAGGCCGACCGGTCTTAGCTGAAGCCGTCAACCGAGGCTCGTTACCACCCGGTGGCGGAGGTTGAGGAAGGCCGCCTGGTGGGCTGCGGCGGCGTCGAGCGCGTCGGCTTCGGCGGGACTGAGCGCGCGGTGGAGCACTGCCTTGACCACCAGTGTGTCCCTCGCGGGCGTGCCTTTCCAGCGCCCGGTTACCTGCCCGTCAAGCAGCACCCTCCCGTTCGGCAGCGCCGTGCCGGGAGGGAGCGCCCGGGCGGCGCCGGAGACGTCGATTACGTACTTGCTTTCGGCGAACGCGACCACGTACTCGTCGTAGGCCTGGACGAGGTGGACCGTAGGTGACGGCGCGGCCGCCGTCTCCTGCCAGCCCGACCAATACGACACCCCGTCGACGAGCTCGCGGCGCAGTCGATCGCCGGCCAGCTCCACGCCCCGCGCGATGTCCCTGAGCGTGAGGCTGGACCACCACCGGAGATCCTTGGCGGTGGCTGGGCCGTGGCTGGTGAAATAGCGGTTGACCAGCTCGGCCAGCGCCTCGTCGGGATCGCGGGCGGGCGCCGGCGGCACGCGCCCCTCCAGCAGTGTGTATGTGTGGTGCTTGCCGCGCATCGCCCCGCTGCATATGAGCCCATCGAGCTCGGCGTGAATCAGGACGTACCCCAGGGCGAAGCCCGCGGTCGGCAGGCCCGCGCCACCGAGGACACCGGCCAGCTCCTTGCGGGTGCGGTGCGCGCCACCGTCAAGCGCTTCGGCGAGCAAGTCGTGTGCCTTGGCCAAGGCGTAGTCGTCAAGGCCGGCCCGGCGGTAGGCGTACGCATTCGCGGCGTGCACCCTCGGGCGGGTGAGCCGCAGCAGCCACCGAATGTCGTCCGGCGTCACGAAGTGCCAGGTCGGCCGCAGCACGTGCGTGCGCAGAAACAGCCCCGCATCGAAGGCGCGCTGAACCTCGGCATCGGTGGTGCCGGGCAGCCGCTGCCCGAGCGACCACTTGGCCGGTCCGAAGTCCTGTGCCTGCACCGCCCCGAACCACCGCACGACATCAGCCGGCGCGGCGGGCTGCGGCCCGTCGGCGAGCAGCGCGCTCCCCAGCCGCCGATCGGCGATCGACTTCACGCCCAAGAGGCTAACGTGTGCGGGCTCACCTTACGTACGACCTCACCGCCCGCCCGAGGAGAGCGGAATGGCGTACGGGGATGGCAGCGATGGACGACCCTGACCGTGCCGCGGCAAACGCCGCGCTACAGGTGATTCTTTCCGTCGATGAAGCCGTGAACGGCCAGCCAGAAGACGCCGTGCTAACGCTTGGTCGGGCACTCGAAGTGCTCTTCCCCTACGACCTAGCCGCGGCGTGGCGATCGACAGGCGAGGCTCTGCGCCGAGCGCACGATATCGATCAGCCAGTTGCAGGCGAGATCGTCGGAGATCGGATCGAGCCGTTCGCGGGAGGTTGGGCGACGTGGGCAAGTGAAGACGTCGCCGACACGCTGGGCTGGCTGCGCGAGCGGATCGGAATGCCGGCGCTTCGCGAAGAGGCCGGGCGATTCTCGCGGGCTACGCATTCGGTACTCGCCGATGCGCCGATCCGGCTGATCCACAACGACCTACTCCCGCAGAACATCATGGTTGCCCCGGGACCAGACGGCTGGCGATGCACGGGGCTGCTGGACTGGGAGTTCGCCCGCGCGGGTGATCCGCGGTGGGACCTGGCCACGTTAGACCTTCGCCCGGCAGAACTGGTGCCTCCGGCCTTCTATGAAGGGTACGGCGAGCGACCCGCCGAGCCGCACGCAACGATCTATGAAGTCCTGGCCATGGCCTGGAAGACCAAGGCGCAGCTGCAGGGACTCGGCGACTGGTGGTGGACACCGCTCAACGCCAGACTCGCGTACGTGGCAAACCTGGAACGGCACCTGGCCCGTGCCGTCCCCCCTCTTCCGGCGCAGCTATGAGCCGGACGTGAAACGGGCCGGGTCCCTAGACGGGCAGCTGCAACACGCGGTTCTGCGGGGACCCGATCCGATGACCCCGTACAGCTGGTGGGGATGGCCAAGGGCCCGCCCCCCACGGTTCCGTACGCCACCACGTTCCTCGCGTGTGCGTGGTGGACCTTCCTTCGCAAGGACGTACTGTCCTGACGTTCCCTGACGCCCCCGAACACCGGACGGAGTTTCGCCTCGGGCGCCCGGTTGGAGGGCTTTGTACAGGCTCGTTCCGGTCCTTGGCTCGCGAAGGAATGCCTGGCGGTAGCGACGCGTTCCGGAGGGTGTACTTGAAGCTTCAACCAGAGAGAGGTTGATATGCCCGCCGTCACTGCCGACACTCTGAGGCTGCCGCGCGTCGCCGTACCCGATCCGGTCGCTGCCGTCCCGCGTCCCGTGCGGTCCGTGACGACCGCACCCAGCGGTTTCGAGGGCGAGGGCTTCCCCGTGCGGCGTGCGTTCGCCGGGGTGGCGCAGTCCGTGCTCGACCCCTTCATCCACATGGACCAGATGGGGGAGATCGAGTACGCCCCGGGCGAACCCAAGGGGACGCCCTGGCATCCGCACCGCGGCTTCGAGACCGTCACGTACATCATCGACGGGGTCTTCGAGCACCAGGACTCCAATGGTGGTGGCGGCACGATCACGGACGGCGACACCCAGTGGATGACCGCGGGCGCGGGCCTGCTGCACATCGAGAAGCCCCCGGAGCACCTGGTCGTCTCCGGCGGGGTGTTTCACGGCATCCAGCTGTGGGTCAACCTGCCCCGCGCGCACAAGTTCCACCTGCCCCGCTACCAGGACATCCGCGGCCGTGAGGCGGTGCTGCTGGCCTCGGCCGACGGCGGCGCGCTGCTGCGAGTGATCGCAGGCGAACTCGACGGCCACCAGGGCCCCGGCATCACGTTCACGCCGATCACGATGGTGCACGCGACCGTCAACCCCGGCGCCCGGCTGGAGCTGCCGTGGAACCCCAGCTTCAACGGCCTCGCCTACGTGCTGGCCGGCCAAGGGTCAGCGGGCACGGAGCAGCGGCCGATCCGCAAAGGTCAGCTCGCCGTCTTCGGCGCGGGCGGCGCACTGACCCTCGACGCGGCGACAGCCCAGCCGCAGGCCGAGCCCAACCTGGAGGTGCTGCTGCTCGGCGGGCAGCCCATCCGCGAGCCGGTCGTCCACTACGGCCCGTTCGTCATGAACAGCCGCGCCGAGATCGTCCAGGCAGTGGAGGACTACCAGGCCGGCAGACTGGGCGTGGTCCCCGCCGACCGCGTCCCGCACGCCGACGGCCCCCTTCTCGGACAGGAATGACAGGAGCGACAGGAGGAGGCGAGGCGCCACGTGGATGATGCCGAGAGCTCCAGGTCTGGCCACCACCGGCATTACGGACGGACTCTCTTGGGCTGGCATGATCGCGTGGGTGCTGGCTGCCAGGCGTGCCCGCTACGTGCCGGTCTCGGACTTCCTTGCCTCGCGTAGCGACGTTGAGCTTGCTGCGCAGGTGAGTGCTGGGCGAGTGGGCAGCGTGGGGGTGGGCGGCGGTTCGGTCGTTGTCGATGTCGACGGTGTGCGGGTGTTCGTCAAGCGTGTCCCGTTGACCGACCGGGAGTTGGCTCATCCGCGTTCCACCGCGAACCTGTTCGGCTTGCCACTGTTCTGCCAGTACGGCATCGGCGGCCCAGGCTTCAACGGATGGCGCGAGTTGGCCGCGAACGTGATCGTCACTGACGGAGTTCTGGCCGGTGAGACGGAGTCGTTCCCGTTGCTCTACCACTGGCGAGTACTGCCCGGCCGCCCTCCCGTCGCTGCCGAGCACGCCGACGTCGACGCAGCTGTCGCCGCGCTGGACAGCTCGCCAGCCGTGCGTGCCCGCCTGGAAGCGCTGGCCGCCGCTTCACACAGCCTCGTGCTGTTCTGCGAATACATCCCGTACCCACTGACCGGCTGGCTAGGGGAAGACCCAGCCGGCAAGGCCGAGATGATCGAGCGGCAGTTCTCGGAGATCGTGGCGTTCCTGCGCGGCCATGAGCTGCTGCACATGGACGGACACTTCAACAACATGCTCACCGACGGTGAGCGGATCTACCTCGCCGACTTCGGGCTGGCCACCTCGCCACGCTTCGACCTCTCGCCAGCCGAGCGCGACTTCGCCGAACGCAACGCCACACACGATGCCGACTACGCCGCCATGCGACTGATCAACTGGCTGGTAACCGCCACATGCGGCGTACCGGTGCCAACCACCGGCGGCCGCCCTGTGGCCCGCAACGAGTTCGTACGCCGGTGCGCGGACGGCCACCACCCAGATGGCCTGCCACCGGCGGTCGCCGACATCCTCACCCGCCACGCACCAACCGCAGCGAGAATGAACACCCTCTATGAGCGGCTGTTCGGCGGAGATCTACACGCGCAGTACCCCTGACCGCAGCCGTCCGAGAGCTCGACATATGCGGGCGGCCCGGACCCGGTGCACGTATGTAGATCCCTAACGGGCATCCACAAGCCGTGAAGGTTGCTGTGCAGGAAGCAACGTTCAGCCGTCGGCGGCCTCAGTGGCTGGGCCGATCTGTTGCCGGAGCCTGGCGAGCCTCGCAGCGCCGAAGTCGTCGATCGGTCCGGTCGCGTTGCTCTCCTCGAAGTAGGCCAGCTCTTTCAGCGTGAACAGCAGGTGCACATCATGTGCGGTGGGCGGATCGGTGCCGAGTGCTCCGTCGAGCTTGGTGGTGTAGGCGTTCCACATCGCCTGCCGGAGCCTGGAGAACTCGGCTTCCCACCTGAAGATCGCGGCTCCCCATTCGCCGAAGTCGAAGTCCAGCAGTGGGTTGCCGAGGCTGGCAGTGTCCCAGTCGAGCACGGTGCGTACGTGGAGATCGTCGTCGACCAGGAGCTGGTTCTCGCAGACGTCTCCGTGCAGGAGGACCGGCGCAGGCTCGCCACCCGAAGTGCGGTCCGCCGCCACTGTTCAGCCCACGTCGGCTTGGCGTCCAGCAGCCGGACCGCCTCATCGACGGTACGGTCCACGCGATCGGTGTCAAGGAGACGAGTCAGCCAGTGGCGGTCCTGGACTAGCGGGCGCCGCAGATCCACGGGCAGCCGGGAGACATCGAGCCGGTGCCAGCTCGCGATCAGCCCGCCGAGACTGGTCAGCATCCGCTCGAGCCCATCCAGGCCGGCGTTGTCCGCGAGCTCCGACCAGCCGGTACCGGACCGCCGCTCGAACGCGACAAAGGGTCCGGCGGCCAGCACGCCGTCCGGCCACCGACCGAGCACGCGTGGTACGCAGTCGAGTCCGAGGCCAGCGAGTTCCTCACACGCGATCGCGCCACGCAGCAACAGCTCGTCGCGTCCGCGGCGTGGAACAGGAACACCTTGTCCGCGGTGAGAATCGCGAGCTTGACCCGGCCGGACGCGCTCGCCTGGTCGACCCGCCTCGCGCCGTCGACATCGTCGTCAACGGCGCCTGGCACCCCGGGCCAGCTCGACCTGAACCCTGAGCTGGTGGCCGCACTGGTGAACGAGTACGAAGCCTGGGCAGAGCGGTGTGGTGCCATCCCGCGAGCGCAGGTCCTCGAGCTCGACCGCCGCCGCGGCTATGGCCTCCCTGCGGAATGAGAGGCGGACCGTCCCGGTCAGGGCACCCGGAGATCGCTCTACCGCAACGCTCATCCCGGGATGTGCGCGCCGCCTCACATCACGTCGCCGATGCGCAGTGGATCCTTTGCAGGCGCTCGGGCGGGTGCGAGTGCGGGCTCCGCGCAGTCAGGATCGACGCGGATACGGGCGAGATCGCGGCCCAGGATGCCCCACCCGTACCAGCTGCGTTCCATCGCCAGATGCGGGTTGGTGTACCACTGGTCGCCGAGCCCGCTGGCCACCACCCGGGGTTCGGCGAGGTCAGGACCGAGCTGGTGGATCTGGCCGGTGAAGACGGTGGCGAACACCTTTCCGCGGTGCACGAACGTCTCTCCGTAGCTGCCGATCGAGCCCTGCTGGCGGAGCTCCCGGTCGGCGAGATCCATCGCGAACCACGTGCCGGCGTCCCGCTTCATCACGCCGTAGAGCACACCGTCGTAGACGACGAGATCCTGCACGGTGCGGTGGCCCGCGAGGGGATCGACCTGCCAATGGATTTCCCGCGTACGCAGGTCGAACGCCGCCACCGACGCACTCGCCTGCGTAGGCGGCGTCCCGCCACCACCGATCACATCGCCACCCAGATAGGCAACGCCGTCGACGGCGTCGACCGACATCACCGCCTGGTCATCGATGATGCCTGGGTAGACGTCCATCCGTCCGGTCCGCGGGTCGAGTACGGTCAACGCGCCTTCGAGGAAGCCCGTCCCGGGTGCCGACGCCACGACGATGAGGCCGGTGCGTTCGTCATAGTCCATGTCCCACGGCCGTTGCTGTCCATGCAGGATCGTGCCCAGGTCGCGCACCTCGCCGGTGGCCGGGTCGAGCACGACGAGCTGCGTACTCGGATACAACGCGAGGTAGAGCAAGTGGTCGTGCACCAGCATCGCCTTGACCTCACCGGGTACGCGGAACCGGGTTCGTTTCCCCGTGTCCGGGTCGTAGACCTCCAGCGCCCAGTGCCCGCCGATGTACACGCCGCGGCCCGGGTCGTGCACGATCGCCTGCGGGCGTTCCGGTCCGGGTGGGAGACCGGCATCGATGAGGTCGACGAAGGAGTACGTACCACTCTCGAGGTCCAGCCACCACACGCCACCACTGCCCGCCGCGCCGAACATCGTCCGGTCATCGAGCAGCACGATGGCGCGATGCTCGTCGTTGGCCGACGGTGTAGCGAGCTGCTCGAGCTCCGATGCGCCGGGTTGGTAGCGGTAGACCGAGCCGGTACGCCGCGTCGTGGCGTAGACCGTGCCCTCCGCGCCGACCGCAAACGCGTCGATGAGTGCCTCCGACTCCGGCAGCTCCACCATCGTGACGTCGGAACCGTCCGTACGCATGGTGAGGAGTTTGTGCGATGACGTCGTGACCAGCCGGTCCCGGTCGATGGTGAGGGGGCCGTAGACCGCGTCTCCGAGCTCAGGCGGGTTGAGATTGCGTACTGTTCCGGTCGTGCGGTCAATGGCAACAAGCCGGCCCGGCGTGTAGACCGACGCATAGACATGGGTTGCGTCGGCGGCGACGTAGCGCGCGTACTGCGCTCCCGGGACCGGTTGGGCGATGCGGCGGAACACCCGGGTGGTTGGGTCGATCTCCCAGATACCCCCGTCCGGGTAGGTCGCGGCATAGATGGTGCCGTCAGGGGCAGTGGTGAGCGCCCACACGAATCCCGATGACCCACCGAGCCTGGCCACGGTCTCGACCTCGCCGGTCTCCGGGTCGAAGCGGTGCACGTCGGGGACGGTGTACATCCCGGCGTAGACCTGTCCACCCGAGACGGTGGCAGCCCATCCACCCTCCCCGCTGGGCAGCGGTACGGAACGTACGACCTGGTGGGTGTCGAGGTCGATCTCGGCGAGCAGAGGCGGCACAAGTCCGCGGGTCACGACGTACGCATGACCACCGAACACAGTGGCGCCAACGATCGCGGCCGTGGTCGAGGCCGTGCCGAACGTCTCCACCGCGGGGCCTGCACAGGTGTCGTAGCGGAGCCCTGAGGTCCCTTCGTGGCCTTCGCTTGCGGTAGGTGAGCCGGCGGCTGCCGGTCCGGGAAATGCCTGGCTCGTCAACGCTGCCATGGCCAGCCCGCCACCGGCCCACAGGATATTCCGCCGCGTGGGGTTGGCCTTGACTTGGTGCGTGGTGTCGCCGCTAGGTACCCGATCGTCCATGACGTCTCCTGTCAGGTCGTCATCCAGGCGGGCTGGCTCACACACATCGCCGGTGCGGAGGGACTCCTTCACCAGGGGCTGCTGCGGAGCGAACGTCGCCTCAAGACCCCCGATTTACGGTCGTGACCGTAGTGTTCGCGGTGGATAGCGTCAACCATCGAGGAACCCAGAGCTGTCAAGCGCTTGCCGCCGACAGTCGGATGCCAGCGCAAGCGTCGGCGAAGTGCGGACTGACCTGGTTCGGTCGCTGCGGGAGTCGATTATTGACGTGATCGACAACGATCACTACGGTCCTGACCGTAATTCGAGTCTCATGGGGCCAACGCGGTTATCGCTGGACCGCAGCGAGCCACGTCACGATGGGCGCTCGGCTGTCGGCTGACGTCGACACGGCTCGCCTCTGGCGGCTCGATGTCGGCACCGTTCAAGGAGAGTGACGATGGCTGGGCCCGCACGGATGACGACTCGACGGGAACTGCTCCGCTCCTCAGCGCTCGCCGGAGTCGCGGGGTTCGTGGCGCCGATGGCGGCGTTGCGCGAGTCCTCGCGGGGCACCGTCACCGATCTTGGACCGGCCTCCTCTGTCACCTCCCTGTCCGGTTCGGCGGCCATCGCCGACAAGCTCTATGTCGCCACCGGGGGCGTGAGCCCCACGGTGGTCGGCGCCTACGACCCAGCACAGCAGAAGATCACCACGAAGTACCTCCTGCCCACCGGCGAAGGCGCCTGGGCAACCACAGCTGTGGGTAGCGACCTGTACGTCGGTACGTACGCTCCAGGCGATCTGTACCAGGTGGACAGCACTGGGACCGCCGTCACCAAGGTCGCCGACGCGCTGCCCGACAACTTCATCTGGGCCCTCGACTCCTCTCCAGACGGCAAGGTCTACGCCGGGACGTACCCGAGCGGTCTGGTCTTCGAATACGACCCGGCCACCGGCGTCAAGCGCAGCTACGGTTCGGCCGTACCCGGCGAGCAGTATGTCCGGAGCATTGCCGTCGATGACTCCACTATCTACGCGGGCGTCGGGGCACATGCCCACCTCATCGCCATTGACCGGGCCAGCGGCGAGAAACGGGACATTCTGCCGGCGGAGTTTCAGAACCGTACCTTCGTCGCCACTCTCGCCCTCGAGGGCGGGCTACTCGCCGCAGGGCTTTCCGCCACCGGCACTCTGCTGCTGATGAACACCGCCGACCCGGCTACGTACGACACCATCCAGGCTCCCGGCGACTCCTACATCACTGCCATCACCATCGACGCCTCGAACAACGACATCTATTTCGGCACCCGGCCATCGGGGAGCTTGTACAAATACGACCGGGACACCGGCGAGCTGACCAGACTCCTCGTGCCATACGACGGGGCTTACTTCTCCGGTCTCTTCCTTGCCGACGGACTCCTGCGCGGCGTTCTTACCAACACGATCCTCACCTACGAGCTGGCCACCGGAGCGCTTTCTGGCGTTGACGTGACGCAAGCGGGGATGCCGCCCGCACCTGAGCTGGCGATGGCGATCGCCACGGACGGCGCCCGGGTCTACGTCAGCGGCAAGGCGGGCATTCAGATCCACGACCTCGCGTCAGGAACGTCCCGGCGGACTTTCCTACCAGGAGAAGCGAAGGCGATGACCCCCGCCCGCGGGCAGCTGTGGCTGTCGGTCTACACCCTGGCGTACCTGTTCCGGCTTCCGCCAGATGGCGATCCCATCCGGGTAGCCACGCTTGACAACGACCAGACGAGGCCGCTGGACGCGACGTATTCCTCTGCCGACAACCTACTCGCCGTCGGCACCCAACCGGAGTACGGCAGGTACGGCGGCGCGCTCGGCCTCTTCGCTACGGACACAGGCCAGCTGGACGTCTACCGGGACATCATCAAGGACCAATCCGTCCGGTCGGTCGCGATCAAGCATGGCAAGGCATATCTGGGGAGCAGCATCCGCAACGGCCTGGGCACCACCCCGCTGGCGACCGAGGCGAGGCTGGTGACGTTCGACCTGGCGGCCCGGCGGGTGGAGCACGAACTCGTCCCGGTCCCCGACGCAAGGGAGATCGTCGACCTGATCGCCACTGGCAACCGCGTGTACGGCGTGACCGAGATGGGCCTCGCGTTCGAATACGACCCCGCTCGGCGCACGGTGGTACGCACCAGCCAGGTGTCGACTGGCAGCACCGCGCTCGTCGGTATTGGCGAGTCCATCTACGGCGCAGATACCCGACACGTGTTCCGGCTCGACCCGGCCACACTGACCACCACGACAGTGCTCGATGGTCTCGACACCGACAGCGGTGCGATGATCGCTGCGGCACCGGATGGCTCCGCCCTGTTTGCCCTGCGTGGCCGCAACCTCATCCGGATTGCGTTGTGAGGCACCGTGCAAGGTATGTCGACGCTCTGTCCTTGCGGCGCCGGCGCCGTGGCCGCTGTGGTGCCGCGGTCGGCCTCTGCGGTGGGCCCGGTCGTGACTGACCTCGGACCGCGCCTGGATCGGCACGTCCGGGGCAGACCGGCGAGACCCGATCCAGGTTGCCGAGGCCAGCTTCAAGAGGCCGGCAGCCCGTGGTCAACCGATCATGGGCGCCCCGAGGGCCGGGTCCGAGGAGGCAGTGGATCTGCACAGGAGACACGTGATCAGCCTTCCTGAGACACCGGAGTGGGGCGTGATGGTGCTCACTCACGCCGTACCACGTTCCGGGAGCCGTTGGACGAACAGCGGTCGGCCGCGAGAAAATCCGGCCTGGCCGCGGGCTGAAGCACCGGCCCGACGGCGAAACCCGCAGAGTCCCCATTCATCCCGACCTCGTGAAACTTCTGCGTGCCCACCTTGACGAGTTCGGCACCGGACCGGACGGTCGGATCTTTGTAGGGCCCCGCGGCGGGCACATCACTGACCGGGCATACCTCAAGGTCTTCCACGAGGCGAGAGCCGCCGCGTTCACCGCAGAGCAGGCTGCCTCGCCTCTGATTGAGGTGCCGTACTCGTTGCGCCACGCCGCCGTATCGACCTGGCTGAGAACCGCGGAGGATCCTGCCCAGGTCGCAGAGTGGGCAGGACACAGCGTCGCCGTGGCGCTGCGGGTCTACACCAAGTGCATCGACGGGAAGGAGACCGAAGCCCTGCGCCGTATCTGGGACGCAACCCGCCACTGATCCATGCACGGGATCTCCGTCGCGGGCCGCCTTCGGCAAGACCGCGTGGACCACCAGCCAGTTGTCGGTCAGGCTGCTTCGAAGGCGCCTCGCGTCGTGGCCAAATCGTCCCACGGCGGAAGGGCACGAAGCTGTCAACCGCCCCCGCGTCACAGTAGTGTGGGCTTCTCCTGGTGGGGAGGCCCACACACCAACGCGCTAGCTAGCTGCAGTGGGCATGCACCCAGTCGCCAAACGACACCCGCACTTTTGGCGCCGGCTTGACGGCTTGGTGGGGCCAAATCAAGCCGGGGAGGCTGGCTTGTCGGTGCTCGGACCTAGTATGCGGAGCATGACGCGGTATGTCGAGGAGGATCTGCACGGTGCGGAGTTCCGCGAGTGCGATCTGACCGGGGCACGCCTGATCGGCGTCGTCATGCAGGATGCTGTGATCGACGGGCTCATTACCAACCTCGTGGTGAACGGTGTCGAGGTGACCGAGTACGTCGAGGCCGAGCTCGACCGGCGTCATCCGGTGCGGGTGCTGATCCGCTCCGAGGAGCCTGCCGATCTGCGCGAGGCATCGCGTCAGCTCCATGCCGCCTGGGCCGCCACGATCGAGCGAATCCGCCGTACGCCCGGCATCGAACGCCGCAGCGTGAACGACGAGTGGTCGGCGGTGCAGACGATGCGCCACCTGGTCTTCGTCCACGACTCGTGGTTCCGCCGCTGCTGCCTGGGCTCGACGGAGCTGTTCACGCCGATGGGCATCGGGACGACCGTCGAGCCCTACCAGGGGGCGCACGGGCTTGACCTCTCGCTCGATCCGGCCCTCGTCGAGATCGTGAACGTGCGTGACGCACAAGCCGCCGAGCTCGAGGCATGGCTCGACGAGGTCACCGCTGAGCAGCTCGCAGCGCGAGCGCCGGTGCCCGACGACGACGTCTGGCCGCCGTACGCCCGGGGCCGCTCGGTGCGGCAGTGCCTCGGCACGGTGCTCAACGAGACCTTCGAGCACCACGGCTTCTGCGTCCGCGACCTCGACCTGATCGAGGCACAGGACGCTGAGTAGGTCCGACTACGGACTCAGCATCTTGCGGATGACGGCACCGCTGACCGTCTGCACGGTGCCGAGCTGCTGGGCCCAGAGCCGGACGCGGTACTGAACCTTCCCGGGTTTGGCGCACACGTCCTTGATTGGGAAGGTGGCGCAATGCCGATGAGGTACGACGCGCAGACCAGGGCGAAGGCGACGGTTGGATGCGCGAGTCTATGGCTCGATCGGACGTACTCCTCGGCGGTAGCGCTCCTGGAACGTTCGGTTGTGAGCATCCCCCGATGCTAGGTTGGCGGAGATGAACACGGGTACGTCATGACCCATGTCGAGCAAGTAGCGACACGTCAGTTCAGTGAGGACTTGCGCCACGAGAACACCGGTGAATGATGACACTGCGCCGACCCTCACGTCTGGAGCGATCTCGATGCTGGCGTCCCCTACTGGTGCGCAGTTGTCGATCACGACGTCCGCCAGGTCGGCCAGATGTGGTCCTTTGGTGTGTCGCGCGGCGGAAGACCGCGTGTGGGCGAAGGACGTGATCGCTACGAGGCCGTGTCCGCGGGCGTGCACGAGCTCGGCCATTTCCACGATGGCGGCGTTGAGACCGGAGTTCGACACGATGAGGAACGTGTCGACGGATCGGGGCTTCGCCAGTGCGTAGATTCGTTCGGCCACGCCCGTCTCTCGCTCGTACGTCGGGTCGAGGATCGCGGCGGGATTCTCGCCTCCGAACATCACGAGGTCCTTGACCGCAAGCATGCCCACTGGGGCGAGCCCGCCGGCGCGGCCGGCGAGCTCCAGCGTGACGATTCGCGAATGCCCGGTTCCGAATGCTTGCAGCACACCGCCGGCGGCGATTGATCCGGCCACCATCGAGGCGGCGGTCTGAATCGCCGGTAGCTGTGTGGTGACAACGCGGTCAACCAAACCTGCGGCCTGGGCCGCGTACTCAGACTCGATCACGTTCGCTCCTCTCCTCCTCTGACGGACTCGGCAATGTGCACCGCTGCGTCGACGACCTGCTCACCGCTCCCCAGCCGCACAGGGCTGACGAGTGTCTCGTAGGTGGGCGGCGTGCTCAGGCTGGGCAGATATCCGAGGTACCCGTTGGCGTAGCCGAGGACGATGACGTCCGAACCGGCTGCCCCGCGGATCGATTCGCCGAGCTCCAGGAACAGCTCTCCAGGTATCGCGACGAGCGTGATGCCGGCGAGGCTGACCGCCTGGATCTCCACGTCGTAGGCCTCAACACGCCTCTGCGTCGCGAGTTCTCTCGCGATGCGCCGCCCTTGCTCGAAAACCTCGTGGCTGCGGGCGTCTGCCTGGATCGCGGCCGGCGGGACGGCCGCCATCGCCGCCTCCACCTCGGCGGGGAGCTTGGGCTCCAACCGGATGACTCTGGACGCCGGCGGATGGATTGTGCCGTCGGCTGGCTGCGACCTTCGGGCTGCGTCGAGCTCGAGGCTGTTGGCAGCCACAGCTGCGAGTCGATCGATCTCGTTGAGACTTCTGCCTTGCCGGGTGTGCCGGGTGCTGATGTTGCCCGCGGCGCCGGTCGCGGCCACGACCCATCGCCCAGGAGCGTCGAGGACTCGTCGGATTCCACCGTTGAGGTCTGCGCTGACGTCGCTGTTGTCGGCAGGCAGGACGGTGGGGTGTACGGGAGAGACCGTGACGACACCGACGACGGTCTCCTCGTTCGAGACCACGATCGCGTCGACGGGAACGTCGATCGGCGTGGCATCTCCAGCGTTGCGCCTGCCGGCAAGGCCTGCGACCCACGCGCGCGTGTAGCCGAGCGACGTCGCCCGCTCATCGACGACGGCCGCCTTCGCTGCTGCGACCGCGGCGTCGACGATGCGCTCGCCGAGGGCTGGCGGGGTTGGGCTACCACCTGGCACGCATCCGGCCTCCGGGCTGGCGTGCGTGTGGGTGGCCGCAACCCAGCAGGAGTCGATCCGTAGCTCGAGAAAGGCCGCCCGGATCAGCTCGACGATGTCGGTGTTCACGCAAATCAGATCTGCTACGACGAGCGCGAACCGATGTGCCTCGTCCGCGAACGTGACCACATGGACTTCCAATGGTTCGAGAACGCTGCGGACTCCCTGGGAGCGGTCGGCATAGCCCCCCATCCGTTCACCGGCAACGACCTCGAGTCGCTGTGCGCCGTGTCCGACTCTCACGCACTCTCACCTGCCTCGAAGACGTCCGTACGCTCGCGCAGGTAGGCGACGACCGAGGCATACGGCCCTCCGCCTCGCATCAACGTCAGGCCACCTTCCAGAGGGGAACTCATGGGCTCGACGAGCTCGAGCCCTCGCGCCCCGAGCTCGTCTCCTAGCCGACGGCGAAGGAACTCACCGGAGCCGACAAGCCGACCCGAGTGGGAGACGAGCCGGCCTGCGTCAGGCTGTCGCGTCGCAGCGGCTTCCGCCACAGCCACGAGGTCTTCCACGGCCGCTTCGCAGATGGCGTGTGCGACATCGTCTCGGTCTGCCGCGTCGACGACGAAGCGCGCGAAGCTGGAGACTCGTGCGGCGAGCTGCGGGTCGCGGTAGAACTGCTGCAGGCTTGCCAAATCCGTGCCCCCTACCGTGTCTGGGAAGTTCTCCGTGAGTGCGGTGCGCCGGCCCACTCCGTCGAGCGCAGCCGCCGCGGCCCGGAGACCAGCGAGTCCGATGGCGTACCCGCTGCCCCTGTCGCCGAGGATCGGGCCCCAGCCATCGAGGCTCGTGTACCCACCGGTGGCGCCAACTGCGAGGACGTTCGTGCCCGTGCCGACACAGAGCACCGTGCCTGGGCCGTTCAAGGCCCCGGCGTGTGCCAGGTAGACGTCCTCGACTACCAGGGCAGGACCCCGCAAGAGCACTTCGAGCCGCCGCGTCAGCTGCCGTCTAAGCCCGATATCGCCGGGAACTCCAGTCAAGCCCGCAACCACGCCCGTCACGTGAGTTGGAAGCTCGATCGCCGCGGCCGCTTCACGGATGGCGGCGACGATGCGATCGACTCCGTCCTCGCCCGGCTGATAGACCATGCCCGTGCCGACCCCGACCTGCCGGTGGTCCCCGGCTGCTACGAGGAGACGTAGCTGTGACTTGCCGCCGTCGATGCTGATGAACGTGTCGTGTCCGGTCACCGCGACATTCCCGCCGTGAGCCCGGAGACGATGTATCGAGTCGCCAGTGCGAAGACGATCGCCAACGGAACAAGTGCGATGACCAGACCAGCAAACAGGGTCGCCCGGTCAGCGGCGTACTCCCCGAAGAACCTGGTCAGGCCCACGGGCACGGTGTACTTCTCGTCACTGCGCATGAGCACCAGCGGGTAGAAGAAGTCATTCCAGGTCGGGGCGAACTGAAAGACCGTGACCACTGCGAGCGCCGGCCTCATGAGCGGCAATGCGATCGACACGAACATACGCCCCTCGTTGGCCCCATCGAGCCGCGCTGCCTCTTCGAGCTCGACCGGAAGGCCACGCATGAACCCCATGATCACGAAGATCGAGAACGGAACGCCGCTTGCCGCGTAGAGCAGGACAAGGCCGATCCGGCTGTCGATGAGCCCCAAGGATTGGTACATGTAGAAGACTGGCAAGAGCCCCAACTTCGCCGGGATCATGATGCCGGCGATGAAGAACGCCGCCAGAAACGCGCGGGCCCGGAACTGCCATCGAGACAGCGCATAAGCGGCCATCGCGGAGACCGCAACGCACAACGCCACGGACGCGGCCGTGATGCCGAGAGAGTTCACGAAGTAGGTCGACAGCGATGCCGTCTCCCAGGCCCGCTGATAGTTGTCGAGATTGAGCGACGTCGGCAGGCCCACCGGCTGCCGCAGGATGTCAGCGTTTGGCCGGAACGAACCCACCAGCACAAGCAGGAGCGGACCGAACGCGATGGCGGCATAGAGCCATAGCAGCACCTGGACGCCGAGCCTCCGTCCGCCGACACCGCGCTGTGCGGCTGGTGGATCGGACCGCTTCGATGCTGTCGGCGTCCCTCTTGCTGTCGCGGACAGAAGTGCTGTCACGGGGTCACCTCCCGGCGCCTGAGGAACCGCTCAAGAGCAATGGAGACGCCGAATATGAGCACGAAGATCATCATTGCAAGCGCCGAGGACTCCCCGACCGCGTTGGCGCCACCCTCGAACGCCGTCCGGTAGTAGAGGAGCCCGAGAACGTCCATGGCACCTCCCGGGCCACCGTCAGAACCGCCTAGCGCGTAGACGAGGTCGAAGATGTTGAAACAGCCGATGAACGTGAGAACCGTGATCACACCAATCGCTGGCGTGAGGAGCGGGAACCGGACGCTCCAGAATGTACGCGTGGCCGACGCTCCGTCGAGCGACGCGGCCTCCTCCAGCTCCTTCGGGATTCCACCGAGTGCCGCCAGGAAGATCAGCATGGGGCCGCCGATCCATTGCCAGGCGTTGACGAGGATCAAGATCGGGAGCGCCGTACCGGGTACACCGAGCCAGGGCCTGGCCCACGAGTCCAGGCCGATCGAGTCCAACATGTAGTTGATCGGCCCGAACGACGGGCTCAACAACAGCGACCAGATGTAGCCGACGATCAGAGGGCTGATCAGGTACGGCAGGGAAAAGACCGCCTGGAAGAAACGCTTGCAGCGTGGGTTCCGGTAGAGCATCACCGCCAGACCCAGGCCGATCGTGTTCTGGATCGCCATCGTGCCGATGAAGAAGAGCACGTTGTGCCACAGCGCGACCGGGATCTCGTCACCCAGCGGATACCGGGTCAGGACCTCCTGGTAGTTGCCGAGCCCGGCGAACTCCGCTTTCCGAGTCCCCTCCCACCGGTAGAAACCGTAGTAGAACGCGGTCACCAGCGGGAAGACGATCAGCAGGCCGTACAACGTCAGGGCAGGCAAGCAGAATCCGGCGATCCAGCCCATTGGTGTGCGGTTGGCGCGAAAGCGTGGTCGGCTCCGCGCCGATCGCTTCGGCCCCGCGGCTAGGACGTCGGCTCGAACCATTGGTCAACGCCTTGCTGAATGTGGTCCCCGGCCTGCTGGGCCGACGACTGGCCGAGTACGAAGTTGGAGAGCCCTTCCGAGGCAAGGTCCCACGCCGTCGGCTCGCCGCTCGAGAAGTACGCGTACGTGACGTACGGGCTGGGGTTGGCCAGGTGCGCTTCCAGCGCTTGCGCGAGGAGCTCGTCACTGGGCTCGACACCTGGAACCGCACTGATCTGGCGCAACTCGTCGGTGAAGGCCTGCCCGAACTCGGGCGTGGCCATCCAGCGCACCAGGTCGAGGGCGGCCTCCTGGTCCGGAGACTTCGCGGAGACTCCGAACGAACCATCCACGTAGCCGGGGACAAGGGTCTCCGAGACGGCTGCGTTCGGGGGTGGGGGAACGTTGAAGATTCCCAGCTCGAGGTCGGGATTCGCTTGAGCGAAGACGGCAAGCTCCCAGATTCCACCTGGGAACGTGGCGGCCTTGCCGGAAGTGAACAATGCCTGTGCGTCGGCGTAGTTCACGCCTTCGAACTTGTGCTCCCAGAACTGACTGGTGTCCTTCCACGTCGTGAGTGAGTCGACCCAGGGCTTGTGGGTGAACGTGGCCTTCCCGGCAAGCATCTGCTCAAGATAGGCGTACCCCCCGTACGTACTCGCGCCGAAGATCTCCTGCTGGATCGGCAGCATCCACGTATCAGTGACCGTCGCCGCCAGCGGGATGACCCCGGCGTCTTTCAGGGTGGTGAACGCCGTGATCATGTCGCCCCAGGTTTCGGGCGGAGTGATCCCGTGGTCGTCGAAGATCGCCTTGTTGTAGATCACGTGCAAGGTCTGCAGAGCGAACGGCACACCGTAGATCTGCCTGTCGTCCACGCCTCGCGCGCCGTCCAGGATCTCCTCGGGAAACTTCGCCAATCCCTTGACCTCGTCATCGAGAGCCACGAGGCTCTCGGAAGCGACAAGCGGCTGAAGCAAGCCATACGAGCGCAACTGTGCGACGTCAGGTCCGCTCTTGTCGGACAGGCCGGTGCGAAGGATGGTGTCGTACTCGTCAGCCTTGTATGGGACGTACTCGACGGTTACGCCCGGGTGCGCGTCCTCGTAGATCTGAAAGATCTTCTCGTAAGCGGCGACATCCTCCTGCCGCCACCCCCAGACCTCCAGGGTGGTCTCGTCGCCGCGACTACTGGTGTCGGGGCCACCCTCCGACGCGCTCGGGCTGCATGCCCCGATGCCGAGAGCCAGCGCCCCGAGGACGGCGAGTACGCCGCATCGCCTGCCGATCATGTGGATCTCCTGGTCGAATGGATGACACCTGAGAGGGCAGAGTAATACTGGTCTATACCGCTGTCAATTGTCTGAGACGGTTGGGAGTCCGTCGTACGATTGACGTCCGCCTGGTCAGTAAGGAGCTGCACCATGCCAAGGCCGCGACACGAACTCCACCCCACCGCTCCGGATGTGTTCACCGCAGAACCGGACGGCCCGAAGGGCCAGCACATCAAGGACGTGCTGGCCGCACTGGTGCTGGAGTCCCGTGACGGCTCCCTGCTCCCCTCTGAACGCGTGCTCGCAGAGCGGTTCAGGGTGGCGCGCATGACGGTTCGCGGGGCGATCGGCGAGCTCGAGGACCGCGGGCTGGTCCGTCGCGTTCCCGGCCGCGGAACCTTCGTGCAACATCCCACCCTGACACATTCCGAGATCTTCAGATCCTTCAGCGAGGACATGCGCAACCGCGGCATGGCGCCCGGCTCCCGAAGCTTTCGGGCACGGACTCGCGCCGCGACGCGTGAGATCGCAATGCGGCTCGGCATCGAACCAGCAGCGTCGGTGCACTCCATCGAGCGGGTCCGCACCGCCGACGGCATCCCCATGGCCCTGGAACGGACGAACCTTTCAGCCGATCGCTACCCGGACCTACTCGCGGTGATGGGACGCGACCAATCCCTGTACGAAGTGCTGGCCAGAGTGTTCGGCGTACGCCTGGAGTCGGCCGAGCAGACGGTGGCGATCGCACGACTGAGCCCTGCCCAAGCCAAGCGGCTGGAGGTTCCCGAGTACGACTCCGCGTTCCTCATCGAGCGTGTGTCGGTCGACAACATGGGCAACGTCGTCGAGTTCGGCCGGTCGCTCTACCGAGGCGACCGCTACGCCATCCAGATGCACGTCAGTCGCCCAGCCGAGTAGTGCATAAACGACTCCTCCGCACGTGGTGAACGACCGGCGAACACCACCGTCGCCGGCTTCCGCTCCCTTGCCTGCGCCTCGACAGGGTGCTACGTTCCGGTGAAAATACCGGTCTAGACAGGAATCACCCACCTTGGAGGAGGCGTGATGAGGATCAAGCTGGTGGTCATGGCTGTGGCCGCTTGCGCGGCGCTCGCCGCTCCGGCCGCGACCGCGGCCGCGACAACCGAGGCTTCCGACGGTGCGACGTCGCAGCCGCAGGAGCGAGGCATCCGATTTCTGGACTTTAACTTCGCGGGGAACGGCTTCAACGGGGGCAGCACCGGAGCGCCGGTGGCCGACGCCGTGGAGAAGATCTCCAGCCAGGAAGCGGAAATCATCGGCCTCAACGAGATGTGCTACACGCAGTGGGTCGCGCTGCGGGACCAACTGAAGGCGAAGCCGGGGTATGCGGGCCTGACCGAGCACGTCGTGGTCACCAACTACAACATTCCCAACTGCTACGACCCAGTCGTCAACCCCGGTGGGTGGTACGTCATGGGCCTGCTCAGCAAGTACGACTCGGAGCGGGTCATGTTCGGCGACACGCCGTACCTGGACCTCGGCTACCACTACCGTCAGCGATTCCGCAAACTCGTCTGCGGCGACGTCTCCGTTCCGGACGCTGCCGTGATCCGCGCCTGCGTGACTCACACCGAGGTGCCGCTGCCGCTCATCAACGAGACCTCGTTCCCGAACAACCCAGACCTCGTGGACGATCCAAATTACGGGCGTTCGATCAACTACGCGCAGGCCAAGGTCATCGCCGAGGCGATCACGCCGATGGCGAGGCAGATGCCCGTGGCCCTGCTCGGCGACTTGAACGAGCTCCCGTTCCTGCCCTCCCTCGACTTCTTCTACGCGCATTGCGAGGGCGACGGGGTCTTCGAGGAAGTCGACGGCCGGGATCCGCGATGGCGCGGCAACATCCGTCACTTCAACCTCGGCACCGAGGACTGCCCCCTTCGACAAGGCGAGTGGACTATGGGCGCCGAGGGAGCCCCAGACATCTACGACAAGCCGTACTCGAGCAACCGGCACATCGACTACATCTTCGTCGACCAACGACACTTCAAGGTCGGCGAGGACTCCGGCTGGGTGATCTCCACACCGTTCTCCGATCACCGCATCGCCGTCGGTGACGTGACCTTGAAGTACTGAGGAGACCGCCATGCGCCATAAGAGGAGCACGCTCGTGGCCGCGAGTCTCGCGGCACTCATCCTGCCCGTCGCACTCGCCGCGCCGGCAACCGGCGCCGGCGAGTCGCAGGAACACTTCCGGATCCTGCCCTTCCTGCAGAGCCCCAGCGCCTCGGAGATCCGAGTCACGTGGTTCACCGAGAACGGCGAACCCGGACGGTTGACCATCAGCGGCCCAGGTCTCAACAGAAACCTCACCTACGACGTCGCCGGAGAGCTGCAACCAGCGCTTGCGTACACCGATGCCGAACGCTCCCAGCAGATCCCCGGCCTCGAGCAGGGTTCATGGCTGCTCGGGGCGGACAGCTACAAGCACACCGAACTCATCGACGGCCTCCGGCCTGGCCACCGATACGAGTACACCGTGCAGCAAGGAGAATCGACCTTCCAGGGTCGGTTCGAGACCGCCCCGACCGCTGACGACTGGCAGCATCTCCGGCTGATCGCCATGTCGGACTCGGAGACCGAGCCGCGAGGCCGGGTGCAGAAGCGGGAGTGGGCGCCGGGCGCCGTCGCGGATGACGGGGACGCTAGGCCGTCCGCCGAGCCGGGGTCCGCCTGGGATCAGGTCCACGGGACAACCACCCTGTCAGGGACACGCGTCCTGCGGTATCCGCTCACCGAGGACGAGGGCCTGCGCAGGAACCTCGCTGCCGTCGAGCAGCGGTCGCCCGATGCCGTGCTGTTCGCCGGTGATCTCGTCCAAGGCGGCGGATACCAGCCGGGTTGGGACGAGTTCTTCCGCCACACGGCCGGGCCTGGCGGCGACCTGCTGACATCGGTGCCGATCCTGCCCGCCTTCGGAAACTGGGAGAGCTTCGGCGCCGTCAACGGCGGCTACGGAACCCCCTCTGACCGGACGCCGGTCGTCCGGTCCCGCGCGAAGTTCCACGCCTACTTCGACGGGCCTGGCAACGGGACGCCGCAACATCAGGACAACTACTACCGAGTCGACTACGGTCCTCTCACCATCCTGACGCTGGACAGCAACAACGGGGAGCCGGATGACAGCGCCGCGCGCTACGCGCCCGAGGAGAAGCTGACCGGACGTCAATTCACCGGCCCGGGCACCGACACGCAGGAGAACTTCACCCGCGAGGAGTACGAGAGCGCGGGCGGCACCGACCTGTCCGACTACAACCCCGGCAGTCAGCAGTGGAACTGGGTCGAGCGGCAACTGATCGACGCCAGGGCCAACGGCCAGATCGTCCTCGTCCAGTTCCACCACGTCCCCTACAGCTCTGGTGAGCACGGACTACCCATGAATCACGTGCTCACCTCGGGCCAGGGCGGCACCCCCATGCGGGTGTACCACCCGCTGTTCGAGCAGTACGGAGTCGCGGCCGTGATCTCCGGGCACAGCGAGATGTTCGAGCGCAGCTTCGTCGACTCGAACGGCGACGGGCTCGGCGTCAGCTACTACGACGTCGGAGTGTCCGGAGACGGTCTCCGTGGTATCCGCCGCGAAGGAGCGTCGCTCGACAGCGCGCCGCTCGGCTACAACCCGTTCAGCCAATGGACCGCGGACCAGAGCGAGCCCGAACGATGGGCGGTCGTCGACGGTATGCCGAAACTGCTCGCTGGTGGCAAGCACTACGGCCATCTGGAGATCAACGTCAACCGTCTCCGCGGTGACCGCGAGCGAACCGCACAGATCAGGCTCACACCGGTCCATCTGTTCCCAGTCCTCGACGAGGACTTGGACGTGGCCCGGACCGAACGCCGCACCTACCACGACGGGATCGTGATCGACATCGACCGCGAAGGCAGACCCATCAGGTGAGTACAAGCGGGCGACCTGAAGCGTCCCGGTTTGGTGCACTGTCGGTTACGTGTGAGTGGCTGGTCGGCCGTCTCGGGTTGATGCATGGTAGTTGGCTTCGTACTCGGCTGGTGGTTGCCGGTCGAGTCGGTGCATGCGGCGGCTGGTGTTGTACCAGTGGACCCAGTCGGCGGTGATGGTTTCGACGTCGCCGAGGCTGGTGAGTGGTCCTGGTCGGAAGGGTGAGTCGGCGCGGATGCATTCGTGCTTGTAGAGCCCGATCGTGGTCTCGGCGAGGGCGTTGTCGAACGCGTCCCCGACGCTACCGATCGAGGGGATCATTCCGGCCAGCAGGAGCGATTCGGCGAAGCGTACGCTGGTGTACTGCGAGCCGGCATCGGAGTGGTGAATCGTGTGGCCCAGCAAGGGATTTCCCTGCCTGGCACGGAACGCCGCGGCTTGGGCGATCGCAGCCTGGACGAACCTGGTGTGCTTCGAGGTCGAGCACTCCCAGCCGACGATCCGCCCGGCGAACGCGTCGATCACGAACGCGGTGTAGACGAACACGCCGGTGACCAGCCGCACGTAGGTGAAGTCCGCGACCACAAGCCGGTTCGGTGCGGACACCCGGAACTGGCGGTCGACCAGATCCGGGGCACGGTCTGCGGCCGGGTCCGGCACAGTGGTGCGAACCTTGCTGGCCCGGCGCACGCCCTGCCAGCCGCCTGCCCGCATCAGCCGCTCCACCGTGCACCTGGCGACCCCGATGCCTCGACGGTTCAGGTGTGCCCACATCTTCAGCGACCCGTACAGCGGCTCCGGCGGACGTCGACCATGCTCGTCACCGACGTAGTAGCCGGCCAGCACCTCGGTGATCGTGGCATCCCACAGATCCCGCTTGCTCGGTGCTCTCGATGCCCAGACGTAGTAGGTTCTCGGGGCGATCTGGCAGCCGTGCCCAGACAACACACGACAGATCGGAGCGACCCCGAACCGAGCCCTATGCTCGGCGATGAACTGACAGATCATCGAACTCGCGGGTCGCTCTCCCGCACGAAGAAACTCGTCGCAGCCTTGAGGATCTCGATCGTCTGCTCCAGCTCGGCGTTACGGCGCTTGAGCTCCCGAATCTCCCTCGCGGTGGCGGTCGTCGTCCCGTCACGATCACCGGAATCGACCTCGGCCTGACGCAGCCACTTTCGCAGCGTCTCCGGGTTCATCCCCAACCGCCCAGCGACCGTCTTGATCGCCTCCCACTCCGAGGCATAGTCATCGGGCTGATCGGTGGATGCTGGGGACTGTGCACTGAACGGTGTTTCCGGCTCGACACGCCGGGCCGGGTCCGGCGGGATGGGCACGGACAGTGATGACATCTGGGGCCATGGGGTCTCGACAGCAGAAGACGGATGACGGTGGGTAGCGGCGGTCTGCAGAGCAGGCCGCCGCTGCGGCGATGGTGGCGCAGGCTCGGGAGCGTGGCCTGGCGCTGACTGGCCCGGACGGGCTGTTGAAGTTGTTCACCAAGAA
>NZ_JBEFTW010000060.1:0-24384 GCF_040196095.1 Actinopolymorpha sp. B17G11
GGTGAGCACTCCCCACACCGCGGCGACGTCGCCGAAGGCGAGGTGCCGCGTGCGGTCCGGACCGCCCCGGCCCGGCGCTCGCCCTCCCGCCGCTCCCCCTCCCGCCGCTCCCCCTCCCGGCGCTCGCCCTCCCGGCGCGTCACCGTCCAGTACGGCAGAGACCGCCGCCGCGATGTCGGCCGCGGTACCGAGGTAGCGCTGCGCCACGATGCGCGGCGTGCCGTCGACCCGCCGCGACTCCGCGAGGTAGTAGTACGTCCGGCCGTTGATGCGCTTGCCGACCACCGATGCCACACTTTAGGTAATACCTGCTGCAGGCTCTGGCCGCAAACCGCAGCAAGGCCGGTGACCAGCGCAGATAAGCGTCCCCGCCACCGCCAACGGCGACCAGGTTCCGGTTCGGGTGCCGACACGCTGGTCCGGCGACGCTGCACCTGCCTACGGTCTCGGCCGTGACTGTCCTACGTCCAGATCGCCCGGCCCACGGTCCCCAGCAGGTCCCGGACCAGCCGCCCGCGTCGGCCATGCGCCGTGCTCTCGCCCGCGCGCGCGACGGCAAGACGCTGAACGTCGACGAGGCCGCGGTCCTCCTCCACGCCCGCGCCGGCGACCTCGACACGCTCACCGGCCTCGCGAGCCGGTTGCGCGACCAGGGCCTCGAAGCGGCGGGGCGGCCTGGCGTCATCACGTACAGCCGGAAGGTGTTCATCCCGCTCACCCGCCTGTGCCGCGACAGGTGCGGCTACTGCACCTTCGTCACCGTCCCGCACCGGCTCCCCGCCGCCTACCTGAGCCCTGACGAGGTGCTCGACATCGCTCGCCAGGGTGCCGCGATGGGCTGCAAGGAGGCGCTCTTCACCCTCGGCGACCGGCCGGAGGACCGCTGGCCGGCGGCGCGCACGTGGCTGGACGAGAACGGATACGACGACACGCTGTCCTACGTCCGTGCGATGGCGATCCGGGTGTTGGAGGAGACCGGTCTGCTGCCCCATCTCAACCCGGGCGTGCTGTCGTGGCAGGACCTGCAGCGGCTCAAGCCGGTCGCGCCGTCGATGGGCATGATGCTCGAGACGACCGCGCGGCGGCTGTTCACCGAGCGCGGCGGGCCGCACTTCGGCTCGCCCGACAAGGACCCGGACATCCGGCTCCGGGTGCTCGAGGACGCCGGCCGCAGCTCTGTGCCGTTCACGACCGGGATCCTCCTCGGGATCGGCGAGACTCTGACGGAGCGGGCCGAGTCGCTCTTCGCGATCCGCCAGGTGGCCCGGGCGTACGGCGGCGTCCAGGAGGTGATCGTCCAGAACTTCCGGGCCAAGCCCGACACCAAGATGCGCTCGACACCGGACGCCGACCTGCAGGACCTGGCGGCGACGATCGCCGTGGCGAGGCTGGTGCTCGGCGCGCAGGTCCGGATCCAGGCGCCGCCGAACCTCATCGACGACGAGTACGCCCTGATGCTGCGTGCCGGCATCGACGACTGGGGTGGCGTGTCGCCGCTGACACCGGACCACGTGAACCCCGAGCGGGCCTGGCCGCAGATCGACGACCTGGCGGCGCGCACGGCTGAGGGCGGGTACGCCCTGCGGGAGCGGCTGACGATCTATCCGGAGTACGTCCGCGCCGGCGAACCGTGGCTCGATCCGCGGCTCGCGCGACACGTGGCGGCCCTGGTCGATCCGGCCACCGGGCTCGCCAAGGACGGCGCACTCCCCCAGGGACTGCCGTGGCAGGAGCCCGACGGTGGGTGGGAGTCGGCGGGCACCGGTTCGGGGCGGACCGACCTGCACGTCACCATCGACTCGCGGGGCCGCACCACCGACCGCCGGGAGGACTTCTCCTCGGTCTACGGCGACTGGGACGAACTCGCCGCGCACGTCCCGTCCGGAGCGGCCGGACCGGCACCGGCGTCGCCGGCGGCTGCGGCGCGTCTCGACGGCGCCGTCAAGGACGCCTTGCGTCAGGCGGAGAGGGACCCCGCGGGCCTCACCGACGGCCACGCGCTTGCCCTCCTCGACGCCGACGGTCCGGCGCTGGAATCCCTCAGCCGGTTGGCGGATGGGCTTCGCCGGGACGTCGCGGGCGATGACGTGACCTTCGTCGTCACCCGCAACATCAACTTCACCAATGTGTGTTACACCGGCTGCCGCTTCTGCGCGTTCGCCCAGCGGCGGACCGACGCCGACGCCTACACGCTCTCCCTCAGCCAGGTCGGCGATCGGGTCGACGAGGCGTGGGAGGCCGGCGCGACCGAGATCTGCATGCAGGGCGGCATCCACCCGGACCTGCCCGGGACGGCGTACTTCGACCTCGCACAGGAGGTGAAGCGTCGTCAGCCGGATGTCCACCTGCACGCGTTCAGCCCGATGGAGGTCATCAACGGCACGTCGCGGACCAACCTGCCGGTGCGTGAGTGGCTCGTGCGGGCCCGCGAGGCCGGCGTCGACTCGCTGCCTGGAACGGCCGCCGAGATCCTCGACGACGACGTGCGCTGGGTGCTCACTAAGGGAAAGCTGCCGACGGCGAGCTGGGTCGAGGTGGTCAGCACCGCGCACGCGCTCGGCATCCCCACGACGTCGACGATGATGTACGGACACGTCGACACGCCGGCGCACTGGGTCGCCCACCTGCGGGTCATCGCCGACCTGCAGCGCAGATCGCTGGAAAACAACGGCCATCGTGGCTTCACCGAGTTCGTGCTGCTGCCGTTCGTACACACCAGCGCGCCGATCTACCTTGCGGGGTTGGCGCGCCCGGGTCCGACACCGCGCGAGAACCGCGCCGTGCACGCCGTCGCCCGGCTGCTGCTCCACGGGCTGATCGACAACATCCAGTGCTCGTGGGTGAAACTCGGCCCGGAGCTCTGTCAAGCCGTCCTTGACGGTGGCGTGAACGACGTCGGCGGCACCCTCATGGAGGAGACGATCAGCCGGATGGCCGGCGCCGGCCACGGGTCGTACAAGACGATCAGCGACCTGCGCGCGCTCGTCGCGCCGACCGGCCGGCCGCTGCGCCAACGCACCACCGACTACGGCACGCCTCCCGCCGAACGCATCGCCGCGGCAGAGGCGAGCGACGGTGTCTGCGCCGCGGTACGCAACCCGGGCCGACGCGACCTCCCGGTGGTGTCGCTGTCCGGGCCCGCCGCCGAATGACGGCGACCCAGCGGATCCGCCGGGTCGCGCAGGCCCGGATGCCGACGGCTCATGGCGTGTTCACGGCGTACGGCTATGCCGTCGACGGCCGGGAGCACGTCGCGCTCGTCCACGGCGACCTCAGCAAGGTGCAGGCGGCCGGCGAATCGGTCCTCGCCCGCGTGCACTCCGAGTGCCTGACCGGCGACGTGTTCGGCTCTCTGCGTTGCGACTGCGGGCCGCAGCTCACAGCGGCCCTGGCCGCCATCGCCGCGGAAGGCCGCGGCATCCTCGTCTACCTCCGCGGGCACGAAGGACGCGGGATCGGGCTGCTGGCCAAACTTGCGGCGTACACCCTGCAGGACGCGGGGCACGACACGGTGGACGCGAACCTGGCACTGGGCCTTCCGGCGGAGGCCCGCGACTACTCGGCCGGAGCGCTCATCCTCACCGATCTCGGCGTACGCACCGTCCGGCTGCTCACCAACAATCCCGCCAAGACCACCGGCCTCGCCGCCCACGGCATCACGGTCGCTCACCGCGTCCCGCTGCACGTCCCGGCCAACCCGGAGAACGCCCACTACCTGCGCACCAAGCGGACACGCCTGGGCCACCACCTCCCGGCCGAAGCGCACGACGCCTGAGGGGCAGGATCCGCGATCACGTTTCATGAACGGCCCTTGTCGCGGCTGAGTATTCAACCAAGAAACTATGGCCGACCAAAAAGCAGGCGGGTTCGACCAAAAACCAAACGCCCGCAGAAGCCCTACCTGCCGTGAAAGCCTGCACGCAGGGGGGAACAGCCATGAACAGCCAGATTGCGGCGCGGGGCGCATCGTTGTGCGCGAAGGGAAGAAGCCGGCACCGGTTGGCGCGAGGAGTCCTTGCGGTCGCCTGCGCCGCGACGTTGTTCTTGTGCGGATGCAGCCGTCCACCGGTTCCGGTGACGATGGCCACACCCGCCAACACGGCGAAGCCGGGGACACCATCGACCACGATGGTCGGGGTCGGGCAGACCTTCCGTAACGGCAGCTTCGAGGTGACCGTCACCGAGCTGACCACCGGCGTGAAGAAGTACGCGAAGGAGCTTGGCGTCGCCCCTCCGGTCGCCAGAAACGGTCAACTCATCGTCGTACGCATGAAGGCGAAGAACGTCGGCATGGCCCCGGCGCAGTTCGGCGGCGCCTTCCATCGGATCGTCGACACCAGGGGACGGCGTTTCGGTCCGACACAGGTCCGGGGCTTCGACTACCGGGCGCAACTCAATCCGGACCAGATGACCCATGGCGTCGTGATCTTCGACGTCGCCCCGACCGTCGCGCTCGCCCATGTGATCGTGCAGACCGACGACAACGCCGTGGGGCGGAAGGCAAGGACCTACGTCGCCGCGTCGAAACCCTGAACCGGCCCCACGACGTCGCCGCGTCGATCAACCGGTGGTCGTCGGGCGGGTCGGCGAAGACCGCCATCCGGCCGTAGGCCATGACGCTCATCGGCGCGGACAGGACGGTGCCACCGGCGGTCTCGACCGCTGTGCGTCTTTGCACGACGCAATCCTCGCGCTGACCACCGACGGTCGTGGGCGATCGGAGAAACTCACCGGGAGTACGCCGGCACCCGGCTCAGCCGGGGACCGCCCCAAGCGGCTCAGCCGAGGATCGCCCGCGCGATGACAAGGTAGATCGCGATGGACAACAGGTCCTGGACAACCGTCGCGAGCGGACCGGAGCCGAAGGCGGGGTCCCTGCCGAGCCGATGGAAGAGCCACGGCAACGCCATGGCCACCACGGTGGCGATCGAGCACGCGGCGAAGAGCGCGAGGGAGACGGCGAGCGAGACACCGACGTTGCCCCAGACCGCGACGGTCACCGGCAGGGTGAGCAGGGCCAACAGCAGGCCGACCAGCAGTCCCGTGACGAGTTCGCGGACGACGACCCGCCGGATCCCGACGCCGACCGAGAGCCCCCGGATGACCAGCGTCTCGGTCTGGGTGCCTACGGCGTCGGCCATGTAGACGACGCCAGGGATGAAGAACGCGAGCAGCACCTGCCGCTCCAGGTCCGCCTCGAAGCCGCCGATCAGCCCGGCCGCCGCCAGAGCACCCAGCAGACCGAGCAGCAGCCACGGCACACGGTGCCAGAGCCGCAGGCGTACCCGCTCCTCGCTCGCGGCCAGTGCGGTGGCGGCCGACCTCAGGTACCCGCCGAGTCGGGCGAGGTCCTCGTCGTGTTCCTCGAGCAGGACGGCGAGCAGTCGTTGGGGTGGGATGAGCCCGCGAAACGTCCCGTCGGCGTCGACGACGGCCAGTCCTGTCTCGCCCTGGCGGATGGCCGCCCACGCCGCGTGCTCCTGGTCGGTGTCCGGTGCGACGACGGGTGGCTGGCGGTCCGAGACGTCGAGGACCCGCGCGTCAGGCGGCGCGACCAGGAGGCGTTCGATCGTCACAAGGCCCACCAACCGGCCCGACGTACAGACCGCGATGACGGCCGCGCTGTCGAACCGCCGGCCCCGCAGCGCGTCGATCACGTCGGCTACCCGGTCCTCGGGCGCTGCCACCGGGATCTCGGTCGATGCGTGCTGGGCCGCGGTACCGAGGATCTGCCGCTCTGCCATGAGGTTCCTCCACGCTCCACGTACCCCGCCACGGATTGGACAGCATCGTCACGCTCTGCTATTCCTTGATACGGATCAGAGCTTTCGCGCACTGGAACCGGCTCCTTGTACCCTCCCCGTCCGACGACCACTAAGGTTTCGCCATGCGGAAGCAGAGCCGGCAAGGCACTCCGTCCCAGCCGTCCCCGTCCCAGCCGTCCCCGTCCCAGCCGTCCCCGTCCCAGCCGTCCGGGGCGGTCCAGTCGGTCGAGCGTTCGCTCGAACTCCTCGAGCTCATGGCCGACGCCGCCGGGGAGGTCACCCTCAGCGAGCTGGCCAGCTCGTCCGGCCTGCCCGCACCCACGATCCACCGGCTGCTGCGGACCCTCATCGCTGGAGGATACGTACGCCAGGAGGAGTCCCGGAAGTACGCCCTGGGCCCGCGGCTGATCCGCCTCGGCGAGAGCGCGAGCCGGCTGCTCGGATCCTGGGCCCGGCCCTGCCTCGACGAGCTCATGCACGCCACCGGCGAGACCGCGAACCTCGCCCTGCTCGACGGCGACAAGGCCGTCTATGTCGCCCAGGTGCCGTCGCGCCACGCGATGCGGATGTTCACCGAGGTCGGCCGGCGCGTCGAGCTCTACTGCACCGGCGTCGGCAAGGCCCTGCTGGCCCAGATGCCGGACGACCGCGCCACCGCACTGCTGAAGCGGGCCGACCTGCAGCCCCGCACGCCGCGTACCCTCACCGATCACGCCGCCCTCCTCGCCCAGCTCGACACCATCCGCGGCCAGGGCTACGCCGTCGACGACGGCGAGCAGGAGGTCGGCGTCCGCTGCGTGGCGGTGACGGTCCCGGACACGCCGATCGCGACCGCGCTGTCCATCTCCGGTCCGGCCGCCCGGATCACCGACGAGGTGGTCGCGCACGTCGCGCCCGAGTTGCAGCAGGCGGCGGCCAGGCTCTCGGCCGAGCTCAGGTCCTGAGGCGGGTCTCCACGACAGTGGCGATGCCGATCACCGCGACCGTGGGCATGCCGATCACCGCGACAACGGGATCCGCCAGTCGATCCTGGTGCCGGCGCCGAGCTCGCTGTGCAGCTCGAAGCGCCCACCGTGGGACTCCGCCCGCTCCCGGAAGTTGCGGAGTCCGCCCTGATGGCGGGCCGTGTCGAAGCCCCGGCCGTCGTCGGCCACCTGCAGGACCACCTCGCCGTCGGCGACCTTGAGCACGACCGAGGCACTGCTCGCCTGGGCGTGCCGCGCGATGTTGGTCAACGCCTCGCGCAGGACGGCGAGCACTTGGACAGCCACCTCGTCCGTCACCGTCGTGTCGACCGGCCCGTCGAAGCGGACGTTGGGCGAGAAGCCGAGCCCGTCCTGCGCGGCGGTCGCGAGGTCGAGAACCTGCCCACGCACGCTCGTCGAGCGCTGCCAACCGCCGTGGAGCGCGAAGATCGTCGTACGAAGGTCCTGGATGGCCCCGTCGAGCTCTCCGATCACCGTCTCGATCCGCTCCGCCACCTCAGGGCGGATGACCAGTGTGGCGGCGCTGTGCAGCATCATCTCGGCGGCGAAGACCCGCTGGATCACCATGTCGTGCAGGTCGCGGGCGATCCGGTCCCGGTCGTTCATGACCTCCTGGAGCGCCCGGGCCTCGGCGAGCTCAGCCTGCGTACGAAGCCGGTGGGAGATGTCGCGCGCCACCACGCTGAAGCCGATCAGGTCGAGGTTCTGCACCTCCCGCATCGCCGCGACGGCCACGCCCACGTCGATCGGGGTTCCCTCCCGATGCCGCCACCTGGTGTCGTACGCCTGCACACGCCGGCCAGCGCGTACGTGCCCTACCGCCGCATCGAACTGTGGCGGCGACTCGTCGGCGACCAGCACCTGCATCGAGTGCCCGACGATCTCGTCGCTGCGATAGCCCAACAGGCGTTGCGCGCCGGGACTCCACGTCTGGATGGTCAGCTCCGGACCCAACGCGAGCATCGCGTCGTCGGACGACTGGACGATGGCCGCCAACCGCGCCTCGGCCTGGCGGGCGTCCTCCAGTTCGGCGTGGACGGCGATGAACCCCCGGTTGGTCTTCTGGAGCTCGTGGTTGAGTTCGGCGACCGACAGCTCGCGTTCGCGCATTCGCTCCTGGCAACGTCGAAGCGCGGCCCGCAGCTGGGTCAGTTCCGCATCGGCAGCCATGGGTCATCACCGCCGTCCGTGAGCCGCCGTCCGTGAGCCGCCGGCCATGAGCTCCTAGGCATGTACCGGGTTCCTCAGGTCGCGGACGACCAGGAGGGCGGCGTCGTCGTTGCCCTCGCTGTGGTCGCGCTCGACGATGGCGGCGATCAGCGCCGGGTCGTGTGCGAGCAGGGCGGGATACTCACCATCCTGGTCCCAGTGCGCCTTGATCCCGTCGGTGGCGAGCATCAGGGTGGCACCCGGCCTCCACTCGCCGGTCGCCACCTGCATGTCCGGCACCGGAATCTCGGTCCCGAGGACTCCGACCCGGCTGAGCAGCCGATGGCTGCCCTGGCCGCAGAAGACCCGCCCGTGGATGTTTCCCACGCCGACGTAGGTGAGTTCTCCGCTCTCCTGATCCAGTACGCAGAGGCCGAGGACGCCTCCCCTGGTGGAGAGCATGGCCTCGTGGACATGGCCAACGAAGCTCCGCGGGTCGCGCATCGACCAGTGCTCGAACTCCGTCAACGCCACCTGAGTCGCGGCGGCCGCATGCTCGCCGTGGCCCAACCCGTCGACGACGAGGGCGACAAGCCGCTGGTCCACGCGGACGGCCCAGCCGTCTCCGGAGACGCCGGACCCACCCAGCGGAACGTTGACGCCGCCCCACTGCCAGGACGCGGTCCGGGTGGAGTCTGACGCGCCGAGCCGCGCGAGGATCGCGGTGCCAGCCGAGGTGGCGTACCAGTCGAAGTCGACCGAACGCCGGCGGACGGTGTTGAGTCCCGCGCCGAGGCCACGACTCCCGTCCCGGGACTCACGCGGGACAGACGGCCGTGGCGACTCCTGCGGGACTGGTCGACCTGTCTCGCGGTTCGGGTCAGGCGGGACATCTCCCGCCCGCAGGCCCGGGCCGCCGTCGAGGGCGAGCAACTCGATCCCGTCGGTGAGCGCGCGGTAGAGGACGTAGCCACCCTGGTCGGTGTGCCGGAGGAGGTTCGTACCCAGCTCGGTCGCGACCAGATCCGCGTCGCCGTCACGAAGGGACGGCAGGTCGGCGGCCATCTCGGCAACCGTCCGGCGCAACGCACCGACGTCTTCTTCGACCTGGATCGGGTGCCGTTGGTGGACAGGGCTGTTCACGGGCGCCACGACCGATCACCGCCGCCACTTGACGATCTCGACAACGGTGCCCGAGCCCACCTCGGTGGTGATGGTCATCTCGTCGACCAGCCGCTTCGAGCCCGGCAGACCGATTCCCTGACTTCCGCTCGTACTGAAACCATCGACGAGAGCCTGGTCCACGTCCGGAATCCCCGGCCCTTCGTCGAAGAACGTCGCCTTCACCCCTTGCCGGCCCGACCTCGCGACGTCCTCCACCCGCACCCCACCGCGGGAACCGACCGCGTGGGTGAGGATGTTGCGGGCCAGCTCGCTGCCAGCGGTGATCAGCTTCGTCTCGTCGACCAGACCGAGCCCGACCCGCTGACATCTGGCGCGCAGGACCTGCCGCACCCGGATGAGGTCGGCCTCAGCAGAGATCGTCAGGGCGACCTGCGTCATGTCAGTCAGCTCGAGTGGCATTTCGGCGTAGCCGTCGCAACAGTGCGACGCCCTGCTCGGCGTTCAGTGCGGTGTCCAGATGACCCATCGGCACTCCCAGCTCGACCAGCGTGATCGCCACCGCTGGTTGGATTCCCACGACGGCGGCCTGTGACCCGAGGAGCCGGACCATGCCGATGAACCGGGCGATGACCCTTGCACTGAACGAATCGATGACGGACAACCCACTCACGTCGATCAGGATGCCCGTCACATGGGTACGTACGACCTCCCTGGTCAGCTGGTCCTCGATCGCGATCACGGTCGTGTCGTCAAGGTCACCTTGCAGGCTGACCAACAGCGTGTCCTCGATCCGCAGGATCGGTGCTGCCTCACTCACGTGGAGTCCCCCCGCCCAAGGTCTGACCAGAGCCGGCTGCGCCCGGCTGGTCGCGCAACACCTGCAACGCCAGCTGCAACGCGTCGCGCAACGTGTTACGGGAGCGCAACTGCCCCAGGTCCACACCAAGATTCACCATCGACTGGGCCACCTCGGCCCGCACGCCAGAAAGGATGCTGACGGTCCCCATCAGCGCAGCGGCCTGGACGGTCTTCAACAGGTGCTGGCCGACCTGGGTGTCGATCGTGGGTACGCCGCTCACTTCCAGGATGATGACCTCACCCTGGTTCTCGGCGATCTTCTCCAGCAGGTCCTCGGTCAGCCGGGCGGCCCGCTGCGAATCGAGGGTGCCGATGATCGGGAGCACGAGAACCTTGTCCCACACCTGGATCACCGGGGTCGACAGCTCGAGGATCTCGTCGCGTTGGCGTTGCAGTCGTACTTCCTGTTCACGGCGTTCGGTCTCGTCCCTGGTGACCTTCACAAAGCCGGTCACGTCGCCGTTCTCGTCCCGAATGGGCGCGAGAATCACACTCGCCCAGAACCTGCTGCCGCCCTTGCGTACCCGCCAGCCCTCGAACTCCACCCGTCCCGTGTCACGCGCGGTCTGCAACTCCCGCTGGGTCAGACCGGCCGCGTTGTCCTCTTCTGTGTAGAACATCGAGACCGGCTGCCCGAGGACTTCGTCCGCGGAATATCCCTGAACCGCCTCGGCGCCTGGATTCCAACTGGCGATATTGCCTGACACGTCTAACTTGATGATCTGATACTCAGTAATGGCATTGAGCATCGCTTCGAGTTCGCGGAGACGCTCATCCGGGTCTTGCGCACCGACCGGGAATGTTGGCATGAGCGGACCTCCCGTTATTCTCAATTTCCCGGTGGCTCGGACTCCTTCCCTCGACTACCCAAGGGAACGCACGTCTGCCTCTCGAGCCGTGGTTGCCATGATGCCACTGCCCACCGCACATGGGCAGCCGCGCGGCAGGGACGCGTGGGGTCCGGCGGGAGGTCGGCCCGATCTCAGCTGTCCGTTGTGGGCTTGACGGAAATAACGCAAGCCCACATATCAGGCGCTATGCAGCCATTCGGAAATCGTGGAGTGCGTGATATTGGACGACCGGTGCAATGCAAGATTGTGACCCGTGTCGGGGACCGTGAGAATGGTCAACGACGCGGCCCGAGGATAGAACGCCGCCTCGCTCTGCTGCACCGCCTGCCGGTCACGGCAGTCCAGCAGCAGGCCACAGAACAACGCGTCGTGCTCACCCACCATCACGAGGACGGGAACGCGCACCCTGCTCGTGGAGTTGAGCGCCGGCGGCAGCTTGTTGACCAGAGCGGACGTGGCGAGGGTGAGTTCGGTCGTGACGTCCTTGTGTGCCTCGTCGTAGGCGATGACCGCGGGATCCGCTGCGGGCGGGTGGAAGAACACGTCGTCGCGCGTGCCCGGCAATGTCGTGACCCAGCCGACGTCAGCGGTGTCCGCGGATACGACCGGGTCCAGCATGGCGGGATAGAAGTTCGTGAAGGTACGCAGCCCGCCGATACCGACACCTGTGCCGTGCAGCATTCCGGTGACGACCAGTCGGTCGATATCGCCGAACCGCGCCGCTTCCTCGATTCCGACCAGGCCGCCGATCGAATGCGTGACGACGTTGATGGTCGGATAGTCGGCACGCAACCCGCGAACAAGCTGGTGCAGGACGTAGGCGTCCGTGCCGACACTCACCCTTGTGCTCGGCGGCCTGCTGCTCTCCCCGACACCCAATCGGTCGTAGGCGAATGTCGCCCGACCGTCGGCCAGCGCGCTGCGTACGTACGAGTACTTCCCGTCGCCCTGCGGCCAGTTCCAGTAGGAGCGGTTGTAGCTGCCTCCGTGGACGAGGACATCCACCTGCCGGCCGGAGGCGGACCAGGTAGCGGGGACGCACAGCGTTCCGGAGATGGTCGCCGCGGGCGGCGCCCCTTCGGTCAGGCCACCGTGCGCTCGACGTCGCGACACGAGGAAGCCGCCTGCTCGGCACTAGCCGGTGTGGACACCAAGGCTGTGGCGACCGTGAAGCCGGCGGCAAGGACGCCTGCGACAGCACGCCGAAGAGCACCGCTGATGATCATGCGGGCACGATAGTGCACCCCGGCGATGCGGGACAGTACAGTGATCAACTGCCAGCCCCGAGCGGAGGGTTCCGTGATGAGTCAGACGCCGGCAACACCGCTGCCCTACCGACGCGGCGGCGCCAGCCCGTTCGATCCCGCACCGGAGATCGACCAGCTGCGCGCCGAGCAGCCCGTCAGCCGGATCCAGTTGCCGAGCGACGTCTCCGTGTGGTTCGTCACGCGGTACGCCGACGCCCGTCAGGTTCTCGGTGACGCCCGGTTCAGCAACGCCGCGACCCCACCATGGCTCCTGCGCCTGCCGATGGTGAAGGGCAGCGCCGAGGCGGCCCCGACCGAACCCGGCAGCTTCATCGGCTTCGACCCGCCCGCACACACGAAGTTCCGCCGGATCCTCGCCGGAGCGTTCACTGCCCGGAGGATGAACGAACTCCGTCCGAGGGTCACCGACATCGTGACCGAGCACCTCGACGGGATCGCCGGGTCCGCACCGCCGGTCGACCTCGTGTCGGCGTTCGCGTTCCCCGTGCCTGCACTCGTGATCTGCGAGCTTCTGGGCGTGCCCTACGCCGACCGCGAGGAGTTCCGCGACCGCAGCAACCTCATCCTTGACCTCTCCCAGCCACGGGAGCAGTTGTTGCTCGCCTTCAAGGACATGGCGATGTATCTCGCCGGCCGGGTCGCCGCCGAACGCCGCGCGCCGGGCGACGCGCTCCTCGGCCGGCTGGTCCGCGAGCACGGCGAGGATCTCTCCGATGCCGAGCTGGCCGGCATCGGCCGGCTGCTGCTGTTCGCCGGACACGAGACCACGGCCAACATGCTGGCACTCGGCACGTTGCTGTTGCTGCAGCATCCTGAGCAGGCGGCCAGCTTGCGGGACGACCCCGATGCTGCCGCGCCCGCGGTCGAGGAACTGCTGCGCTATCTCACGATCGCCCAGACCGCCGTGATCCGTACGGCCACCGAAGACCTGACGATCGGCGACCAGCAGGTCGAGGCCGGCGACTACGTCATGGTGTCGCTCCCGTCGGCCAACCGCGACGACGCGCTCTACTCAGATCCACACACGTTCGACCTCGCGCGGACTCCGCAGCCGCATGTGGCGTTCGGCCACGGCATCCACCACTGCCTCGGCGCACCCCTTGCGCGGATGGAGATGCAGATCGCGTTTCCGGCGCTGCTCCGCCGCTTCCCCACCCTGCGGCTGGCCGTGAACTTCGATGAGCTGAAGTTCCGTACGATGACCACGGTCTACGGCATACCCGAGCTTCCCGTGACGTGGTAGGTACCGCGCCCGCTCACGGCTTGCGGCCGACCGCGGCATAGAGGGCACGCGACGCGTCGTCGTCAGCGACCTCGGGATCCTCTGCCCCCCAGAGGCCGCCGAACGTGACGTCCGGCTTCGCACCGTCATACGGCGGGACGATCTGCAGACCGGCGAAGAACCTCTCCACATCGGGCTTCGACCGCGGGTACACCTGCTCGTTGGCGTTCTGGTAGATGGCGGTGGCGCGTTCGACGGTGGCGGGGGCCTGCTTGTCGTAGGTCCCCTGGGAGAGCACGAGATAACTACCCGGCACCAACGCGTCGAGGTAGCGTCCCACGAGCTTCCAGGGGTCGAGCTCGTCGGCCACGAAGTGGATGACGGCGGTCATCAAGAGGCCGATGGGCTGGGCGAAGTCGAGTTGTGCCCGCACGTCGGGGTTGGCGAGGATGCCGTCCGGCTTGCGCAGGTCACCGTGGACGAAGCTCACCCGACCGGTGTCGCTCAGCAGACGGTGTGCCTGCTCGGCGACCTGCTCGTCGTTGTCGACGTAGACCACCCGGCAGGCCGGATCGACCGCCTGCACGACGTCATGGGTGTTGTTCTGGGTGGGCAGCCCCGAGCCGATGTCGAGGAACTGCGTGACGCCGGCGTCGGCCGCCAGCCACCGTGCGGCCCGCTGGTGGAACCCGCGGTTGCACCATGCCCAGTCCTCGAGCTCGGGAAAGAGGGCCTTGATCTGCTCGGCGGCGAAGCGGTCGGCGGCGGAGTTGTTGGTGCCGCCGAGGAGGTAGTCATAGACCCGCGCCACGCTCATGCGCGGGACTGCGGAGGCAGCTGCGGTATCACCGTCGTCATGCCGTGTGCCGTCGACACTCATCAGCGCTCCTCCGTCCCCGCGGTCGAACGCATTCTAGGACGTCGGCCATCGGCGTCCGGTTGCGCGGGTGACCGCCCCCGGTCGCCCGAACCCGGAAGGATCGGATGATGACACGCGACCGCGCGGAGTCCCTGGTCGGTCCCGGCCACCGGCGCCAGCTCGGGGACCTCGGACCGGCACCGCTCGTCCGCCCGCCAACAGCGGGTGTGGAACCTGCATCCCGGTGGCGGATCCGCCGGACTGGGCGGGTCACCGGCGAGCCGGACCCGGGCGTACGACCCTCCGGCACGGGAAGCGCGCAGCGTCGGGTCAGGGATGGGAACGGCCGACAGCAACGCATGCGTGTAAGGGTGTGCGGGTGCCTCGAACACCCGGCCCGCGCTACCGAGTTCGGCGAGCCGGCCGAGATACATCACCGCGATCCGGTCCGCCACCACGCGCACCAGTGCGAGGTCGTGGGCGATGAAGACGAGTGCAAGGCCCAGTTGACGTTGCAGGTTTCGCAGCAGCCTCACGACCTGGGCCTGTACGGAGACGTCGAGGGACGACACCGGCTCGTCGCAGATCAACACCTCGGGTTCGAGGGCGAGTGCCCGGGCGATTCCGATCCGCTGGCGTTGACCACCCGAGAACTCGTACGCGTACCTGGGCAGCAGGTCCGGGTCCAGCCCCACGAGCGTGAGAAGGTCCGCCGCACGGGCCCGGCGCGCCGTGCGATCACCGGCGAGCCCGTGCACGTCCAACGGCTCGGCGACGAGGTCGAGCACGCTCATGCGCGGGTCAAGAGAAAGGTACGGATCCTGGAACACCATCTGCACCTTGCGCGCCAACCCACGCCGGGCCCGGCCCCGCACCCCCGTCACGTCGGTGCCACGGAAGAACACCTGCCCGGCATCAGGGCATTCGAGCCCGACCAGCATCCGCGCCAACGTCGACTTGCCGCACCCTGACTCGCCCACGATGCCGAGCGTCTCCCCCGCATGCAAGGACAGGTTGACGCCCGCGACCGCGCTGATCCGGGGGCGGCGCGCGCCGACGAGCGGCAGTGACCGGCCGGAGGCGAACCCCTTGTGGAGATCGCGCGCCTCCAGCAATACCGGCTTCTGGTCAAGGGTCACCTCAGCCGCTCCCCTCCAGCTGGTCAGCACCGCCCGTCACGCCCGCGCCGCCCGTCACGCCCGTCACGCCCGCGCGGCCGACCTCCTCGCGCCGGTGGCATGCGGACATGCGTACGTCCGAGCCGCCGACGGGCGCGAGATCGGGGCGGACCTCCGCACACACGTCGACCGCGTATCCGCACCGCGGCCGGAAGGCGCATCCCGATGGCAGCGCGAGCGGACTCGGCGGCGTACCAACGATCGGGTGCAGCTCGGCCGCGGGCCGGTCGATCCGCGGCACGGACCGGAGCAATGCCTCGGTGTAGGGGTGGCCGGGCGCGGCGAAGATGTCCTCGACCGGCGCCGTCTCGACGATCCGCCCGGCGTACATCACCGCTACCCGGTCGGCGACCTCGGCGACGATGCCCATGTCGTGGGTGATGAGCAGGACCGCCGTGCCCATCTCGCCGCAGAGTTCGGCCAGGAGCTCCACCACCTGCGCCTGCACCGTCACGTCGAGTGCCGTCGTCGGTTCGTCGGCGATGAGCAGCCGCGGTTGGAGCGCGATCGCCATCGCGACGAGCAGGCGTTGCCGCATGCCGCCGGAGAACTGGTGCGGATAGTCGTCGACGCGGCTGTCGGGTGCCGGGATTCCCACCCTGCGCAGCAGGTCGACCGACCGGGACCGCGCGACGCGACGGGATGTCCGTTCGTGGACGCGGAAGAGCTCGCCGATCTGATCGCCGACGCGCAACACCGGGTTCAGCGCCGACAAGGCGTCCTGGAAGACGAGCGTCATCTGCGGACCGCGCAACGCCCGCCGCTGGTCGACGGGTAACCGGAGCAGATCCGTGCCACCCAGCGTCAGCCGGGTCGCCTCGACGTCGACCTCACGGCCGGCCAACAGGCCCATGACTGCACGCGCCGTCACCGACTTGCCTGAACCGGACTCGCCGAGCAGCGCCAGCGTCTCACCGGGTGCGATCGCGAAGGACACCTCGTCGGCGGCGGTGAGCACGCGGTAGCCGGTACGGAAACGCACCGAGAGGCCGACGACTTCGAGGACCGCATCCCCACCCGCGTGCGGCATGCGCCTCCTTGGCATCGGCCGTAGCGCCGGCTTGGTGGCATCGGCGCTACGGCCGATATCCCCATAATTGACCATGATGCCGACTTATGGCAAGAATGATCTTACGTACGCCGAGTACCAATCATGCGGGGGCCTGGCGTTGCCGAAAAGTTGCCGTCCCGGGACGAGGGATCAGCGCGCGGACTCCGGCCCTCCGCGAAGGGAGCTCCCGGTGCGGGAGAGCTTGAAGCGCTACACCGGTTACCGCTCATACAGCTACCTCGATGCCGGCGTCGACTACCAGCAGTTCACCCTGGCCCCCGAGGTCAGTCGCGTACCCGCCTACTCCCGGCTGCACCTGTCCGACTCCCAGCGCATCCGTGCCAATCGGTTGCTCGACCAGAGCATCGTCATCTCCCTGCACGAGCACCCTGCGGTGTTTCCCGACCCCATCACCGACAGCGTTGACTACAACCGTGCCGGGCGGCACCGCACCGGTTACGAAGGACTCGCGCAGTCAGGGTTGACGGCGGTGTTCGACAACTTCATGGACGGCATCGCCTGCGTGACGAGTCAGGCGGGCTGGAAGTGGACCGACATCCTCGCCGACCTGGGGATGCGGTTCTCCGACCTTGCGCACCAGGACCTCGTGCTCAAGGCGGAGAAGGTCGCCGACATCCGCTACGCGCACGAGTCCGGCCGGATCGCGCTGGTGCCGGGTCTGGAGGCCGCGACGCCGATCGAGAACGAACTCGACCGGATCGACATCCTCTATGGCTTCGGCGTACGCCAGATGGGCATCGCCTACAGCGAGACCAACGCGCTCGGCAGCGGGCTGAAGGAACGCCGTGACGGCGGGTTGACCGACTTCGGCCGGCGGGCCGTGACCCGCATGAACAAGCTCGGCATGGCGATCGACGTGTCCCACTCCGGTGACCTCACGTCGCTCGAGACCATCGAGCACTCGACCGTGCCGATCTTCCTCACCCACGCGGGCGCGCGTGCCGTCTGGGGCAGCCTCCGGATGAAGCCCGACAGCGTGCTCGAGGCGTGCGCCGAGCGGGGCGGGGTGATCGGGATCGAGGCCGCGCCGCACACCACGATGTCGCTCGCGCACCCACGGCACTCGCTCGAGTCGGTGATGGACCACTTCACCTACTGCGTCGACCTCGTGGGGATCGACCACGTCGCCTTCGGGCCCGACACGCTGTTCGGCGACCACGTGGGACTTCACGAGGTGTTCGCCGGTCATGTGTCCTTCGACGCCGTCCAGGGCGACCTGAGCTACGAGAAGGTGGACTACGTCGACGGCATGGAGAACCCCGGAGAGTCCTTCGCCAACATCGTCGGCTGGCTCGTCTCCCACGACTATTCCGACGAGGAGATCCGTGCGGTGATCGGGGGAAACATCCTCCGCGTCCTCGAGGAGGTATGGGTTTCATGAGCTGGTCCAGAGCCCTGACGGGGGTGGTGGCGGCGGCCGCGCTGCTCGCTGTTGCGTGCACGCCGAGCGTCCCCGACGAGACCGGGCCAGGTACCGACCCCGGCGAGAAGAAGTCCACCGAGCGGAGCAAGCTCGTCATCGGCACGACCGCCGACGTCGTCAACTTCAACCCGCTCGTCGGCAACAGTCGTACGGACCTGATCCTCACCAACCTCATGTATCCGCGGCTCATGCAGATGGACCTCACGGGGACGAAGTCGCCGCTCGCGGCCACCGAGTGGGGGTACGAGGACGGGGGGCGCACCGCGTGGATGACGCTGCGCGACGACCTCACCTGGTCCGACGGGACACCGTTCACCGCCGAGGACGTCGCGTTCACCGTGTCGGCGATCTGGAAGGAAAAGATCGGCGTCTACGCCGGCCTGATCCCGTCGTTCAAGAAGGCCACCGCGGTCTCCGACACCCGGGTGGAGTTCGAGCTGTCGCGTCCTGACGGCACGTTCCTCACCAGCCTCGGCTTCTGGGTGCCGATCGTGCCCGCCCACGTCTTCGGCAAGGCCGAGAGCGTGCAGGACTTCCCCAACACCGAGGACTGGGTGAGCGCAGGCCCTTACAAGCTCACCTCGGTGAAGAAGGGCGAGAGCTACCAGCTCGAGGCGGTGGACTCCTACCCCTTCGCACCCGGCGGCAAGCCGACCCTGGACGAGGTGGAGTTCCGCGTCTATCCCGACGTCAACACCGAGGTGCTGGCGCTGCGTAGCGGTGAGCTGGACATCGTCTCCAACGCCATCCCGCCGGCACAGGCGAAGTCGCTGCAGGGGGTCGAGGGCGTCAGCCTGCAGGAGGTGCCGTCCCTCGGCTACGCCCATGTGCAGTACAACACCAAGCGCAAGCCGCTAAACCGCGTGGAGGTACGCCGGGCACTGGCCAAGACGATCGACGCCGCCGCGATTCGCCGGGTCGTCCTGCAGGGGCAGGCGAAGTCGACCGGCTCGAGTGTGGTGACGCCGACCCTTGACTTCTGGCACGACCCGAGCCTGAAGGAGTACGCATACGACCCGGGGGCCGCCAGGGCCGAGTTGGAGAAGGCCGGGTTCGAGGACGGCGACGGCGACGGTCTGCTCGACGGTCTGCAGCCGACGCTGATCTATGACAAGGCCGACCCGATCCTCGCCTCGCTCTCACAGCTGGTGCGCGACTCCAGCCGGGAGGCCGGCATCGACGTCAAGCTGTCGGGCCTCGAACGCAACACCTACGGCGAGAAGACCGCCGAACGCGACTTCGACATCTACGTCGGGTCGTGGGCCATCATGGAGGACCCACCGGCCTACCTCGGACTCGCGTTCAGATCCGGCGGTTTCATCAACTACGGGCAGGTCACCGATCCCACCCTCGACGCGCTGATCGACCGGGCGCAGAAGGCGACGACCCCCGAAGAGGCGCGGGAGCCGGTCCATCAGATCGCGCGTCGAGTACACGACCAGGTTTATGACGTAGTGCTCTATGTGCAGACGTTCAACATCGCCCACGACTCGTCGTGGGGCAACTTCGTGGTGCAACCGAGCGAACTGCTCTCCATCATCAACCCCCAGTCGCTGGCCCAGGTGCGTCAGCGGAACTGAAGAGATATGACCACAAGGCTGGACTGATTGGGCATGCTGGCGTTCACGGGGCGGCGACTACTGCGTGGGCTGATGACGCTGTGGTTCGCCGTGACGGTGACGTTCTTTCTCGTCCGGCTTCTGCCCGGTGACCCCGCGCTCGTGGTCGCCGACCCGGGCATGACCGAGGAGCTACGGCAGGAACTCCTGCGCGACTACGGTCTCGACCGGCCACTGGTCGTGCAGTACGCCGCGTACCTCGGGCAACTCCTGCAGGGAAACCTCGGCGTCTCCCTGCGCGAGTCGGTGCCGGTGAGCGCGATCCTCGCCGAGCGGATCCCGTGGACGCTCATCCTCACCGGGTCGGCGATGCTCGTGACGCTGCTCGTCGGCGTACCCCTTGGTGTGCTCGCGGCCACGCGTGCCCGCGGCGGGATCGACCGGCTGGTGCAGATCGGCGGTGTCCTTGGGCAGTCGCTGTTCGTGCCGAGCGTGGGCGTCTTCCTGTTGTACGTCTTCGGGCTGACGCTCGGGTGGTTCCCGATCGGTGGGGCGATGGACAGCGACGTGAGCAGCCCGGTCGAGGCCTACCTCAGCATGCTCCACCACCTCGTCCTGCCCTGCATGTCGCTGGTGCTGGTGCAGCTCGGTCCGTACGTCCTCACCCTGCGCGCCACACTGATCGAGAGCCTCGGCGAGGACTACTGCGAGCTCGCCCGCGCCAAGGGTGTTCCCGAGCGGGTGGTCGTGTGGAAGCACGCTCTGCGCAACGCCCTGCTTCCCACGACGACAGTGGCCGGTCTGCAGCTCGGTTTCCTGGTGGGTGGTGCGGTCCTCACCGAGACGATCTACGCTTATCCTGGGCTCGGCCGCGCGATCTATGACAACGTCGGCCGCCTCGACTTTCCTGTCCTGCAAGGGGCTTTCCTGCTGCTGGCCGCGACCGTCGTGGCGGCCAACCTGCTCACGGACCTGCTCTACGGCATGCTCGATCCGAGGGTGAGGTCGCGATGACGACGACACCCGCCGACACGTCAGGTGGTGGCACGTCAGTTGGTGGCACCACCGCGGGTGGCGCCACCGCGGGCGGCACCCCATCTGCGCCGGGTCCGCCTGGCGTACGCACCTGGCGGGAGTTCCGGCGCAGCCCGATCGGCGTCGGTTCGCTCGCCGTCCTGCTGCTGCTCGCCGTCGTCGCACTCGCCGCGCCGTTGATCGCGGCGTTCCCGCGAGGTTACGGCGAGGCGGTCCTCGCGCCCCCGTCGACGACCCACTGGTTCGGCACCGACGACCTCGGGCGCGACCTCTTCGCCCAAGTCGTGTGGGGCACCCGGGTGAGCCTGACCGTCGGCCTGGGTGCCTCGCTGCTCGCCATCGTGGCCGGTGCGCTGATCGGCATGGCCGCGGCCTATTTCCCCCGCATCGACACCGCGGTAGGCCTGGTCGTCGATCTGTCCCTGTCCCTGCCGATCCTGCCGTTGATGATTCTCGTCGCGGCTCTCGCCGGGCCCGGCATGGGCACGCTGGTCGTCGTCATCGCGGCGTTCTCCTGGCCGGAGGTCGCCCGGGTGGTGCGTTCCCAGGCGTTATCGGTCGTACGCCTGCCGTACATGGACGCCGCGAGGGTCATCGGCGGTTCACACGGCTGGATCATCCGTCGCCACCTGCTCCCCGCGGTCGCGCCCGTTGTCGCGGTCTCGGTCGTCCTCACCGCGTCGCGCGCGGTGCTGACCGAAGCGTCCCTGTCGTTCCTCGGCCTCGGCGACCCGGACAGCTGGTCGTGGGGAACGATTCTGCACAACGCACAGCGTTCGGGCTCGCTCGCATCGGCGTGGTGGACGACGTTGTTCCCGTCGCTCGCCATCCTCACGCTGGTGGTCGCGGCCACCCTCGCCTCCTTTGCCTACAACGATGCCCGCAACCCACGGATGAGGAAGTAAGCCATGTACGTCACCATCAATGGGACCCGGCTGAACGTCAAACTGCTAGGCAGCGAGCTCGTCGACAGACCCGTCATGATCGCTCATCACGGGGCGCCTGGGCTGGGGTCGATGGCCGAACCTGACGCGGCGTTCGCCCGGTTCGCCCACGAGCTTCCGCTGCTCGTCTTCGACGCCCGCGGCTCAGGCAGGAGCGACGGGGAACCTCCCTTCAGCCACGCGCAGTGGGCCGACGACATCGAAGGCCTGCGGGTGTGGAGCGGTGCCGAGAAGGTGGTGGTCGCAGGTGGTTCGTACGGCGGATTCATCGCGATGGAGTACGCGATCAACTATCCCGACCGTGTGCAGGCCCTCATCCTGCGTGACACCACCGCCGACAACACCCACATGGACGTGGCGCTGCGCAACGCGATGGAGTCGAGTCGGGTCACGATCGACCGGGCGAAGTTCGACCGGATCGTGAGCGGGACGGTCAAGGACGACGCCGACCTTGCCGACTGCTGGCGGGAGATCCTGCCGTTGTACGACCACGGCTACAACCCCGAAGCGGTCGAGCAACGCGCCAATGCGACGCCGTACCGCTACCGGACGCACAACTACGCGTTCTCGGTCCTGCACAAGAACTACGACATCAGGGACCGGCTTCCCCAGATCACCTGTCCGACCCTCGTCACCGTCGGGCGCCACGACTGGATCACGCCGGTCGAGTGCAGCGAGGCCATTGCCGCGCTCATCCCGAACTCCGAGCTCGTCGTCTTCGAGAATTCTGGACACTCACCACAGGTCGAGGAGTACGACCGCTTCTCCAGCGTCGTCCACCAGTTCCTGCGGGCGCACACCTGATGGCCCGCCTCGAACCGCTCGACGACCTCGACCGGCGGATCGTCGTAGCCCTGCAGAACGACGGCCGGGCGAGCTGGACCGAGATCGCCCACACCACCCAGACGTCCGTCGCCACCGTCACCCGTCGTGGCCAGCACCTCATCAGCAACGGCCTCGTCCGCATCGCGGCGGTCCCCAGCCTCGGCCAGTGGGGACCGACCGAGCAGCTGCTCATCCGCGTCCGCTGCGAGGCCGGCCTGCAGGCCCGGGTGGCGCGGATCATCGCCGAACGTCCGTACGTCCGCTTCATCTGCCTGGTCACCGGCGCGTACGACATCGTCGTCGAGGTGATCGTCCCCAAGGGCAGCGACCTGGTGAGCGTCCTCACCGAGGAACTGTTGAGCATCCGGGGCGTGGTGTCCAGCGACGCCGACCTGGTGCTGCACACGTACAAGGTCGGGCACGACTGGAGCCGGCAGATCCTCGGCGAAAGCGCACGCACCGCGAAACGATCCGAGCAGCACGAATGCGCACCGGGCGACTTCGACGACACCGACGACAAGATCCTCAGCATCCTCCGCGAGGACGGGCGGACCAGCTTCCCGGCGGTCGCGCAGGTGCTGGGCGTCAACGAGTCGACCGTACGCAGGCGCTACGAGACGCTGACGTCGCGCGGCTGCCTGCAGATGGTGACGTTGGTGCCAGCAGCCCTGCTGGGCTACGAGACCGAGGTCCTGTTGTGGCTCGAGGTGTCACCGTCCCGCCTGGACGCGGTCGCGCGGGAGCTGATCGCGCACCGGGGCGTCCGGTTCATCGCCGCGACCCTCGGCCAGTCCTCGCTGATGTGTGAGGTGATCATGCCGACGACGAACGACCTGTTCACCTTCACGACGTCCACGCTCGCCCACCTGGAAGGGATCCAGTCGTGGCAGGCGAGCATCGAGATGCTCACCCTCAAGCGCGGCTTCGTCATGTGCCCCTGGTCGCAGTCCGCCTGACGTGGTGCCGCGAGCAGCGCGAGGACGTTCGGCCACTCAGGTATGGATGATGTCAGCGAGCCGGAGACCCGTCGGCGTCGACCAGGACACCGATCTCGACGCTGCCGGCTGTCACCCGTAGTCCTCCGCCACCGCTGACCTGGGCGCTGTAGTTGACATACTGCCCGTTGAGGTTGGCGGCTTCGTTGAACGTGAGCGAGGTCCACGGGCTCCAGGAGATGCGGCTTCCGGTAGAGCCAGGCAACAGAGTGTGTTCCGCCAGCGTACCGACCAGTTGTCCGTTCGAATTCTTCTGTTGGAGGCGCAACCGTCCAGTACTGGTGATTCTGGTGACGTTTGCGCGGACCGTCGAACGCGCTAGCAACTGATGCCCCGCGTAGTCGCCAGGGATTGGGACCGCTTGGAGCGAGACATCAGAGAAGCTCGGGTTCGTGAATGTAGGAGCCGCGCCGGACAACGCCCCGCCTTCGACGGGCTCTATGCGCGGAACCGTAGAGATTTCATCGACATTGGTGAGGTCGATGGAGAGAACTCCGAGCCACTCCCGCGTCCACGCAGTGTCAGACACGTTCTTGTTCTCGGCAAGCGCGGCATCAGGCGACTTGCAGGGCGTCAAGAGCATGTGGAGCTCGCCACGGTCCCGGATGGCGCGGCTGTCGAACGAGGGCTCCCACGCGTGCAGGTCGATCGCACAGATCGGCGTGTCTGTCCGTTCCGCGCCAGGCGTGACTTCAAGAATGTGGACCGCACCGCGCAGCCGGTCCCTGTTCATCCGGTAGATGATGAAGGCGCGATCGTCGGATGTGCAGAAGACACCCGGACGGGCCACCTCTGCGTTGACGAGACTGACGTCAAGCGGCATCTTGTAGGTCCAGCCCATCAGCCTCTCATTTTCCCAGGCAGAACCATTCCACCAGGAATGAAGAATGCGAGATGCTGTTGCGCTTGAGTTCCAGATGTGCGTGGCGATATGGGGAGTTCCGGCCGGAGTTACGTCCAGCCCGCCGGTGTTGAGGATTCCCGAGTTACTGCCCGCAGTGAAGACGACCGGTGCGGTAGGGCGGGTGACAGGGAGGGACAGCGGGGCGCCCGACTGTGACTGCCATGTGACACACCGGTCCCTTGACACCAGATGGCACAGATCTCGGTTCGTCGCAGCCATGCCTGTCGCGCGCCATATCACCGCTAGTACGGCGTGGCGTTAATGATTGGACGGTTGTTCCTGGGAGGATGCTGGTATGGCTCATCCTCCTGCTGCGGCGTTGGTGTTGCATGACGGTGATCGGGACGTTCTTGGTTCGTGGGTGCG
>NZ_JBEFTW010000061.1:0-21556 GCF_040196095.1 Actinopolymorpha sp. B17G11
CGCCCGACGCGACCACCGCGTCAACGTCTGGCACTCCTCATCGCTCAACACAAGCTCAGCCTTCGGCCGCCCAGTCCTCGCCATCCACCAAACCTACACTTACCCGACGAATTTCAGGCGGAGGACAGTAGCCTGTTGCCAAATAAATACTTCGCAGACGAGGCTCCATGTCGGTTGCGACGGGGGTGGTTCCTCACGGGCCCTGTAGCCGAGTTCGAATGCGTCGAGATATGCCGCAAGAGCCCCCAGGTAGTCCTCCAGGTATCGTTCTCCCACTCACGGGGTGCGCGGCGCAAGTCGGTCAGCATCAATCGCACGACCCTCGTGCTGGGTTTGTGCCGCGCCGACTATCTCATCGGGCACGGCAGCAAAACGGCCCGTCTCCCACATTCCTGTCACGCGGGTATGCTGCACCAGCCAACGACGGGTATCGCTGGCAGGGCCTTGTGGTGACGCGAGGCGATCGGGGAACCCGATAGGGCCAACGACGAGAGCGGTGACGCTACGGACTCAATCTGAGCGTCAAGTGGTGTGACCCGAGTGACATGGAGGCATCGCAGCAACGCCCCTTTATCCGACTCACCCCACCAGCCCTTAGCAGGCTGTGAGACGCTCCTCGCCTCTGGTAGATCCTCCGGGAGGGTTACGAGTATGGAAGACCGTTCGCCGCGGATTCTCGCCATTGAGTGGGGCAGGATCGACGTCGAAGGAGTCGGCGAAGTGAAGGACGCGAAGCTCTTCCCAGGCGGGGGCCGGGCGTGGGACTGGACCGAGACCGGCACCAGACATCGCCCCGGGATCCAGGTCCTCGACGCGGAAGAACTGCTCGCCGCCGGAGCGACCACAGTCGTGCTGAGCAGAGGGATGGACCTCGTGCTTCAAGTGCCGTCTACGACAGTCTCGGAGCTAGAGGCACGTGGGGTTACGGTCCATGTGTTGGAGACGCGGGAGGCCGTAGCGCTGTACAACGAACTGGCGACGACGACACCAGTCGGGGGACTCTTCCACTCGACGTGTTGAATTCGGGTCAGGGTCGGCCGCGGTGTCTGGTCCAGCCCAGGGTGCAGCGTGCCGACCAGCACCCGATGTGACATTTCGGCCCTGCGGGAGGTCGAGCCTGGACACTAACGGGCTATTAGCCGAGGACAACGAGGAGTACTCCAGGCCGCTCCAGCCTCTCGTTCCGAAGCTGCCATCAGTACATCGGTGGCCGGGTCTTTGATCTGGCCATGCGTAGGAAGGTCGGGCGTCACCGCCCGTGCTAGCCGTCGCTTGAACTCTGCCCAGGCCTCGCGGGGCGCTTGATCCTGAGTCAGGAAGTCGCGGAAGAGCAGGGCATACCGCTCGTTAGGGCGGCCGGCAACACGAACGTGAACATTGCCCGTGCGAGTACCTGCGGGTGGGCGAAACACGAGCTTGTCCCAGGCGTCCGGATCTCCGTTCCAACGTTCCGGGACGTGATCCCGAGATTCCCAAGCGCCGGGGGCCCTCGTGAATCCCGCGCTCAGCAAGCCCTCTGTGAGCTGCTCGTCGGAGAGGCTGCGCACGATTGCCTGTACATCGATGCAGTCCTTGGCGACCATCCCAGGCACCGACGTCGAGCCGATGTGGTCGACTCGCACCACCGAGGATCGGCTACTTTCCTGATGCGAGCAGCCAGGACATCGAAGTCCTTCGCCCAATCGGGCTGCCATTCGATGAGTTCGACGAGCTGCACGGTGAGTCCTCCTGCTCCTCGGCTGAGGGTGCAACTCTTCCAGTCAGCCAGCACCTGGTCGACGACCAGCCGAGCGCGACCGAGCAGCTCACGATCAGGTTGCCTGCCCGTACGGATCAGATGCTCAAGTACCGGTCCGGCCGTCGATGCGTTCGCGGAGCATGTCCGCGTGCCCGTTGTGCCGGTCGTACTCCGAACACATGTGGCACAGGATCCAGCGCAGAGACATCGGGCCGAAGCGCGGGTGAGTGAAGGTCTCGTCGAGACTCCTGCCGCAAATCGCGTCGCGAGACAGGTCCCACTCGTTGAGCAGCAGGTTGTACGTTGCCTCGGCCTGTCGGGGATCCACGTCCTCGAAGTCAGCGTCCGGCTTGCCAGGACGACTGTAGATCCCCGGGACGTCCTGGCCGGCGAACCGTTGGCGGAACCAGGACCGCTCCACCTCGGTAACGTGCCGGATCAGCCCGAGCAGCGACAGCGTCGACGGCGGGACCGCCCGCAGCGCCAGTTGCTCCGCAGTCAGACCGCCGCATTTGTGGAGCAGCGTGTACCTTCCCCGCTCCAGAAAGCCCTCCAGGGTCGAACGCTCATCCCCGGTGAACGGCTCGTCCACCCGCTCTACCTCTGGCGCGATCCAACTCATCCGGCAAATGTACGGATCAGCATCGTTCAGGACCAGCCGAGCGCGGATCGGCAGCTCGCGGTCGCGCTGCCTGCCTCTACGGATGAGGGGGTCATGGCGAGGGTCGAGCTTGTCTTCTCCCGGCTGAAGAGCTGGAAGATCCTGCGAAACTGTCTGCGGCGCGGCAGTGGCGTGCACCTCAGCTGTCCCCGTTCAGTACGTGCCACCGTCTGACGGCCATGCCTGTGACGGCCTGCATTCCAAGGCCCTCATAGTACGGGCGCAGCGTTTCATCGCAGGTCAGGTCGACCGAGTACAGATGCTCGGCCGCGGCAAGCACGCGTCGCAGTAGTTCACTGCCGATGCCCTTGCCCTGGTAATCGGGAAGGACCTCCAGCCACGGGATGAAGGCCGTGAGCACACCGTCGCTGATCATGTTGACGAAGCCGACGACGTGATGCGATCCAGCCTCACGTGCGATCACGACCCGATAGCTGCCACGCAGGACGGCAAGGTGCTGGGCGGGCGTCGGCGACGAAGGCCATCCCACGAAGAAGCCACAGAGATCCTTCTCCGCGAGGCCCGAGATGTCGGTGCTGTAGAGGATCACTGGCGCATCCTGGCAGAGAGGGGTCAGGCGACCCGAGTCCGCATGACGTTTCGTCGCGGTACCTCGCCACTGGCGCACCAGGGTGAGACACTCCCGGCGACACCCCGCCAGCGAGATCAGAGGGGATCTTCCGATGCCAACAGCTCAGCCATGGACCCTGATACGCCCACAGGTGATCCCGGGCCGGTTCTACACCTGGTACCTGGGCTTGGTCGCGTCTCCCCGCAGGCTGGTGTCCGGCCTCGTCGTCGAGTTTCCTCATGGCGACGATGACAGCATTGAAGGGGTCTACCGCCAACGGCCCGGCTGGCCATTCTCGGGGTGGAAGACCGACCTTTACGATGCCGACGGCGCCCTGGTCGTGGCGCTCGGCTGCGCCACCGGTGGCGGGGACCGGAGCGGCCTCCAAGGGATCTCGGTCGCGGACTTCGACCGAGAGCAGCTCCCCAGGGCAGGGAGGCTTCAGACCGTTCTGGAGAGCGTCGACGTCGACGTCAGTCTCCCGTTCTCCCGCGACTGACGTGGAGTCGCACATCCACCTGACGTGCGGGTGTCGCGCATCAGATGGCACAGGACCCGGACGCCGGGCTGCTTTGCTGCATTGACCTCTTATGGATCAAAGGCGCCGCTGACGCGGCGTTCGCGATGTACCTGCACCTTATGGCAGACCTCAGTTGTGCTGGAGAGGGGTCCGCCGATGTACCCACGCACTCCGCTTCAACGGGGCGGTTGTGACGTGGACCTGACGATGCTCAGGATCTGATCGGCGATGGCATCCGGCGGTTGGCTGTCGGTTTCGATCACGGTCATATCGCCCCGGGCACGGAATTTCCGGTTCAGGTCGATGAGCGAGTCGCGTTCGCGCTGCGAGCCCATCCACGTCCGCTGGCGAAGTCGTCTCTCCAACTCGGCGTCGGAGCACACGAGCGCCACATAGGTGATCGGGCCGAGGAAGTGTCGCAAGGCTTGGTGCTCCCATTGGTGGGGCATGGAGTATCCGACGAGGATCAGGCTGTGGCCGCTTTGTGCCACACCTACCGCCGTTCGCAACCAAGTGTCGATGAAGCCGAACCAAGCCCCTTCTGAGCTGTCATGCTCGGGTCGGGAAGTCAGGTCGGAGTCCAGCACGACCAGCTCGAGCGGCAATCGGGCCGCCAGCTCCCGGCCCACGCTCGACTTTCCCGTTCCAGGGCTGCCGGTGATGACGTACAGCTGTCCCTGTCGAAACGACCGGGCTGTGGAGCAGGGGCCGCAGGTGATGCGATCCGTGGCTACCACTTGCAGCGGAGCGCCCGCGCCACAGGCGGGGCAGTCGAAGTCGACCATCGTGCGAAGCGCCCCTTTAAGGCGTGCCAACGCAGGGTCGTTCATTGTGACCTCTCCAAGCTGAAACTTGCCGCGCAAGTGGCGGCACGAAATGAGACAGCGAAGTCCGCAGCTAAAGAGTCTGCGGTACACGAGATCACGTCACGCACGGCACCTTAGCGAAGCACGAACGCCCCGCCAACCACAATTGGCGCCGGTACGCATGAGAACGCACCACGCGAAATGGCATGGGGATCTGTCGTTCCTTCACCGATCCAGGCCCACGGTCGGATGTGATGGGCGGTAGTCGCCATGACTCCTTAGGTGCCCGGGAGCTTGTACCAACGGCCGTCCGCAGGTCGGTGTTTGGTGGCGACTTCGCAGCTGCCCGCGACGGTGCACCGGACGATTCCCGGTTCTCCTTGGCCGTAGGAAGCGAGGAGGAAGTGTTCCTCGTCCTCCCAGGCCATGTTTCCGTTGGAGAGCCTGATGGTGAGAAGCGGCTTTCCCGTCCGGCCGTCGGCGATCGTGTAGTGGGGCACGGTCTGTCCTTCGCCCATGATTTCGACCACCGCATAGCGGCCATTGGGCGAGAATCCGCGGATGCTTACGTGGCTGCCGAGCTCGGTCGGGCAGACGCGCCACCGCTCGCCGTTGCCGTTGCCGGTGTCGATGGTGGCGGCACAGTACAACTGCTCGGACTGGCGTTCCTGGGCGACTTTGGGTACCAGGCCGACGAGGCTGGCACGGTCGGTCGTGTCCGCTCCGTAGAAGCCTTGCCACAGGGTGAGCTGCCCGGTCTTGGGATCCCATTCCTGTGCCACTGCGGGCTCGGATAGCCAGGAGCCTGAGCTGAGCATGACTTGCTCACCGAGAAAGCCCACCGTGCGGCCGCCCTTTCCGACGTCGATCGAATGCAGGACTCTGCCGGTGCGCGCGTCGGCGACGTTCACGGTGCCGTCCGGGGTCGCCCAGGCGATCTGCCTGCGGTCGCTTGATACGACGGCTCTGCCTGGAGCGGTCAGTTTCTGCGTGCCGTCAAGCCCGACGAGTTGTAGGTACACCTGATTGTTGTCGTAGCTGGTGACTACGTAACCACTGTCCACGACGTCGAAGGATGTCCAGTCCGGGAGGTCGACTGGTGTGGTGGTCGCCCCGTTGTGGATCTTGCCGTCGGCGTACCAGGGGACCTTCGGGTCCTCGCCACGGGGGAGCCCGGCGAAGTCCTCTTCCCTGAGGCTCTTGGGGGCATACGGCGCTACGACAGGTCCGGCGGTCGGTGCCGGTGAAACGCCGACCGTCGGTGTGGCGATCGGCGAGGGCGTGGAGGGTGGCGTCCGTCCTGGCGTATGTGCGGGTGTCGGTGTCACAGTCGCGCGGTCCACCCGGGTGTGGTCGCCGGGCGGGCTGAGGAGGTTCAGGCTGAGCGGCAGAGCGAGGGCGACGGCGGCGACACTGGCGACGACCCCGGTGGCGCGTCGGCGTATCCGGATGCGGCGGGCGCGGTGCATGGCGTCCGCGGCAGGGTCGTGGTGGGTCCTGGCGTAGGTCGCGAGTCGGGTCAGGCCGGCGCGGAGGTCGTTGGCCGTGAGGTCCTGGTCGTGCTGGTGCTCGTTCATCGGACGTCCCTCCTGGCGGGCGCGGGCTCTGGTGTAGTGGCCGGGGTGAGTCCGGCGCGCAGGGCGGCGAGGGCGCGGTGGGTGCGACTCTTGACGGTCCCGATCGAGCAACCAAGGATCTCGGCGGTCTCGGCTTCGCTGAGGTCCTCGAAATAACGGAGCACGACCGCGGCACGGTGGTGTGCCGGGAGGGCGCGAAGGAGCCTCCACAGGTCACCGTCCTGCTCAGCCGAACCACCGGGGTCACCTCGCGGATCGGTTGCAGGACGATCCGGCAGTTCGGCCGTCAGAGTCTCGCGTCGCCGCCACGCACGACGCCACCAGAGGGTGTGCTCATTGACCATGACCCGCCGTACGTAGGAGTCAAGGGCTGCCTGGTTGTGGATGCGTCTCCACGCCAGATAGGTGCGGGCCAGCGCGGTCTGCACTAGATCCTCGGCCGCGTGATGATCTCCCGTCAGCAGGAACGCCGTACGCGTCAGCGCGGCATGCCGAGCGGCAACGTAGGAGCTGAACTCCTCCGCGGTGTCTGCCACCGATTCCCCCCTCCCATGTGTTGTTCGCATCCCCTAGATGCGGTCGGTCCCGTGAAAGGTTCCACATGTGCGGGAGGAACGGCATCTCGTCCAGCGCTCATCAGCTCCCGGAGACCAACCTGACCCCAGCGTGACCCCAACGAGCGGCGCCGTCTGGCGACGATGAGCACCAGGCTGAGGACCTCAGGATGAGCAGCTGATGATCACGATGTCCGCTCCTACGGATATGCAGCGCCCAGGCTCCGGCGCTCACAGGACCGGCCAGCCAGGACCAAGGTCACCGGACCGCCGTCAGGGCTCCTCGGGTCGGTGCGGAACTCGGCGCCGGCCGCGAGCCACACCGACCAGCACCCCACCTGCGACCGCGACGACCAAGCCGAAGAACAGCACAAGCGCCCCCGGACCTGGCGTCATCAACATGGCCACGCCGGCGACCGAGACAAGGCCACCAACACCGAGCCCGGCCCAGCCAAGGAACCGCAAAGGACGATGGTTCATCGGATCCTCCCAGCGAGTGGACGCAGCGTACCGGGCGGACCCGAGGGGCGTTGCCAAGTTCCGCGGGCGAGAGACCCCTGGGCTGGGTGCACTCCGTACCTCGGGAACGGCGGTGTCCTTACGGCCGCGCTTGCTCCACGACCGCCGTCTGCCGCATCACAGCGGCATTTCCCACCGCGTTCCTGGCTATGCTCGCTCCCGTTGAGCGGGGCGGCTATCCGACCAGCACTATTCCGAGGCGGACGCGATGAGCGCTACGTCCCCACAACCTCCCGCGGCAGGCGATTGTCAGCACGAGGACGGTGGGCCATCGAGAGGTCTCCTGCGGTGGCGGTGGGACAGCCCTCTCCGAAGGAGGGCAACACGCACCGCCAGATCAGTCTCGAACTGGCTTGAACGCTACGGGCCACGGCCTGGGGTTGTTGCACTCGGACTCGGCAAGGCGTTGGAGCACCTCGGGCTGCGACCGGCCGCATACCTGTGGTTGCCACTCGCGCTAGCGGCGACCTAGTTGATCTTATGGCCGCTCGCCGCGAATATCGTCAGGCTTGCTGCGAGAACCGTCCAAGCTTTCCTCGAAGGATGGCGAGAAGGACTGCCTACCGACCGTGCCACATATCTTCCGGATGGAACGTGCCCCTGTGGTGCCCCCGAACGACCTCACGGGTCCTCAACAACCCTGTCCGACCGACGGGAGAGCAGCCCTCTCGGGGCGACGGATGATCTTACGGGCTCCCGGGCTCACGTCGTCATCCCACAGCTCGCGACTCAGGACGCAAGGGAGCGGAGATAGCGCCGGCTGTAGAGGTACTGAGCCACCGGCAACAGTGGATACGCGGCTCGCCAAGTCCCGATCGACCGTTGGGTCAGGGAGCGAACGGTTAGCCATGTCGAGCCGTCGGGTCGCCCGATCGACCAGGAACGCTTCCTCCCCGCTGACGGGATGACCTGTAAGGGTGCCGTATGCAAAGCCCTTCCGGTGAGGTTCGTCGACCACCGCGATCACCTGCACGGGCTCATGGATCCGCAGGGGTCCCAGGTGGGCGATGAGCCAGTACCTGGCCCCTGCGACGACCGTGGCATCGGGGCTCGGGCCGATCGGAAGCCCGTCCGACAAGCTCGAGCCAGCTCTTCGCGCCATCGAGCCATTATGCGGAGTCGGCGTGCTCTGACGCGTGTCCATCTAATGGACAGATCTGACCGCAGGCCGTCCCGGTAGCGCTGCGGCACCAGGACGATCACAGGCTGGCTCCGTCCCGGCCTCGGCCGGCCGAGCGTGGTCTGGGCGAACCGTCCGGCGGTCATGACCTGCGCTGTATGTTCGTCAGGTTGTAGATGGTGGAGGTGGCATGCAGTCAGGTGCGGGTGTGGTGGCCGGTCGTTATCGGCTGAGTAGCCTGCTGGGCCGCGGGGGGATGGGAGAGGTTTGGCAAGCCGACGACCAGATGCTTGGCCGTCCGGTCGCGGTGAAGCTGTTAGCCACTACGGTGAGTGATCCAGCGGATCGGGCGCGGTTCGTTCGGGAGGCCCGTTCGGCCGCGCAGGTTAGCCACCCGAACGTGGTTGCGGTCTACGACGTCGGCGAGTTCAACGACCGCCCGTACATGGTCATGGAGCTTTTCGACGGGCCAACGCTGGCTGCCGAGTTGGCTGAGCGTGGACCGCTCCCCCTCGAAGAGGTGCGGCGCCTGGGGGCACACGCTGCCGCGGGTCTGCAAGCCGCTCATCTGGCCGGGGTGGTCCACCGTGACATCAAACCGAGCAACCTCGCCCTGTCTGGCGACGGTGTGCTGAAGCTGATGGACTTCGGCATCGCCCGAGCTGTCGACGAGGCAGCCACCAGGCTCACCCAACCAGGCACGGTGGTCGGCACCGCGAGCTACCTCGCCCCGGAGCAGGTCGCTGGCGGTGCTGGTGATGCCCGAAGCGATCTGTACGCCTTCGGCTGTGTGCTGTACGAGATGCTCACTGGTCGCCCACCATTTACCGGCGGTATGGCCGCCGTCTTGTACGCACACCAGCATCTCGACCCCGAACCGGTGTCCAGGTTCCGTGCCGACGTGCCGCCCGATCTCGAACGCCTGACGCTCGGACTGCTCGCCAAGCACCCCGACCACCGACCGGCCAGCGCCGGCATGGTCGGATCTGTGTTGATGGGGCACAGCCTGCCCGGACCGCTGCCTATGCGCGGGGGTGGAGGCGGCGATGCCACGTCCTCGATGCCGGTGCACGCGTACCGCCCGCCGGGCCGTTGGAGCAGGCGTCCCGGCACTGCGCTGGTCATCGCGGCCGGGCTGATCCTCGCCGTTCTGGCCGGCGTGATCATCGGGCAGATCCTGACCAGCATCGACGACGATTCCCCTGCTGCGCGCGCAGAAGACCCGACCGGCGCCGCATCGAACACCCCCAGCCCGTCGTCCTCTCCAAGCCCGTCGTCTCCAAGCCCGTCGACCACCGAACAGCCCGCACGGTACGGCACCGCTGCCTGGCTGCGGCAGGTCGCCGCCGCAACCAGCCGGTTGGAGCGGCGCGGCCGGATCGACCCCGAGGTTGCGGACAAGGTGCACAAGCGCATCGACGAAGCGCTGGAAAAGTACCGCGAAGGCAAGACCGACGATGCCGCACAGAAGATCCGCGAACTCACCCGCGATCTCGCCGAGGCGCAGGACAAAGGTCGCCTCCGCGCAGACGCCAGGCTGGCCAACCTGCTGGCCATCGCACCAGCAGACTCCGACGAAGGGGGTAACGATCGCAAGGGCCGCGACTGATCCACCGCGGTTTCCTTATCGGCGGCGGAGGATGTCGCCCGCGAGGGCTGGAAGTCCACGACGACCAACGATTAATTTCTATCCGGATTAGGGGTGGCTGCCGGTCACCCTGGGAGTCATGAGCAGGGACCCCGATGACCCGAGTGGAGCTGGCGAGGTTCCTGAACCCTTGTTGTCGGTGGTGGCTGCGATGATCATGCGACATGGCGACAATTCGGATCGCGGTGGCGCAAGGTGTAGGGACGCATACCCCGGACGGGGCGTCGATTCGCGAGCAGGGTCGACGAATTCGAGAGCTGATGGCCAGCGCGGCCGACGGTGGGGCTCGACTGATCTTGTTCACCGAGGGGGCGCTGTCGGGCTATCCGGATAAGCGGTTGATGTCGCGTGATCCGGATCGGGTGACGGAGTCGGACTGGTCGCGGGTCGATTGGGCCGTGCTGGAGGACGAGCTCGCAGCGACTGTCGGGCACGCCGGTGACATGGGTCTGTGGGCGGTGGTCGGCTCGGTCCATCGGGTGGCGGGACGTGCACGACCGTTCAACAGCCTGTACGTGATCAGCGAGACCGGGCACCTGGTCGGCCGTTACGACAAGCGGTATCTCTCACCTACCGAGTCGACGTTCATGTTCGCGGCCGGTGAGCATCCGACCGTTTTCGAGGTTGACGGGTTCCGTTTCGGCTGCGCGTTGTGCATCGAGGCCAACATGCCAGAGGTGTTCATCGAGTACGAGTCACTCGGGGCAGATTGCGTGCTGCTGGCCACTTACGCCGACGGGCCCGCCGCCGAGCCGCTCGGTTCTAGCCACTCCATGGCACACGCGTTGCTGACCGGGATGTGGATCGCATTCGCCGCGCCCGGATTTGCCCCAGGGACCGCCGTATCCTGCGTAGCCTCGCCCGATGACCGGTGGCTGGTCAGGGGCGATCCGGACGGGGCGCCCCAGGTGCTGTTCGCCGACCTCAATCCCGACGCGATGCGCGCCGGCTATGACCGTGGCTACAGGCCCTGGCGGGCGTGCTACCGAAACGGGTACTGTCCAACGCCGGACGAGGTCACGGCATTGCTGGAGTCGCAGGAGTCGCAAACCGCCACGCCCCCACAACGCCTGAGGTCATAGAGGTCAACTCTGCAACCGCAGGGCTGCGCTCGTGTCGTGTCTCCCGCGTGCTGTGCCGCTCGGAGTGCTTACTGGACGAGCAGACAGAACGGGTGGCCAGCGGGGTCGGCCAGGACATACAGGGGCTCGCCCTCATCCCGAGTTCGGTCGAAGAGGACAGTCGCGCCGAGGCCCTCCGCACGCTGACGGTGGCGCTCGAGGTCCTCGACCGACGGAACCTTGAAGTCCATGTGCATTTGCATCGGAACCTGCTCAGACGGCCAGGTCGGCGGGGTGGTGTCCTTCTTCTCCTGGACGGTAAGGACACGGTTTCCTTGGTCGTCGACGAGGACCAGCCAGTCGGCGTCGTCCTCGCTGCCGTCGGTGGGGACTTCTTCGCCGGAGCGATACCGCAGGCCCAGCAGTTCCCGATAGAACTCGGCGAGGCCACGGCAGTCTCGGGCATCGATTGCGGTGTGGAGCAGAACGGGGTATCCGGGCATTGGCCTGTCTCCTTACGGAGTAGCTGCACTGCGAACAACACGTTAGCCGTACGCCGAAGTTGCACGCCACGAGGAACCCAGCAGGCGCCATCACTGACCTGTACGATCCAGCAGTGCGCGACTCCCCCTCCTCCCCTTACCGTTACGTCTCGGACGACGAGGACAGTGCTCGCTGGCTCGGGTTCCCGTTCCGGCAAGGCGACATCGTGATCAGCACCCGGTCGAAGAGCGGCACGACGTGGATGCAGATGATCTGTGCCGTGCTGGTCCTGGGTACGCCGGAACTCCCAAGGCCGCTCGCCGACCTGTCGCCGTGGCTCGACATGCTCACCGTGCCGCGCGACGAGGTGTACGCGATGCTGGAGGCGCAGCAGCACCGCCGGTTCATCAAGACGCACACCCCGCTCGACGGGATCCCGCTCGACCCGCGGGCGACGTACGTCGTGGTCGCCCGACACCCGCTCGACATGGCGGTGTCGCTCTACCACCAGGTCAACAACATCAACCGGGAACGGCTCCGCGAGCTGACCGGCGCGTCGGAACCGAGCGAACCGACGAACGAGCGGCTCCCCGTACGGGAGTGGCTGCTGGAGTGGACCCGCTCCGAGGAGGATCCGCGGGAGGCGATGGACTCGCTGCCCGGGGTGATGTGGCACCTGTCGGACGCGTGGGCCCGCCGCGACCAGCCGACCATCGTCCTGGTGCACTACGACGACCTGTCCGCCGACCTGGACGGCGAGATGCGCCGGCTGGCCGACCGGCTGGGCGTCGCGGTGTCCGACGAGGTGTGGCCGGATCTGGTACGGGCGGCGACCTTCGAGCAGATGAAGGGCAAGGCGGGCTACCTGCTGCCGAACCGCAACGGCGTCTTCAAGGACATCAACGCGTTCTTCCGCAAGGGCCGGTCCGGCTCCGGACGGGAGCTGCTGTCCGATGCCGAGCTGGCGGCGTACCGGGCCCGAACCGCCGAGATGGCGCCGCCCGACCTGCTGGCCTGGCTACATCGCGACTAGCCACCGGTCGCTTCGTCTGGGCCTTCGTGGTGAAGTGTCACGTCTGGTGGTGGTGCTGCCCCGAGGCCGTGAGGTGTTACCGGTTGAGCAGGTGAACGACCTTCTCCCGAAGGCCTGAGATCCAAGGGAAGTCCTCCCGAACGACTGGACGGTCAGTAGAAATCGCCGAAGATCACTTGAAACTGCAAGGAACCAAGCGGCGAGGCTGTCGCCGTTGCAGGCCGAGGGACTCGATGGCGAGCACGAGGCTGCTCGAACCGTGATCGGTGGCAAGCACCGTGGCGACTACCGCAAAACTGCCACACGGCCGCACCGGCCAGTGCTGGGACAACGCTCTCTGAGTCGTTCTTCGCCTCACTCAAGGGTGAGCTCATCGACCTGCAAACCTGGTCCACCCGCGCCATGGCACGGCGTGCGGTGGTGGAGTACATCGGCTCGTACAGCACCCGGCTGCACAGCACTCGGCCCGGGGTCGGCCACGCCATCCCGGCTACTTGATTACCACGGCGGGTCGTTGCCTTTCAGGCCGTCAACCGCTTCGCGTAGTAAGTCGGCGTGGCCGGTGTGTTTCAGGTTCTCCTCCAACAGGTCGACGAGGAGTCGCCTGCGGCTCACGATGTAGGGCTCGCCATTCGACGTGCTCCACGTGACGGTCACGTCGAGCCCATCGTGCTCGATCATCTCCTGCCACGCGGCCCGTGAGCGTTTGACGACGCCATACCACAGCGCATACAGCTCCTCGGGCTCGTCGGTGAGTGCCGAGTGGAAGTCGGAGTACTCGCCACCGTCCCAGTCGTCGGTGTTCCAGGGCAGGTTCGGTGACCGGCCGTGAGCCTTTGCGGTCCAAGCGTCCTCAACGGACGCCATGTGCTTGATCAGACCAGCCAGGGTCATCGTCGATGGTGGGTGCTGTCGGCGCAACTGCTCGGCGTTCAGCCCTCCGGTCTTCCAGGCGAACTGTTTGTGCACGCGTTCGAGTGCAAAGCACAGGATCTCAGCATCGGTGCCTTGCTGAGAGTCGGTGAAAGGCAGATCCGTCCAGTCCATGGCGGGACAGTAGTCCTGGTCACCAGTGGTCGGCGACCCCTCCTGCCGGCCTCGCGGGCGGCGTCGGGGCGCCGTCGGGGCGCCGTCCTCGGGCTCGTCGGCGGACCCAGAGATCAGGCTCCAAGTGCCGCAGGTGCATGTTGCCATCCTGAAGACATGCGTGCGAGCAACGGACGTATCCGTTAAACCTATTGTCTCGTCGGGTCTGTACCGACCAGCCGGACCGCGGTCCGTTCGTCGCCGTGGCCGACTACGACGCCGATCAGACTCTTGTGGGCCCGGGCAACCTTGTCGGGCCGGGCTGCTCCCTTGGTCCGCAGATGAAGCGCAGCGTACGACGCGAATCTCCCCTCAAAGAGGGGTCACGTCGGCTCCCGACGCCGGCGTGGCGGCCCGGATCTCGGGCGCGGCAAATGGCTGGTGTTGACCCTCACTCGATGTCAAGGTCCATGATTCTGATATGAGCGAGATGCTGTCGATCGGCCAGTTCGCCCGAGCGGCTGGGCTTAGTCCGCGCGTCTTGCGCTCCTACGACGAGTCCGGTCTCCTTCGGCCCGCTGCCGTCGATGACCTGACCGGCTACCGCTGGTACTTGCCGTCGCAGCTGCGTCAGGCCGAACTCATCCGCCTTGGCCGGAGCCTCGACATGCCGTTGGCGGACCTGCGGCCACTCCTGGCGGGCAGTCCTGAGGAAGCTCACAGCAGAGTCGACCGGCATTGGCGTTCTCTAGCGCGCCAAGCAGCTGGCTCACGGGCAGTCGCCAGCCAGCTTCACCAATTGATCGATGGAGACGATCCCAGGGAGGTGGACAGGATGGACGTACAGGCAATCGTTCTGTACGTGGATGATGTCCCAGCGTCGATGCGGTTCTACGGGGGTCACCTCAGTCTTCCCGTCGTGTACGAGCACGCCGGGCGAACGGCGTACCAGGTTGGGGCCAGCCGCCTTCTTCTCCATCCCCGCGGCGAGGGACTGGACTACCCGAAACGAGCTGAAGGCGAGGTCACCGGCCGAGGCGTCGAGCTGTCTCTCGGCGTCGACGATGTTGATCGCCTCATCAACCAACTACGCAGCAGCGGTGTCGATGTGTGCCAAGACCCGACCGATCAACCATGGGGGGAACGAGACGCAGTTGTAGCAGACCCAGACGGTTTCAACGTCCGCCTCTCACAGTCGCACCCCGAGACCTGGCTCGAAGCGGAGACCCGGTGACCGTCGTGCAACCCGCGTGCAACAAACAGTCGGATGGGTCTGAGCTGACCTGGACAAACAAAGCTCCGAGGAGGCCGCTCCCCCATGGAATGAGCGAGCCGACCCGTCTGGGGCAGATGATCAGATTCCTAATCCGTCTATCGTGCACGCCGCACACTCGGTCTCAGGGCGGCCGCGAGTTCAAGCGCCTGGCCGGCCAGTTCGTCATCCGACTCCGGGCGGCTTGCCCTTCTCGGGTATCCGTCCCCTGGTCGGCGAGGGACGACATGGAAGTGCAGGTGTGGGACGGACTGACCCGGCGGACCATTGTTCTGGGTCACCGTGGTGCCGGTCGTGTCAAACACCTGTTGGACGGCGGCGGACGTCATACGAACCATCTGGAGCATTGGACCGCAGTCCCGTTCGGGCAGCGAGTGCAGGTCCTGAATGTGTCTGTGGGGAACGACCAGGGCGTAGCCTGGCCCCGTAGGCTGGTATCGACCGATGAACACGACGAACCGTTCATCCTCGAATGCCCGCGGTGTACGGCGGGCCCGCCCCCGAAGGTCATCGCAGAACCCACACCCTGGCACGTCGATGTCTGACACGACTCATTCCTACCCGAACGCCGACGGGCAGCCAACGGCACCGGCCGCTAACGGGCCATTAGCTCAAGGGGGTCGCATGCACGCCGATGGCACGGCGACGGGGCCGCGCATGGGAGCATGTTCGGGTGTCTTGGTCTGCTTCCGCGGATAGCGCCCGACCCTTCTATGGAAGCTTCGGTTGGGCGTACGACTTGGTTGTTGCGGCTCCGGAGGGTCCATGGGTCGCGGCGGCCTGCGCAGACCTTCAGTCGGTCGGGATTGGACCGGGCGCGAGGCTGCTCGACGCTGGTTGTGGGACGGGCCGCTACGCTGCGGCTCTCGGTGCGCGTGGCTATTCGGTCGACTTGGTGGATGCCTCGGCCGAGTTGTTGTCGCAAGCGGCCGATCGGCTACCGAGAGCCAATGCTCGAGTCGCAGACCTCCGCGAGCTCGAACTTGGAAGACATTACGACGCCATCGTGTGCCGCGGCGTCCTCAATGACATGATCAGTGACGTCGAGCGGCAAGCCGTGCTCAACAGTTTCGCTTCACACCTCCGCTCGGGCGGCGCCATAGTCCTCGACGTTCGGGACCGGGACGTATCCGAACGTCGCTACGGAGACAACTACCGCATAGAGAAGCTGGTCGACACGCCGCGTGGCACGCTGGCCTTTACGGCCGACGGGAAGTTCGAGCACGGACTCATCTACACCCACGAGGAACACGAGCTGCGCACCGGCACCGAACCTCCGCGTCTGACCTCCTACGACTTCACGATGCGCCCCTGGACCAGAGAGGAACTCGACGAACACCTATGGCTGGCTGGGTTCCGCGTCCAGACGATCACTGAGCTGAATGATCGCGGATCGAATGACCGACTACTCTGCCTAACGATCCTGGACCGGACTCCGGTCCCTCAATGAGCCGGTGCCGCCCGGCCACTCCCAGGGCTCCACGGGTCTGGACGTCGGCTTCGGGATCTTGATCGCGGACCGAACTCCCTGATGCCACATGGGTTCGTCGTCGAATCGGGGAATGACATGCAGGTGCGCATGTAGCGATGCCATGTCGTTCCACCCGAGGATGTATCCGTCGGGAGCCAGAAGCTCGTGCAGAGCCTCCCTGGCCATGACCAGGAGATCATGTGTCGCCGTCCATTCATCGGCTGTGAGGTCGATGGGGGACTTCCGGTGGGCGATGCAGAACTCGTTCTCGATGTATATGCCCGCCTTGCGGAATCGTGTCTGTTGGTCACAGAAGTGGCACCCGGTTGCACTCATATCGGCGATTCTTCACTCCGCGCTGTTGTCATCGCAAGCAGCCAGATTGAGGGCCGTAGCGCAATGGGCAAAGATCGAGGATCGCAGGAGAGCCCAAGTTGACGCGATTGCAGCGGCGTCAAGGGACAAGTGACCAGCCCGTGAGAACCCGACGAGTCAGAGCCCTAACCGCTCAACACTTCGGGGTGCTCCAGCAGCCAATCACTGAACTGGATGGCGGGCACGTTGTTGTGGAGCCACTCGGCAGGGTTCGGGCCGAATCCGGCGTAGGTCGCGTGGTAGATCCGTGCGGCCGCGGTGTACGGGGCGAGTGCCCGACGCTCAAGAACTGTCAGCGGAGCACCGGTCGACTCTTCGTACTCCTCGACCAACCGACGTACGCGATGCCACGGGAACATGGTGGGATCGGTCGGTACATGGCCGTCCACCGTGAGTACGGAATGGGTGAGGGAGAAGGCCAGGTCGTGGATGCGGGGGCGGTGCGTGACGAAACCGAAGTCGAGGAAGACCGTCTCGCCGGAAGGACCGATGCCGAGGTTCTCGAGCTTGACGTCCCCGTGCACGAGCTGATGAGGGAGGCCGGTCGGCGACATCCAGCGGTAGCGCAATCGGCCGAGGAGGCTTCGGAGTGACCGCGCGATCTGTGTGGACTCCGCATCTCCAGCGACGGCCGCCTCGGTTGTCGGTAGCCACGCCCACAGGGTGTTGGGCGCGGCGAAGATCGCGGTCGACGGACGCGGACCACGCAGATCAACGGCAGCCAGGCGACGATGGAGCGTCCCCATGGCGCGGAACATCCACGCGTACGACTGCCAGGTGCTCGGCGGCGTCTCGTGTGGGACGTGTCTTTCCGTCTCGGCCCAACGGTCGCCGCATCGGAACGCGGTAACGCCGTCTCGGCTGAGAGCAACCGGGACCCTGATGCCCGTTCCAGCGAGGGTCTGCCGAACGTGCTGGACCGCGAGAAGTCTGCGACGTGTGACGTATGGGGGATGCACGCGGAGGACGATCCCGGCAGGTTCGAGCAGCAGGTTGCGGCTCATCCAACCGCCGAGATCGGTAGCCGTGCTCCCAGGCGCGATCTCAGCTGTCAGCTGCCGCAGGTGCGGATCCAGGGCGTCAACAGGCGTCGAACGCAGGAGCGGTGGCGACGACGGCGGAAGCGAGCCTTCGGGAGCACGATCCACCTGTGGCATCGAGCCAGTATGGAAGTGCCTGGCGGCCGACTCAACTCAGTTCAGCCACCAAAGGATCGGGTGGCCCAAGTCCCGTGATGGTGAAGACTGTGGACATGGAGTTCTTCTGCTATCACCGCGATCGGACCGGCTCCGCGGCGCTGCGCAACGAGCTGCGGGAAGAGCACTGGTCCTACATGGACCGGTACGCGACGAAGATGATCGCTCGCGGCCCGACCTTCGCCGGCGACAGCGACACGCCCAGCGGGAGCGTGCACATTGTCGACCTGCCAGATGCCGCCGGTGCCCGCGCGTTCGCCTTCGACGAGCCCAATTACCAGGCTGGCGTGTACCGGGACGTGCTGCTGCGCCGGTGGCGCAACATGCTGGGACGCACCATGTGGGACTTCCCCGGCGGCCGGACCGGTGGCAACCGGTACCTCGTGCTCGGCCTCAGCACCGGCCGGGCGGCCGACCTCGCCGTGCCGACCGAGCGGGATGACCTGATCGCCTACGGGCCGCTGCTGTCCGACGATGGCACGACCTGGCTGGGCACGGCGGCGCTGGTCCGGGCAACGGACCCGTACACGGCACGCGCCATCCTGACCCCGGACAGGTACGCCGACATCGAGGTCCACCACTGGCAGTTCGGCGGGCGGCCGTCATGAATCGAGGACGTCCAGTTCCGCTCGGCCGCCACTGCGGGTGAGCAGATGCCGTGGCACGTGTACGCCGCCTTCTCTGCCAGCAGGTCGACGCCGGTCGGCAGCGTGTGGAACCGGTCCACGACCGTAGCGTTCGGCTGCGGCCTCTGCCATTCTCGCGGGCATGGACTACACAGACCTCTTCCCGTACGCCGACAACATGGACGGTAGCGAGGCGGAGGTGCTGTGCTTCGCTCTCGACCGTGTGCGGTGGCGATTTGCCTGGAAGACCGGAGGGCTCAAAGCCGAGCAGTTGCGCCGACAGCACCCACCATCCACGATGACGTTGGCGGGCCTGATCAAGCACATGGCGGTCGTCGAGGACGGGTTTGCCGCAGGGGCTGCCGGTCGGGCAGCCACGTTGGTCGGCGGGGAGGACGATTGGCGGTGCGCGGACGAGCCGGAGGCGCTGTAGGCGCTGTGGTACGGCGCCGTCGAGCGCGCGAGGGTCGAGTGGCGGAAGATCAGCGCCGACGGCGGGCTCGACGTACCTGTCCCGGGAGGCACGGACACCTGGATCCTGAATCGCCGAGGCTTGCTCGTCACCTTGCTGGAGGAGTACCAGGTGCATGCCGGCCACGCCGACCTCATCCGCGAGGCGGTGGACGGGCTTGTCGGCAACGACCCGAGGGAAGTCGAGGATGTCTGACAGGACGACGGCAGTGTCGCGTTCTCGATCCCGCGTGACGGCACTCCATCACTGCTCGGGCGGGGAACGCACGCGTGATCGCATCAGCAAGGAGGACGAAGCATGTTGAACGGGGAGCCTCCGGGTGAAGCGTCCCGGAGGCCTTCAGTTGAAGGCGTACTGTCCGGAAGGCCTGCCAGATCTGGTACGAGCGGAAGCCGACCGCTGATCAGCCGATCTTTGTTCCGACAGGCACGGAGTCCAGTGTCCGGAGGTAGGCAACCAGGTCACTCAGTTTCTCGTAGGTGCGCGCTTCTTCAGCCATCCCGTCGATGAGTTCCGGTTCCCCATGCTGGACTGAGTACATGGTCAGGCCCTTGCACGAGGAACCTTGCGCGGTCTCGAATGGCCGCACCACGAGGCCAACGCCGTAGAACTTGTCGGTCGGCACCTCGCCGGTGACCGGTTCTGTGGCGCGGACGTCGACGATCTCGCCCACGAGCACGACCGAGGACATCTTGATCGCCTCGGTCAAGCTGGGCGGGAGAACATCCAACGCACCAGACATTCTCATCCGGGCGAAGAATTCGACATCCGAACCGTGGTGGGTATCCAGCACCGAATCGTCGACACCCGGCAGGGAGTAGTGCGTACCCACCACACCGCCTGCCGCTCCCGCTCCGGCAGCCAGGACAACAGCACCAGCGATCAGCGCACGTCGCTTGAGCCCCGACCTGGACGCTGTTTCTGGAACGCCTGACCGGGTGCTGGAAAGGATCACGTCCCTCGCCCTCACCGACCCCATCTGGTCAATGTATGCACTGGTGAGCAAGCAGGGGGCTCCGCGAGAGCCTCCGTCCGGCACCTGCCACAGATGACGCGGGCAACCGTTGCGGAGTCGAGCCGGGACTGAGTACGCTCCTCGTGGCGTCGATCCACCGCCAAACCTCCGTCGGTTCTCCCCAAGCAGAGCCGCTTGCTGGAGGCAAAGGGGACCATATCCTCGGATCGCTGTCCCGGTCACCGTCGGGCGCCGTCGCTGGGGGACGTAGCGCTGGACGTGGAGGGCCGGATGACGGCGAACCGCAATCGCAAGCGACTCGTTCGACAACGCATGCAGCGCACTGGCGAGTCGTACGCGGCTGCTCTCCGGCACCTTCGATCCGAAGGGAGTGCCATGTCGACGCAGCAAGCGAATGTGAACGTGACCTCGATCGTGCGCAAGACACTCAGTGATCAGCCGGTCCTGTGTGTACGGAGTGCCAAGGCGGATCGCAGTGCCGAGACGGACTGGTGCGCTGTGGGCGAAGCCATTGGAGAAGCGTGGCAGGCCCATGAGCAGCAGGGCCTCGCATCGGCAGGGCCGCCCTACACGCTCTTTCTCGATGACGGCTGGGAAGCTGGAGTGCCCGTCGATCGATCGGGCGCCCCCGAGGGCCGAGTCATTCCCGCCGTACTCCATCGAGGCGAGGTGGCATCGGCCTATTTCTCTGGCAACTTCTGGGACATGGAGAAGTTCGGGGCGGTCATCGCGAACCTGCGAACGCAGATCGAATCGGCCGGACTCGAACCAGCCGGCCCATTGCGCTGGATATGGCTCACAGCCCCAGAGCTCACACCTGACCCCGACAATCACTACACCGAGCTGCATTGGCCGGTAAAGGGCTGACCTGACCCGAGCGCAGCCGTCCCATCACCCGCGGGGTTCCTGCAACCGAAGGCCTTATATCGCGGCCCGAATCCGCTCGACTCGATCCAGAAGCTCTCCGGTGCTGGCAGTCACGGGCTGCTCGGGTAGGAACGGTCTACCCCCTGCCGGGTCACCGTAGTAGCGGGGCACCAGATGGCAGTGGGTGTGCGGTTGCCCGTTTCCGAGCAGGAGGTAGTTCATCTTGTCGGCTCCGAGCGCCCGCTGGACAGCCTTGCCTGCGTCCATGACATCGGCAAGGTAAGCCGCCTGCTCGGCCGGTGGAAGATCGTGCGGTTCGACCACGTGCTGCTTGTAGATCACCACGCTGTACCCGGGGCTGAACTGATCGGTGCACAGCCGAAACACACTCGTGTCCAGTGTCGTGATCGTGTGTCCGTAGCGGTCCGCATAGTCGGGCTCCATGCGGACTTCCATCTCCTGGCACAGGGGGCACGCCTCGCCTTGCAGAAGCTGGTCCCACTGTTCGCGTGGCATCCAAGTTGCCGTCACGCTCCACCGCCTTCTCCCGCGTAGAAACGCCCGACGCTATCGGCGCGGTACGCAGGTGACAAGCGGGACTTGAGGCCCACCAAAGAACGGCGGTGTCAGCCCTGCTTCTGGGCCTCCGGCGAAGAGCGAACAGGTCGGACAAGGGTGAGGTAGGCGAAGCCGAGGACGTCCCGCCAGCCCCGGAGCCATCCGTTGCGGTGCCTGTCGGCTTCCGCGCGGATGTCCCCGGCGCCGGGCTGGTCGCCGTACTGAATTAACCAAGCCTCCCAGTCCGCCAAGTATCCAGATTCGAACTGCTCCCACTCGCCTCGGCTGGCGGTCTGGATCGCTAGTACGGCGTGGCGTTAATGATTGGACGGTTGTTCCTGGGAGGATGCTGGTATGGCTCATCCTCCTGCTGCGGCGTTGGTGTTGCATGACGGTGATCGGGACGTTCTTGGTTCGTGGGTGCG